>JAFQTU010000080.1 GCA_017408905.1 Mailhella sp. | reverse complement strand
GACCTCCGGCGTGACAGGCCGGCGTTCTAACCGACTGAACTACCGCTCCAAATATGGATGGGGCATGAACCCTGAATGTCAAAGTGGCGAAGCGGAAGGGACTTGAACCCTCGACCTCCGGCGTGACAGGCCGGCGTTCTAACCGACTGAACTACCGCTCCGCAATTTTTGGCATGGTGGGCAGTACAGGACTTGAACCTGTGACCCCCGCCGTGTGAAGGCGATGCTCTACCAACTGAGCTAACTGCCCATGTGCAGGAATGTGTTTATGGGAAATGGCGCCCGCTGTCAACAGGAAATTTCGTCTTTTTGTAAAAAATATGAGAGCTCATAGGCGAATGATTTTCCTGTACTCAGCAAAGATTTCAAGGAATGAGATTTTTTTCAAAAGTTCGGCCGGTAACTGGTGGAAGTTTTTGTCTGGAAGTTCTTGCGATACGGGAAACTCTCCTTTGTTTCGGCGGATGACAAAATTGTAAGTTCTGAGTACATCAAAGTTTTTTTCAGATACAAAACTTGAATGCTCTAATCCAAGATGTGAACATACAAAAGCAGGATAGCCAAGTGACAGCGCTTCTATAGGAACTTGTCCTACACCAGCAACAAAAAGGTACTCCTGAGAATGTTTTTTCAGGAATTGGAGAGTATCAATCGCTCCTATGAAAGATGGGGTATCTCCGTATTCATGTTTGATAAGCGAACGCACCGCCAAGGCATTTTTGTTAGACAGGGGCGCAGCTATTTCTGGGATAATATTTTTTTCGAGACAAAAATCGAGAAATACTTTGAGGGTAGGCAGTTTTTCTTTGTCGAGCCTTGAGATAAAAAGAGCTTTGCGCTGCTCGTTAAATTTCCAGCATACTGGGTGAGGAATAACGCCATTAAGCTGAAAAACTTTATTATGCCCGTTGTATGGGATGGAATTTGAGACTAGACAACAGTAGTCTAACTTTGCGAGTTGATTTTCTGGCAGTGGGAAAAGGCCGTGGATAGTCCCGCCGACGCGGTGCGACTTTTTCAATGCTTCGATATCGAGTTTTTCAAAGTATTCCGTTCCTCCGAACTGAAATTCAATGGCATCAAAGTGCTTATGTTTTAGTAGTTCAAAAAAGCACTTTTTAAAGTTAGCATCATGAAAACGAAGGTAATAAATTGTAAAGTTGTCTAAAATTGGAGTATATTCATTATATTGACTCAGAAAATATGGCTCGATGCCAACAAGTCTTAATTGTTGAGCGTACTTTAGCAGGCGACTTTCAATGCCTCCTTTGGACTCCAGTGAAGGAATGACAAAGAGAATACTCCTCTCTTTCTCCCCTCCCTTCCTTAATTGAAAATTTCTTTCATTGAGTAAAATATTTTTACGATAGAAAAAATTTTTAGAAAAGAAATTTCTATCTGTATTATAAGAAAAAATTTTTTTACCCCAAAAATATATGCGGAGATGACCACGTTCTTTTTGAATAGAAACAAAAAGATGAGAAGCCATATTTTTTCTCCCTTAGAATTTTTTTCAAACATAAAAAAAAGACGACTTTTTTGGCAAGTCGTCTTTTTACTTTAGGTGGATCAGATAAGGCCGCGCTTCTTGAGTTCTATCTCCACGCAGGCCAGAGCCGCAGGCGTAACGCCGGAAATGCGTCCGGCCTGCCCCAGCGTGATGGGCTTCACCTTGTTCAGCTTCTCCTGGATCTCGCGGGAAAGGCCGGCCATGTCGGTGTAGTCCATATCCGCAGGGATGCGTATGGATTCCTGACGGGCCGCGCGGCGCACCAGTTCGTCCTGAAGTTCGAGGTAGCCGGAATATTTCAGCACGATCTCGGTTTCCTGCACGATGTCGTCGGGCGTGTCGGCCAGTTCGGGCAGGAAGCGGGAAAGGCGGCGCAGTTCAAGCTGGGGGCGGCGGCCAAGGTCGGCCAGCGTGACGGCCTGATTGGGGCAGGGCTCGCCCATTTCGGCAAAGGCGGCCTGCGTGGCGGCATCGGGCGTGAGGCGCACGGACTTCAGCCTGTCCATGAGGCCGTGCAGGGCTTCCTGGCGTTCGCGGAAGATATCCCACTGTTCGTCCTTCACCAGGCCGCGTTCGCGGCCGCAGGGGGTGAGGCGGGCGTCGGCATTGTCTTCGCGCAGGAGCAGGCGGTATTCGGCGCGGGAAGTGAACATGCGGAAAGGCTCGTTCGTGCCCTTGGTGACCAGTTCGTCGGCCAGCACGGCCATGTAGCATTCCGAGCGCTTGGGCAGGAAGGGCTCGCGGCCTTCTATCTGCGCGGCGATGTTCAGCGCGGTCCACATGCCCTGCGCGGCGGCTTCCTCATAGCCGGAAGTGCCGTTGATCTGCCCGGCCAGCCACAGGCCCTGCACCTTGCGGGTCTCGAAGGTGGGCTTGAGCTGGATGGGGTTCACGAAGTCGTACTCGATGCCGTAGCCGGGGCGCACGATCTTGGCGTGCTCGAGGCCGCGGATGGAGTTGACCATCTTTTCCTGAATGTCCAGCGGCAGGCTGGTGGAGATGCCGTTGGCGTAGTATTCCTGCTGGTTCAGGCCTTCCGGCTCGATGAAGACGTGATGGCGGTCGCGCTCGGGGAAGCGGGCCACCTTGTCTTCCACGGAGGGGCAGTAGCGAGCGCCTACACCCGTGATGATGCCGGTGAAGAGCGGCGAACGGTCCAGCCCGGAGCGGATGATGTCGTGCGTGTTCTGGTTGGTCCAGCTTATCCAGCAGGGAACCTGCGGAAGCTGGGGGCCGGGGCCGGTGAAGCTGAACTTCTGCGGGGGATTGTCGCCATACTGGGCTTCGAGGGCATCGAAGTCGATGGTCGAGCCGAGGATGCGCGGCGTCGTGCCGGTCTTCAGGCGGCCCAGTTCAAGGCCGAGGGAGCGCAGGGAATCGGAAAGCTGCATGGCGGCGGAGTCGCCGAAGCGGCCTGCACTGTAATGCGTGAGGCCCACATGCACGAGGCCGCAGAGGAACGTGCCCGTGGTGAGCAGGATATGCGGCGCGTAGAATTCCTTGCCGAGCTGGGTGCGTATGCCCACGGCACGGCCGCCTTCCGCAAGGATGTCCGTCACCATGTCCTGCCAGATGGCGATGTTGGGCTGGGCGAACATGTCGCGCTTGGCGGCGGCAAGGTAGGTGTCGCGGTCCATCTGGGCGCGGCGGGCGCGCACGGCAGGGCCCTTGCTGGCGTTGAGCACGCGGAACTGGATGCCGGCCTCGTCGGCCCATTTGCCCATGCAGCCGCCAAGGGCGTCGATTTCGCGGACAAGATGCCCCTTGGCCAGACCGCCGATGGCAGGATTGCAGGAAAGATGACCGATGCGGTCCACATTGCTGGTGACCACAAGAACGTTGTGCCCCATGCGGGCCAGCGCCATTGCGGCTTCGCATCCGGCATGGCCCGCGCCAACTACGATACAGGAATAGTGCGACATAGCAGTGGATGTTGTTTTTTTGCGGGGGAGATAATCTCCCCCGCGCCCCCATAATTCTGAGCTTCGTGGGCCTTGCTTCGCAAGCCCTGCCGAAGCTCAGCTTAAGGCGCAGTGAAATTTTTTTGCCGCCATACCCATAGCGCAGGACGATGCGTACCTTTATAGGTATGTGGCGTAATGTACCCTGAACACCATAATCATGAGGCCGACGCAGCCGAACGCAGTTCGGAAAGTCGGCCTCATAAATATGGGGGTCTGGGGGAGATTATCTCCCCCAGAAAAACCTCTCTTAATTCTCGTAGAACGAGCGCAGGGTCTGGCTTCTCACGGGGTGGCGGAGCTTGCGCAGGGCCTTGGCTTCGATCTGGCGAATGCGTTCACGGGTCACGTTGAACAGCTTGCCCACTTCTTCGAGGGTATGGTCGGACTTTTCGCCGATACCGAAGCGCTTGCGCAGCACCTGTTCCTCACGCGGGGTGAGGTCGGCCAGCACGGAGGCGATCTGTTCGGAGAGCTTGGTGTTCACCACTTCCTCGGCGGGGGCCACGGCCTTCTTGTCCTCGATGAAATCGCCGAGGCTGGAATCTTCCTCGTCGCCGATGGGCGTTTCGAGGGAAATGGGTTCCTTGGCGATCTTGAGCACCTTCTTGACCTTGTCCACGGGGTAGTCCATGCGGTCGGCTATTTCCTCGGGCGTGGGGTCGCGGCCGAGTTCCTGCACCAGATAGCGGGACGTGCGGATGAGCTTGTTGATGGTCTCGATCATATGCACGGGGATGCGGATGGTGCGGGCCTGGTCCGCGATGGCGCGGGTGATGGCCTGGCGTATCCACCACGTAGCGTAGGTGGAGAACTTGTAGCCGCGCTGGTACTCGAACTTGTCCACGGCCTTCATGAGGCCGATATTGCCTTCCTGGATGAGGTCGAGGAACTGCAGGCCGCGGTTGGTGTACTTCTTGGCGATGGACACCACGAGGCGCAGGTTGGAGCGGATGAGTTCCTGCTTGGCGCGCATGGAAGCCACCATGCCGCGGCGGATGCGCCACAGCACTTCTTCAAGGTCTTCCACGTCGTGGCAGCACTTTTCGCGCAGGCGGGCAAGGCTTTCGATCTTGCCGATGATGAGCTCCTTGTACGAGAACATCTTGTCCACGCTCATGTCGAGCTCGTTGGCGATGTCCTGCATGGCGCGGGAGCGGCTGTCGAGGGCGTCGAACAGGGCCACCAGCTCTTCCTGCGTCTTGCCGGTGGTGGCGCAGTAGGCGTCCAGTTCGCGCTGGTAGTTCTTCATCTGGCGCACGTAGTCTTCAACGGTTTCCACGATGCGGTCGATGAGGGTCTTTTCCAGCTTGATCTCGCGCAGGCGTTCGACCACCTCTTCCTTGTACTGGAGTATCTCCTTCTGGGTTCCGGCCACGCGGCGTTCCAGAGTACAGCAGGCGTCGAGCTTCTGGTAAACCTTATGCTTCTTCTTGTAGATGACCTTGATCTCGTCGAGGAGCAGGATGACGCGCTGGCGCTGGTTCATCTCGTCTTCGGTGGGGTCGTCTTCTTCAATGGTTTTCACCACATCCTTGAGCTTGATGCGGTTCTGGCGCAGGTCTTCGCCCACGTTGATGAGTTCTTCCACGGCCACAGGCACTTCCACAAGGGCGTAGAGCACGTCCTGTTCGCCGTTTTCTATCTTCTTGGCGATGACCACTTCGCCGTCGCGGTCGAGCAGGGGAACCGCACCCATTTCGCGCAGGTACATACGCACAGGGTCGGTATTGCGGGCCGCGAAGTCGCCGGAGTCATCGGAGCTGAGGTCGAGGGGGAATTCCAGAGATTCGTCGTCGCTGCCGTCGAAGACCATGTCCATAGGCTCGTTCTCGGCATCGGCATGGTTCACGGCAATGGACTTGCCTTCCTTCTCGGAATCCACGATGGCGATATCGAGCTGGTCGAACAGCGCGATGATCTCTTCGAAGTTTTCGGGCGAGCTCATCTCAGCAGGAACAGACTTGCTGACTTCCTCCACGGTGAGGTAGCCCGCAGCCTTGCCCTTGGCGATAAGAGCCTTTACCTGCTGGATGTCTTTAAGGTTATTGGTCACTATGCCTCCCTCGCGCTTCGTCAAGCGCGCGCATATATTCCCGCTGAGTTTCTTCATCCGCCGTGCCCTGCCGGAGGGCTTCCACTACGGATGCCATATGTGCTGTCTTCTGCAATTGTTCCAGCATATGCCGGATGGCGTTAAGTTCGCCTTCTTCATTGTCGAGCGGCGGGGCGTCTGTGCCCCGGCATCGAATCCAAAATTTTCGTTCCCCGGGTTCGAGCAGTTCGAAGGCTTCTTCCGAACAGCTCTGCGCTATCTTTTCCCAGAGCTTGAAGGCCCATGGGGCGGAGAGGTAGAGGTCGGCGCCTGCGGCCTGAAGGTCGGGCAGGCAGTGCGGATAGCGCACGGCAAAGGTCATGATCTCGCGGTCGCGGCTGATGCCCTTGGGCGCGGCCGGGGCGGAAGCGCGGGCCGGGGCCGAGGCGGACTGCCTGCGGTCCAGCACGCCGCCGCGCAGGTCGGCTTCCGAAAGGCCGAGGCCCGAGGCGAGTTCCGAGGCGAAGCGCTGGAAGAGTTCCGGCAGTTCCACCTGCGAGAGAAATTTTCTGGCCCAGTCCACGGCGTCGCGCGGGGCCATGCCGCGCAGAACGGAGATGCAGAAGGCGAGGCCGTCCTGCTCCTTGGCCCGCAGTTCCTCCACGGCTTCGGGGCCGTGGGTGCGGAGCATGCTGTCGATGTCGTTGTCGCCGGGGAAGAGCACCACCTTGCAGGAAAGCCCCCGGGTAAGGAGCATCTCGCAGGAGCGGAAGGCGGCCTTGCGGCCCGCGCCGTCGCCGTCGAACATGAGTTCGAGGTGCGAGCTGAAGCCGGAAAGGCGCTTTATCTGCTCCGGGGTGAGCGCCGTACCCAGCACGCCCACGGCCTGCGTGTAGCCGTACTGATGCAGGGTGATGACGTCCATGTAGCCTTCCGTGAGGATGATGCTTTTCTTCACCGCGATGGAAGGCCGGGCCTGAAAGAGGCCGAACAGGTGCTCTCCCTTCTTGTAGATGGGGGAGTCGCTGCTGTTGATGTACTTGGCGTCGTCTTCCTTGGCCAGCGAGGGGATGATGCGCCCGCCGAAGGCCACGGCCTGCCCGGAAAGGTTGCGTATGGGGAACATCAGGCGGTTGCGGAAGCGGTCGAAGGTGCGGCCGGAAGCGCTTTTCGACTGCAGGCCGCATTCCACGGCGGCGTTCAGGTCGAAGCCGGCGCGGCGCAGGGTGTCCCCGAGGTCCTGCCACGAATCCATGCTCCAGCCGAGGCCGAATTTCTCCTGAAGTTCCGGCGTGATGCCGCGCTCCTCGATGTAGTCGCGGCAGACCTTGGCATGGGCGGCGTTCAGGTTGCTGTGGAAATGCGAGGCGGCCAGCTCGTGCATCTTGAGCATATCGCGTTTCTGCGAACGCTCCTGCCGCGCCTGCGGATTGGGGCGGTAGGTCTGGAGCTGGACACCGGCTTCCTCGGCAAGGGCCTGAAGCGTTTCCTTGAAGTCGAGGCCGTTCAGGCGGCCGTAGAAGTCGAAGAGATCGCCGGAAGCCTGACAGCCGAAACAGTAGAACGTGCCCTGTTCCTCGTTGATGGAGAAGGAGGGCTTGGTCTCCTGATGGAAGGGGCAGGGGGCCACGAGGCGCGAGCCCACAGAGCGCAACTCGACATAGCGCCTTGCCATGTCGGCAAGGCTTATGCGCGATTTGATCGCCTGTATGGCATCGGTATTTCTCATGGTCTGTCCGTAGCGGGGCTTCTTCCTAGCGGAAGAGCACCTGCGTCATGCCGTCGCCGCCCAGATCTTCAGGGGCGAGGTTGTAGGAGGCCACACCGGGGAAGGTGCGGAGCAGTTCGTGTACGGCCTTGCGCAGGGCGCCGGTGCCGCGGCCGTGGACTATTTCCACGCCTTCCGTGCCGGAAAGCAGGGAACGGTCGAGGAACTGTTCGAGTTCCGCCAGGGCTAAATCAGCACGCTTGCCCCTCAAGTCAAGGCGCAGATAGGAAATCGGCCTGGAAACACGGGTGGTTACGGTTCCCTTGGGCTTGGCGGCCTCGGCATTTCCCGGCTCAAGGTCGGCCAGCGGGGCCCACATGGTCACGCCGCCCATGTCGATCTTGGCCTTGCCGGCCTTCTCGTTGAGTTCGCGCACCACGGCCTTCTTGTTCCACTGGCGGTGCAGGACTTCGCCGCCCACCGTGAACTTGGACGGATCGGCGGCAGGGCGCTCTTCCATGTCGCGGGCGGACTGGGCAAGGTCGGCGCGGAGCCTGGCCATTTCCTTCTGCGTCTGCTTGGCCGTGGCCTTGCCGCTCTTGTAGTCGCGCATGAGCTCCTGCGAGAGGCGGCGCACTTCTTCGTCGAGGCGGGCGCGTTCCTTCTCCAGCTTTTCCTGAAGTGCCTGGCGCTTGTCGCGCAGGCGGCGCTCCTCGTCCTTCATGCGGGCCAGTTCCTCTTCGCGCTGGCGGGCCAGCTCGTTGAGGCGGTCCATGACGGCGCTGGCGTCGTCGCCGTCCATGAGCAGGTAATGCTCGGCGCGGCGCAGGACGGATTCCGGCAGGCCGTGCTCCCGGGCCACGTCAAGGGCCTGACTTGCACCGACCTGATCGTAGGCCAGATGGAAGAGGGGCTTCTTGGTATTGTTGTCGAAGAGCACGGAAGCGGCGCGCACGCCTTCGCGGGTGAGGGCGTAGCTCTTGAGCGCCGGGAAGTGCGTGGCCGTAACGGTGTAGGCCTTTTTCTCCAGAAGCCCGTCGAGCACGGCCTGCGCCAGCGCCGCACCCTGCGAGGGGTCGGTGCCTGCGCCGAATTCGTCCAGCAGGACGAGGGCGTGTTCGTCGAGTTCTTCCCAGATGGAGGAAAGATGGTGTATCTGCCCCGTGAAGGTGGAAACATGGTCGTCGAGGCTCTGCTCGTCGCCGATGAAGGCATAGACGCGGTTCCAGAAGGGCAGGGCGGCCCCGCTGTCCACAGGGGCGGGCAGTCCGGCCAGCGTCATCAGAGTGATGAGGCCGAGGGTCTTGAGCGCCACGGTCTTGCCGCCGGCGTTGCCGCCGCTGATGACGAGCACACGGTCGCCTTCGCGGAGCACGAGGTCGGCCGGTTCGATGCGGCGCGGGCCGTTATAGGAACGGTCCGTGGCGGCACGGGCGGCTTCCAGCACCAGCAGGGGGTGGCGGGCGGCGGGCAGGTTCAGCGTTGCGCCGTCTTCCAGCGGCACACAGCGGCCGTTCAGGGCCGAACCGAGGGCGCACTTGGCCTGACCGAGGTCGAGCGCGATGAGCAGTTCCCATGCGGCCATGACCTGCGGCATCTCCTGATTGAGCAGATCGGACAGGAGGCGGAGCACCTTGCGCTCTTCTTCGCGCTCCTGCTGCTTGAGCTCCTGCAGGCGGTTGTTCTGCTCCACAAGGAAGAGCGGCTCGAAGTAGAGCGTTTCGCCGGTATTGGAGTAGTCGTGGATGATGCCCTGGATGCGGCCCTTGAAATTGGCCTTGAGCGGCAGGACGTAGCGGTCGGACGACAGGGTCATGTAGTCGTCCTGAAGGTAATGCGCGATATTGTACTTGTCGGCAAAGTCCTTCACGCGGCGCATACAGTTCTGGTGTATGCCGCGAAGCTCACTGCGCACGAGGAGCAGGCCGGGGGAGCTTTCGTCCTTGAGGTAGCCGTCGTCGCCCACACAGCGGTTCAGGGCCGAGAGGGACATCTCGGGCAGGGGCTGGGAACAGGCGAGGGCGTCGAGCAGGGGGCGGCGCGCCGCACCGGCATGGATGCTTTCCGCCGCGCGGCGGGCAAGGCCGAGGGCGGACTTGAGCGCCCAGAGGCCGTCCATTTCGAGCAGCGGGTCGGCATGGCCGCGCACATAGGCCAGAAGGCCGGAAATGTCGGGGAAGGAAACGAGGCTGAAATCCCCTTCGGCAAACCAGTCGCGTATCTCGTCGTACAGGTACTGACTGCGGCGCACGTCCTCCGCGTCGTCCATAGGGCGCAGGCGAAGAGCGGCTTCCTTCCCCGCCTCGGAAAGGCAGAAGGAGGAAAGCCGTTCGAGGACGCGGGGGAACTCGAGGGCGCGGAGCGTGCGTTCGTCCATGATCAGGCCTGCTGGAGACGGGCCTTCACGGCGGCGCTCACAGCCTTGCCGTCCACACGGCCCTTGTAGTCGGCCATGATGGCGCTGATGGCCTTGCCCATGTTCTTCATGCCGCCTTCCAGAAGGGGGGCGCAGACCTTTTCCACCACCTCGGCCAGCTCTTCTTCGGTGAGCTGTTCGGGCATGTAGGCCTTCAGCACTTCGGCTTCGGCGGCTTCCTTGTCGGCAAGGTCGGTACGGCCGGCGGCGGTGAACTGCTCGATGGAATCCTGGCGCTGCTTGAGCTCCTTGATGATGACGTTCATGTAGTCTTCATCGGTGAGGGGGCGCATGAGTTCCACCTGCTTGTTCTTGGCGGCGGTCTTGAGCAGGCGCAGAGTGCCGAGGCGCACCTGATCCTTGGCCTTGTAGGCCTGGATGTAGTCCTTTTCGATCTGTTCGGCGATGCTCACAGGGGGCTTCCTTGTCTGCCGGGCCGAAGCCCGGGCTATGGCCGGGCCTTGCCCGAACCATGACGGAAAGGCCGCAAAGTTCACACTTTACGGCAGAAACGGAAAATCGTGTTTTCTTCGAATGGCCCGTTTTTTGCATTCAGGCCGCAAACGGCAGAAGAGCCGGAAATCGTTCCTGGTAAAGGTCTGATTTCCGGCTCCTTACCGGTCTGCATACGGTTCTGACCTAGCGAACCGCTGTAGTCGAAGAATTAACCCATGTTGACCTTGCGCATCTTCTTCATGAGACGCTTACGGGCAGCAGCCTTCTTCTTCTTGCGCATGACGCTGGGCTTTTCGTAGTGCTGGCGCTTCTTCATTTCAGAAAGAACGCCGGCCTTCTCCACCTGCTTCTTGAAGCGGCGCAGAGCGATGTCGAAATTATAGTCGTCTTCGTTGAGAAAAACACCGGGCATAGTTTATCACCCCCTTTCAGCGAATCTTTTCTTCCGTTCTGATTCGCCGCCAGGGGTGGAACCGAAACAATACGGAGAAAGCATTCCTGCACTAGCCAGCCTTCCGGGCGAGCCCCGGAATGAGGACCCACGGCTATTCTGCACAGGAAGATGGCAAACTAAATCAATTTGCCGCAAAAGGCAAGCCCCCAGAGAGCTGAACTCTGGGGAATCCTGCCTGAAACATGAAAAAATTATATCAGTGTTCGTTGTTGTCGGAATCGAGATATTCCAGAACGGAGCGCGCAAAAACCAGCGAGAGGCCGATGCCGAGGATGAGGATGACAGCGTAGAGCACGCCGAAGAAGATGGCGTAGTCGGGCTGCCAGATGGGAAGATCCCAGATGAAGGGACTTTGGTTGTTCTGACCGTGTAAAAGCATGAATACTCCTTGAGCTCTTGGCGACTCTCAGCCCGGAAAAGCCGGGAGCCGAGCCGTATTTGCTACTGTATCTGCTTTTTCAGATTAATGCCAGCCCTAAATTTAACGACCTTGCCAGCGGGGATGGTGATGGCTTCGCCCGTGCGGGGGTTGTGGCCTTTGCGTTCCTTGCGTTCCTCGACCACGAGGGAGCCGAAGCCGGGCAGGGAGAGCTTGCCGTCGGTGGCAAGGGCTTCCTGAATGGCATCGAGCAGGGCGTTGAGAGACTGTTCAGCGCTGCTTTTGCTGATGGCGGCGCTTCCGGCAATCTTGGCGATGAGTTTGGCCTTGGTCATAAAGCGGCTCCTTTCTGCCTAGGCGGCAGATAGCAGAATGAGATTTACAATACCTTCTTTTTTAGGAACAACTTTCCTGCTTCTTGTCAATATGTCGACAAAAGCACGGCATTATTTTTTTGAAAAAAGTGCCTCGGAGAGCTGCTGGAACTGCTGAACGGTGAGCGTCTCGGGCCTCTGCGTGCCTTCGATGCCTAGTGCCGCAAGGATTTCTGGCGAGAAGCGCTGGGGCTCGGCATGGCGCAGTATGGTCTGGAGCTGCTTCCTTCTCTGCTGGAAGCAGAGCTTGATGAGGCGCGAAAGCCATTCCGGATGGCGGGGCTTCTTCTCGGCGGGAAGCGGAAGGAAGACCACCACGGCGGAGTCCACCTTGGGCGGCGGCGAGAAGGCCGCCGGGCCGATGACGAAGCCCTTCTGCACGCTGACGAAGCTCTGTATCCATACGGTGAGCGCGCCGTAATCCTTGCCGCCGGGCTTGGCGAGGAGGCGGTCCCCCACTTCCTTCTGTATCATGAAGGCGGCGCGGGCAAGGCTGGGCACGCGGCTCACGATGTCCCACATCATGGGCGAGGCCACGTTGTACGGAAGGTTGCCCGCTATCTTCCACGGGCCTTCGAGGCTTTCCCACGGGTAGGCGAGGGCGTCGCCGGGAACGACGTCCAGCCCGGGCATCGGGCGTGCGGCGTGTTCGGCGGCATAATGGTCGTCTTTTTCCAGAAGGGTCAGGCGGCTCCACGGCAGGGGGCGCAGGAGCTTGGTGAGCGCTCCCGGGCCGGGGCCGATCTCCATGACCTGATCGCCTTCCTCCACGCGCAGCAGGTCCACAATGCGCTGGACCACGCGCTCGTCGTGCAGGAAGTGCTGGCCAAGGCTCTTCTTGGCTTTGGCGGCAGTGAACAGATTGATGTCGGACATAGGATTCCTTTTTTCGGGGAGGCTCTGCCTCCCCGGGCCCCACCGGCAGGGGCATGATGCCCCTGCACCCGCAATTCGGACGCCTGCCGCGAAGCGGCGGTGTCCGCAATGGGGGTCGAGGGGAATCATTCCCCTCGCGGGGTGCGGGGCAGAGCCCCGCATCTTGTCATATCTTCCTTAATTTACATCGAGTCGTAGTGCTTGAAGCGCAGGGTGAAGCCGGCGCGGCCCTGCGTGGCGGAGCGCAGGGAGGTGGAGAAGCCGAAGAGCTTGCGCATGGGGGCGACGCCTGCGAGGTAGCGCATACCGCCGCGTTCGCCCAGCTCTTCCACCTTGCCGCCGCAGTTCTGGAACAGGCTGATGGAGGAACCGAGGGCTTCTTCCGGCGCGATGATCTCCACGTCCATGATGGGTTCGAGCACGGTGGCGCGGGCCTTTTCCATGGCGTCGCGCACGGCCATCGAGGCGGCCATGCGGCAGCCTGCGGTGGTCGCCCCTTCCTTGCGGATAGCGGTGACGGTGACGATCACGTCCTGCACGGGGTAGCCGGTCTGCGGGCCGGAGAGCAGGCTGTCGTTGATGCCCTGGAGCACCTCTTCCACCAGCGCGCGGGGGATGGCGTCCTTGGGGTCGGCATGGGCGAGGGCGTCGGAAAGGCGCACCACGTTGCCGCTGTCGCGCTCGGCCGGGGCTATAGCAAGGGCCACTTCACCCACATGGTGCACGGTGCCGAGTTCGCGGTCGAAGAGGCCGGAGCCCTCGGCTTCGATGCGCACGGTCTCGCGGGCCACGACCTGAGGCTGACCGGCGCGCGGGCTGATATTGTACTCGCGGCGCATACGTTCGAGGATGACCTCGAGATGCAGTTCACCCATGCCGGAAATGATGCGGTTGCCGGAACCTTCGTCCTGCGCAACGCCGAGGGTCGGGTCTTCGATAGCGTAGCGGGCAAGGGCTTCGTCCAGCGTTTTGCCTTCGTCCGCGTTGCGCGGCTCGAGGGCCATGGAGATGACGGGCTTCACGGCCTGAAGGTCTTCGAGCAGGATGTCCTGACCGTGCGCGGCCACGGTGTCGCCGGTGCGGGCCGAACGCAGGCCGATGACGGCGATGATGTCGCCGGAGGCGGCTTCGGAAAGCTGTTCCTGCTGGTCGGCGTCCATGCGGAACATACGGGAGATGCGTTCGTCCTTGGCAAGGGCGATGTTGCGCACAGAGTCGCCTTCCTTCAGCGTGCCGGAATAGATGCGCAGGAGGGCCGTTTTGCGGCCGCCGTCCATGAGCACCTTGAACACGAGCCCGCAGAAGGGGGCGGCGGGGCTGATGTCCACGACTTTTTCCTTGGAGCCGTCGGCCGAGGTGGCCCGGGGGGCAGGAACGTCGGCAGGGGAGGGCAGATAGCGGCCCACGGCGTCGAGCAGGGGCTGGACGCCGGCGTTCTTCAGCGCCGAACCGCAGAGCACCGGGGTGATTTTGCGGGCAAGGGTGGCGCGCTGGAGGGCGGCGTGGATATCGCCGTCGGAATACGCTTCCTCCAGATACTTTTCCATGAACTCGTCGTCGTTCTCGCCGAGGGTCTCGAGGGTCTTTTCCCGCCACATCTGGGCGGCTTCGAGCTCGTCGCCTTCCAGTTCCAGCACTTCCATGCTGCGGCCCTGCGAATCCTCGTCGAAGATGAGCTTCTTCATGGCGATGACATCGGCCACGCCGTAGAAGTCCGGGCCTTCGCCCAGCGGGATGGTGAGCGCGGCGGGCGTTGCGCCAAGGCGTTCGCGCAGGGCGTCCACCACGGCGGCGAAGTCGGCCCCCACGCGGTCCATCTTGTTGATGAAGGCCAGCTTGGGCACGCCGAAGGATTCGGACTGCCGCCACACGGTTTCGGACTGCGGCTCTACGCCGCCCACGGCGCAGAATACACCGACAGCACCGTCGAGCACGCGCAGGGAGCGTTCCACCTCGATGGTGAAGTCCACATGGCCGGGGGTGTCGATGAGGTTCAGGGTCCAGTCCTTACAGTGGCAGGTGGAGGCCGCCGCCGCAATGGTGATGCCGCGTTCCTGCTCTTCGGGCATGAAGTCCATGGTGGCCGTGCCGTCATGCACTTCGCCCATGCGATGTATCTTGCTGGTATAGAAAAGGATACGCTCGCTGAGAGTGGTCTTGCCTGCGTCGATGTGGGCGATGATGCCCAGATTGCGGAGCTGTTTCATAGGGTCCTTGCTCATGAGAGGGCCTCCGAGTCGATGTTCTGGAAGAGAAAGGCGGAACAGGTACGGGTACGATAAAATTCGGGCGAAGGGCCGGGCCAGCAGGCTTCCATGCCCGGGCCGCAGACAAAGGGAAGGCCGCCAAGCTCCGGGCTTTCCTCTTCGGCATAGGCGGCCCGGATGTCGGGGGCGGCTTCCGTCAGGAATTCCGCATCGGGGTAGAGCCAGCGCAGGCTGTCTTCCGCAGGGGAGCCGGGCGCATGGAGGCAGAGGAGGCGGGGGGAGGGAAGGTCGCGGAAGCGCGGCATACCGTCCAGCGCGGCGGAATGGAGAAGCTCCTTCTGGGCCTCGGTGAGGGAACCGTCGGCGGCAGGGAAGGCGAGGATGCGGCCGTCGGGGCAGAGGGCGCGCAGGTCTTCATAGAGGCCGGGCATCTGGTCGGCGTCCAGCAGGAAGGAATCTTCGAGCCCGGCGAGTTCGAGCGCCGTGCACACGGCAGGGGAGAAGGGGGCTTCCGAAACGATGAGGATGCGCCCGACTCCGGCGAGGACGGCCGGGACAAGGGCGGCTAGAAGCCGGGCCGGAGAGGCGAAGCCGGGGCCGAGGTGGGCAAGGGCCCAGCCGGCGGGGCGGGAGCTTTCGCTGTGGCGGAAGCCCGAGCGGGCAGAGCGGCGTTCCGTACGCTGTTCATCGCAGGCGGGCTGCCAGCGGTGGAAGGCGAAGGCTATGGCCGTTTTGAGCAGGGCGCGCAGTTCGGCAGGGGTGCTTTCGTAGGCGTCGGCGTAAAGGGCGTCGTCGGGGCGGCAGGCTTCGAGCCAGCCGGGCAGTTCGATGTTCAGGCGCATAATTCCTCCCTCCCCATTGCGTACGTTGCTCCTTGCCGCTCGTCAAATAAAATTTAGGAAAAGGGGCAGGTTCGCAGGGGGAAAGGGCAGTCAGGGCTTGTGCTTCCCCCGCAAGCCCGGATACCATCCCCCTATCCTTAATTAAAAGAAAGAAGGGGAACGCCATGCCAGCCGTCATCCATCCCATGCCGTGGGGCGCGCTCTACGTGGAAGAGCACAGCGGCGCCCTGACTCGCATCCAGTACCTGCGCCCGGGTATCCGGGAGAGCGGGCAGGGCGGCTTCCGCATGGACGGAGAAACGCCCCTGCTCCGCGAAGCCTGCGCCCAGCTCGACGCCTATGCGGCCGGGCGACTCCGCCGTTTCAGCCTGCCGCTCGAAGCGCAGGGGACGGAGTTCCAGCGCCGGGTGTGGGAAGAGCTCTGCCGCATCCCGTGGGGGCAGACGCGCTCCTATGGGGCGGTGGCGCAGGCCGTGGGATGCCCGCGCGGGGCAAGGGCCGTGGGCATGGCCTGCCATCGCAACCCCCTTCTCATCGTCGTGCCCTGCCACAGGGTCATCGGTGCGGACGGAAGCCTGACGGGCTTCGGGGAAGGGCTGGAGCTGAAGCGCCGCCTTCTGGAGGCGGAAAGCTCCCTCCTGAGATGAAAGACCTTGAGGAAATCCATTGCCTTTTGCGGGAATCGGCCCTATCGTTCAAAGGTTCCATCCTGTTTTCGGAGGCTTTCTTATGAAAAAGATTCGTATGCTGACCACGGCTTCCCTCGCTCTGGTCACGTTTCTTGCCGGTGGCGGCGTGATGAAGGCGGTAAGCGCCGAGGCCGATTACGAGTCGCTTCGCCGCTTCAGCCAGATACTCGACATGGTGGAGCAGTACTACGTCAAGGAAGTTTCGCATAAGGAACTGCTCGACGGGGCGCTCAAGGGCATGCTCGAAAACCTCGACCCCCATTCCACCCTGATGACCGAAAAGGAATTTCAGGAAATGCAGGAGAGCACCAGCGGCGAGTTCTTCGGCGTGGGCATCGAGATCACCATGCAGAACAATCAGGTGCTCGTGGTGAGCCCCATCGAAGATACGCCGGGCCATCGTGCAGGCCTGCGCGCCGGTGATATCATCGTGGCGGTGGACGGCGAGTTCACCATGGACATGACGCTGAACGAAGTCGTTTCCAAGATGCGCGGCAAGCGCGGTACGGATGTGGAGCTTCAGGTCCTGCATAAGGACAGCTCCAAGCCCGTGACCATGAAGATCACCCGCGACGCCATCCCGCTCATCAGCGTGAAGTCGCGCGAACTCGAACCCGGCTACTGGTGGATACGCCTTACCCGCTTCAGCGGCCATACCGCCGAAGACCTTGCCGAAGCCCTGAAGAAGGCCAAGGCCAAGGGCGAGATCAAGGGCATAGTCCTTGACCTGCGCAACAATCCCGGCGGCCTGCTCGACCAGAGCGTGGAAGTGGCCGATATGTTCCTGCGCGACGGCGACATCGTTTCCATGCGCGGCCGCGACGCCCAGCGCGCTCAGGTCTTCAAGGCCCGCCCGCAGGCCGACGACGTGGACAGCCCCATGGTGGTGCTGGTGAACGCCGGTTCGGCTTCGGCCTCCGAGATCGTGGCCGGTGCTCTGCGCGACCGCAAGCGCGCCCTCATCCTCGGCGAGCAGACCTTCGGCAAGGGCTCTGTGCAGAACCTCATCCCGCTGTCCGACGGTACGGGCCTCAAGATCACCGTGGCCCGCTACTACACGCCTTCCGGCAAGTCCATCCAGGCCGAGGGCATCAAGCCAGACTTCGAGATAGCGTGGGAAGCGCCGCGTGAAGAAGAGACGCCTGCCTTCTCCGTGCGCGAAAAGGACCTGCGCCGCCACCTTGAACAGCAGAAGGCCAAGAAGGACGACGCCAAGAAGGCCGATTCCAAGGACGAAAAGAAGGATAAGGACGCCAAGGCCGCGGAAGACGTGAAGGACATGATCGACCGCGACAACCAGCTCCGTCTGGCCTTGCAGTTCGTGAAGACGCTCCCCGTCCTCAAGGAACTGCAGAAGTAGGATTCCAAGGGCGCGGGCCGCGCTTCCTGCCGTGGAGGGAAGGCTGTCCGCGCTTCGCATACACGGCAGAAAGGGGGATAGCATGAAGATAGGCTGTATCGGCTGCGGCAACATGGGCGGCGGCGTTCTCAAGGGGCTTGTGCCCCATGCCGAATACGAACTTTTCGGGCACGACCATACCCGCGCCAAGGTGGAAGCGCTGGACGCGGAAACGCATCGCGTGCAGTGGGCCGAAACGCCCCGCGCTCTGGCCGAGGCCGCCGATGTCGTCATCCTTGCGGTGAAGCCGTACCAGATGGAAGCCATGCTCGAGGAGATACGCCCCGTGCTGCACAGCTCCAAGACTGTGCTCTCCCTTGCGGCCGCCTTCTCGCAGGAAAAGCTGGTGCAGGGCGTGGGCGGGATATGCCCCGTGGTGCGCACCATGCCCAATCTGCCCGTCATCGTGGGCAAGGGCGTCTTTGCTCTCTGCTTCGACGATGCCTCCCTCAGCGAGGCCCGCAAGGCCGAACTGCTCGCCGTCTTCCAGAAGCTGGGCCTGCCCGTCGTCCTGCCGGAGCGCCTGTTCCCGGCCTTCACCTCGCTTGTGGGCTGCGGCCCGGCCTTTGTCTTCCTCTTCATGGAAGGCCTGCTCAACGCCGGTATCACGATGGGCCTCAAGGCTTCGGACTCCCGCGAGCTCATCGCGGCCATGGTGGAAGGCACGGCCAAGCTGGCCCTTGAGAGCGGCGAAAGCTTTGCCGACCTGCGCGTCAAGGTATGCTCTCCTGCCGGGACGACCATCCGGGGCGTGAACCACCTCGAGCGCCACGCCGTTCCCGGCCATGTGGCCGACGCCGTGCTCGAAGCCCTGAAGCGCGACATGGAACTGGCGGGCAAGTAGGGGGCGCGCCTCATGCATATGCCTGACCGGCGGATGTTCTTCCAGATAAACTGGGGCCTGGTGCTGACCACCATGCTCCTCTTCGCCGTCGGCATGGTGAACCTCTATTCCGCCAGCGGTGCGCGCGTGGAAGGGGGCTTCGTGCTGTCGCCCTTCTTCCATAAGCAGCTCGTCTGGGGGCTTCTGGGCCTCGGCGTCATGACGGCCTGCGCTCTGGTGGATTACCGCCGCATCGAAAGGCTGGCCCTGCCCTGCTTCATCGTGGTGCTCATCCTGCTCCTGCTCGTGCCGCTCATCGGCAAGACGGTCTATGGCGCGAAGCGCTGGATAGACCTTGGCGTGATGAACCTCCAGCCCAGCGAGCTGGCCAAGTTCGCCGTCCTGATGATGGGGGCCAAGGCCCTTTGCCGCGACGGCGAGACCCTTGGCTGGAAGCGCCTTGCCCGGGTGCTTTCCATCGGCGTCGTGCCGTTCCTCTTCATCGCCAACCAGCCCGACCTCGGCTCCGGCCTGACCGTGCTCGTCCTGCTTGGGGGCATGGTGCTCTTCCATGGCGTGAAGTGGCGGGTACTGCGCGTCTGCCTCGTGGTCATACCGCTGGTGCTCCCCCTGGGCTGGTTCGCCCTGCACGACTACCAGCGCGAACGTATCATGACCTTCCTCGACCCCACGGCCGACCCGCGCGGCGCAGGCTACCACATCATCCAGTCGCAGATAGCCATCGGCTCCGGCGAGATGTTCGGCAAGGGCTTTCTGGACGGTACGCAGAGCCAGCTCCGCTTCCTGCCCGAAAAGCATACGGACTTCGCCATCGCCGTGCTGGGCGAGGAGTGGGGCTTTGTGGGCTGCATGGCGCTCATCGTGCTGTTCTGCCTTTTTCTTGCGGCCATGTACGCCACGGTGCGCGACGCCAAGGACCGCTTCGGCAGTACGCTGGCGGCGGGCATCTTCTTCTACTTCTTCTGGCAGATCATTGTGAACATCGGCATGGTGGTCGGCCTCATGCCTGTGGTGGGTATGCCCCTGCCTTTCATCAGCTACGGGGGCACGGCACTGGTGGTGAACTGCGCCCTTGTGGGGATTGTGCTTAGTATCTCAATGCGCCGCTTCGTGTTCAAAAGCTGAAAAACAGGCGTTTTGCAGGGAAAAAGGTCTCATGCCCGGGAAAAAGTTTCCTCGGGCATGATTTTTTTTGCCCTTTTGTGAAAAAAGTTTTTTCACCTTTTTTTTCACCGTGGAGCACTGGGTAAAACGGGCAGAAGGGGGAAGAGGCGAGCCGCCTTGAAGGGGCAAGTGCTTGAAATATTGTACTGTTTGCGCAATCAAACAGTGGCTATTCCGTTGAAATATCAGCATATCGCCAGCTTGCCAAGAAAAGCGCAAGGGGCCTTCGTGAAGGCCTTTATTAATTGGACAAAATCCCGGGGCGGCTTTGACAAAGCCTAGCGAACAAGGTAGATAACAGAAATGATTCTACTCCCCAATAATTCAGGAGCGCAGAACTTTGGGGGCTTAGAATGACATTGGTTGAGTGGCCCCTTTTTACAGCTTCGGTTGGAGGTTCTCGTAATGATCAATATCGACATAACCCTCCTGATTCAGTTGGTGAATTTTTTGGTCGCCCTGGCGATCATCAATTACCTTATCATCCGCCCTGTGCGCGGCGTCATCGCTCGCCGCCGTGCCCAGAACGATGAGCTGAGAGGAAGCGCCGACACCATCAGGAGTGAGGCCGACCTCAAGATGGAAGGTTACACTGCCCGCATAGCCAAGGCCCGCGCCGAAGTCGCGGCTGCCCGAGAAAGCATCAAGGCCAGTGCGGAACAGACTGCCCAGGCCCGTGTGCACGCGGCCGGGGAAGAAGCCCGTGCCATCCATCGCGCCGCTGCCGACCGCGTTCAGGCGGAAAGCGCTGAAGCGCAGCGCGAACTCGACGGCAGAGTGGGCGAATTCGTTCAGGTTGCCCTCAAGTCCATGCTTGGATAGCCTTCACAGCAAGGAGTATGGCGTGCAAAAAATCTATGGTATAGTTACAGCCTGCGCTCTTGTCCTCGTTTCGTGTCAGGTTGCGGCGGCAAGCGATGGCCACGGCCTCCCGTGGATCGACTTCCTGCTCCGCATCGTCAATGCCGCTATCTTCATCGGCATCATCTGGTACGCCGCGGGCAAAAAGTTGAAATCGTTCTTTGCGGGCCGCCGCGAAGAAGTCGTTCAGGAAATGGACGATCTGGCCAGCCGCAAGCAGGAAGCCGAAGCCCGTCTCGCCGACGTCGAACGTCAGATCGCCGATGTCGAAGCCGAGTGTGCCAAGCTTCTTGAAGACGGCCGCGCCCAGGCGGAACGCATGAAGGCCGCCATCCTGGCCGACGCCGAGGCGCAGGCTGCCCGCATCGTCGAGCAGGCTGCCCGCAATGCGGAACAGGAAGGCAAGGCGGAACTCGAAGCTATCCGCGCCCGTATGGCCGAAACCATCGTGGCCGAGCTTGAGAAAAGCCTTGCCGAAAGGCTCGATGCCGCAACGCATCAGGATCTGATCGACAAATCGTTGACCAAGGTGGTGCTGAAGTGATCGGCAATGTCGTATCCCGGCGCTATGCCGCCGCGCTCTTCTCTCTGGGGAAGGAAGCCGGCATGGCAGAATTGGAACGCTATGGCGCTTCTCTTTCCGCGCTTGGCGAGGCTGTGGAGAAGACTCCGAAACTCGCGGAGGCTTTCCGCAACCCTGTGCTCTCTTCGGAAGAGAAGAAGAAAGTTGTGCTGTCCCTGCTGGATGTGGCGGGCGGCGGCACTGTTGAAAAACGTTTCTGTGCTCTGCTGGCCGACAAGGGCCGGCTCGACCTGCTCCCCGCCATCGCGGCGGATTTCGGCGTTATGCTCGACGAGGCCAGCGGTATTTCCCGCGGCGTCGTGACCACTGCCGTGGAGCTGGACGAAGAGTACATGGACAAGATCAAAAGCAAGTTGGAATCGCAGACAGGGCGCAAGCTCGTGCTTGAGTTCGTCATCGACCCTGCCATCATCGGCGGCATAGTCCTCCGTGTAGGCGACTCGGTGTACGATGCAAGTCTGCGCGCGCAGCTCGATAACCTCAGAGAATCCATCAAGAGGGGTGAGTAGGCCATGCACATCAAGGCTGAAGAGATCGGAAAGATCATCGAGGAGCAGATCCGCAACTACGACCAG
>JAFQTU010000015.1 GCA_017408905.1 Mailhella sp. | reverse complement strand
GCTCACGCTGTTGGCATCGTGGCACTTGTCGCAGAATTCGGCCTTGTTGGTGTGGCAGGCCATGCAGGTGTTCTGCAGGCTGGTTTCCCACTTCTTGCCGTCGGAGGCGACGTAGATGCGCTTGGTGTTGCGAAGGGCTTCATCGCGCCAGTTGATGAGCATGTCCATGTGATTGGCGGCCATCCATTCTCTGGGTTCGATGCAGTTGGTGCGCTCTTCGCCGAAGAACTTCACGGGAGCCTTGGGCAGCTCGAGCTTCACGGGTTCGTGCTTGCCGGTGAAGACATTGGTCCAGAAGGGAGCGGTGAACAGCCCGACAAAGACGATGATGCCGGGGATGACTACATTTTTGTTATACATTTACGCTTCCTCCGAGTCGGCGGGATCCGGATCAGGATTGGCGAGATCTTCCTGACGCAGGTTCATGGTGCGGGGGATTTCGCCCTTCATCACCAGAGCATTGGCAACAAGTTCATGCAGGCCGGACACGGTCACGCCGGGGACCCAGTAGTTGACCAGCGGAGGCAGGGCGGCGCGGTCGAGGGCGCACATGCAGGCCATCCAGTTGACGTCCTGAGTGTCGTGCACGTAGCGCAGGGCGTTGGCGCGGGGGAAACCGCCGCGCAGGCGCTGATCCATGATTTCTTCAGCGTTGAGGCCGGAACCGGAACCGCAGCAGAAGGTTTCTTCGCGGATGGTGTGCTCGGGCATTTCAACGAAGTTGTTGCACACGTTCTTGAGGATGTAACGAGGTTCTTCAAGCAGACCCATACCGCGGGAGGGGTTGCAGGAGTCGTGCCAGGTGGTGATGATCTCGTCGTTGCGCTCAGGACGCAGGTTCAGCTTGTTGTGGCGGATAAGGTCGGAAGTGAACTCAGTGATGTGCACCATCTTGGTGGCGGCGGCGTTCTTGAACACCGTGCCGGTGATGGGGGACACAGGGGTCTCCATCTTGGGAGGAGTGGGGCCGTTGTAGGTGGCCATGTACTGGTTCACCACGCGCCACATGTGGCCGCATTCACCGCCGAGGATCCACTTGGAGCCGAGGCGTTCGGCTTCGTGGTACATCTTGGCGTTCAGCTTCTTGGCCACGTCGAAGGAGACGAAGGAGCCGAAGTTGCCGCCTTCGGAGGCGTAGGTGGACAGGGTGTAGTCCAGACCGATTTCGTGGAACAGCATCAGGTAGCCCATGAAGGTGTAGATGCCGGGGTCGGCGAAGTAGTCGCCGGAGGGGGTGATGAAGATGACTTCATGGCCCTTTTCGTTCCACGGCGGATCGATACGGATACCGGTGATGGTTTCGATATCGTCGCTGAGGAATTCCACGATTTCGCGCATGGAGTGGGGCTGGATGCCGAGGTGGTTGCCGGTACGGTTACAGTCGTTGACCGAGTTCATGATCCAGTGGATGCCAAGGCCCAGGTCGAGCAGCATCTGGCGAACGATGACGGTGATCTCGGCGGTGTCGATGCCGTAGGGGCAGAACAGCGAGCAGCGGCGGCACTCAGTGCACTGGTAGAAATAGATGAACCATTCCTTGATGACGTCCTTGTCCAGCTTGCGGGCACCAGCGAACTTGCCGAGCAGCTTGCCGGCGGTGGTGAAGTCCTTGCGGTACACGGAGCGGACGAGTTCGGCGCGAAGAACGGGCATGTTCTTCGGGTCGTTGGTGCCGATGAAGAAGTGGCACTTGTCCGCGCAGGCGCCGCAGCGCACGCAGCAGTCCATGAACACCTTCAGGGAGCGGTGCTTGTTCAGCGCGTCCTGAAGAGAATTGAAAAGGATCTGTTCCCAGTTTTCGGGCAGTTCCCAGTCTTCGTTGTCGGGCGCCCAGTCGTGGGCGTGTTCAAAGCCAAGTCCCTTGAGGATCTCCGTCTTAGCGGGGTAGCAGAAGCTGCCGGGGCGGAAATCGGGCTTGGTGTCCATCCAGCCTTCCTTGGGGAAGGCAGCAGGCGTTGCAGCCAGCAGTTCATTGGGCGTGGGCATTTTTGCCATGACCGTTACTCCTTAGGCTTCCGTCTTGGTTTCGGGCATCTTGTCTACGGGCAGACCGGCCTCGACCATGGCTTCACGGTAGTCGTCTTCATATTCGGCATAGGTGTGGAAGTGAGGTTCAGGGTTCCACGGGTTCACATGCCGTTCTTCGCGGGTGTTGCACTTCATGTTGCGGGTAGGAGTCATGAAGACGCCGCCCATGTGCATCAGCTTGGAGAAGGGGAAGTAGATGAGCAGGGCGCTCACCAGGGTGACGTGGATGAAGAACATGGCGCCCAGGCCGCTGGGATCGACGGGGGACAGGGTGGCAAGGCCCATGATGACGTCCTTGGCCAGGTTGATGTCCACCTTGCTCACATAGCGCATGCAGATGCCGGAACCGGCAATGGCGATGAGCAGGAAGAGGGCGAACCAGTCGGCAGGCAGGGAGATGTAGCGCAGACGCTCGGAGCACACGCGGCGCAGCAGCAGGAAGCCGAGGCCGGCGAGGATGAAAGCGTCGGTCAGATAGAAGCGGGGAGCGCCTATCTGGAACACGCCGTCCACGAACTCGAGGGCGCTGATGCACATGGGCACAGGGTCGAGGAAGAAACGGGCGTGGCGGATGATGATGATCAGCATGCTGTAGTGGAACAGCAGGGCGAACAGCCACAGCCACTTATTGGAGAAATAAGTGACGCGGGGAGCGCCGTCGATCGTGGTGCGTTCCGCACGGGTGTTGCGGAACAGGGAACGGAAGGCGAACACTTCCAGGAGCATGCGGCCCACGACGGCAGGCGTGGTCCACGGGCATTCCAGACGGTTGGGCTTGATCCAGTCGTGAGAACGCTGCTGGCCGGCCACCGTGGGGATGGCGAAAGGCACGGGCGATTTAGCCCAGCAGATGATCTTCCAGATGAAGCCGATGATGAACACAGCACCCGCTACCAGCGGTAAAATAACGCCGAGCAGATACTGCAGGCCAAGTGCTGACCCCGCCCATCCTATAAACAGGATAAGCAGAGTTGCCGCAAATGCGATGGTCATTCCTCTACCCCTCGATTTTCAGTTTCAGGAGCAGTCTCCCGCTCCCTCCGAAGCTTGGCCAGACGGATCACCGCCGCCTGACTTTGCTTTACTTCTTCCACTCGAATCCTGAACACGCGCTCACGGGCTTCCGAATACATATCCAGAGCCATGAGGCCCAGAGTGTCCACCCGGGACTCCATGGTGAGGTATTCGTTCAGGATCTTTCCGCCGGATCTCTCCGACTTCAGGCATTCGGGCATAATGTCGCTGCGCAGTATCTCTTTAAGCAGATACAGGGCCCCCACGGCTTTTGAGGGCGGCATATCCTGCACCGCACGCACCCAGACGAGGTCGTGAAGAGCGGTCTTCACGGTTTCAGCGTCGGCCTCCTTGCCGATGACGGCGTCGAAGAGCACGGCGGCGGCTATGCGGGTCGTTTCGCCGACAGGATTGGCAAAACGGTCGCGGTTCGTGCGCATGAATCCTTTGCTGTCCAGAGGATAGCTTGCGAAGAAACGATTGACCCAGCGGTCCACCAGCACGTCGCGCTGGCTGTTGCACAGTTCGATAATGTCCATGTAAGCCTGCAAGAAAGTTGATGAAAATCAGTCGGCCAAACAGAGGCCGCTAATTTGTCGAATATTAGCTTAATATTCTGCAAGATACAAGTCGGCATTATGGCAGGAGTGAAAGGTTTTACCAATGATGCCGGGCTGTTGAAAAAATTTAGAAACTTTGTGAACGCTACTGCGCCATGCCGCTTGTATCGATGAGGCCGCCGCCTTGCGGGAGCGATTTTTTGACAGAATTGTCATCTTCGCAGTTTCCGGGCTGTTCCTTCCCGCCGCAGAACCCGGCCACGCCGAGGTCGATTCCGGGGATGTCCGCAGGGGTGAGCGTGCTGTCGGCGGCGCTGGAAGAGGGGGGCGCTTCGTGGCGAAGGAAGGAGGGCAGGCCCTTGAATTCCACGAAGGGCAGGCGGTCGGAACCGGCGGCGAGCACATGGGCGCGGTTCTTCCAGAGGCGGAACTGCAGGAGGAGCATACCCGGCTTCAGCAGGCCGAAACGGTATTCGGGAAGGGCCATGATGTCGGGGGCGTCGGCCAGTGAGGGGAGGCTGTCATGCGCCCTGGCAATGGCCTCGCGTAGGGGCAGGCCTTCGGCAAGATGCCTGCTCATGGCGCGGATGAGCCAGATATCCCGGGCGTCCTCGGCCACGGGGAACCATGCGGCATCGGGCAGGGCGTCGGCCTGTTCCGCCAGCGTCTGGCAGGCCCGGCAGCTTGGCGAGAAGAAGACCTGCACGGAAGACGTTTCCGGGCGCGGAAGGGGCGACCAGAGTTCGGTGCTGTCGCGCAGGACGCCGCCTGCACTGAGGATGAAGAAAAGCGCCCAGAGAAGGAGCAGGGGGGAGCGCCGCGCCCTTTTGTGCAGGGCGGTCTCGCGCAGGAGGGCGAAGAAGGTCAGGGCAAGGAGCAGGCCGACGAGGAGGCAGTTCAGGCAGGGAGCGGTGAAGCTCATGACCGCCATGAGCAGGATGTCGGCGGCAAGGGCGAGCCCGGCGAGGAAAAGGGCGAACTGCGGCAGGCGCAGGGCGCAGACGAGGAGCATGAGGCCGAAGAAGGCGGAACCGGCGGTCCAGAGTGATATCCCCGCCAGGCTGAAGTCCTGGAAGAGGGCGCATCCGTCCGTCAGGCAGAGGGCCTGCCCGCCGGAGAGGCGCACCCACAGGCAGAACGCAAGGCCGACAAGGCAGAGAAGAAAGGGCATGGCTGGAAAGGATCGATGCGGTTTCATGGCGGCTCCGTTCAGGTTCAGCTTCCCTAAAATAGCCCAGCCCGGGGAGGGCGTAAAGCCTTTTCTGCCCGGGCGCGCGGGCTGGCAGTCAGCGGCGTTTTGTGGTAACTAGGCGGCCAGCAAGGAGAAGAATGATGCAGTATCCGAACATCGACCCCGTAGCCCTCAGCCTCGGCCCTGTCCAGCTCCACTGGTACGGCCTCATGTACGTCTTCGCCTTTGCCGCAGGCTGGCTTCTCGGCCGCTGGAGGGCGTCGCGCCCGTGGTCGGGCTGGAAGGCCGACATGGTGGACGACTACGTGACATGGGTGATGCTTGGCGTCATCCTCGGTGCGCGCCTCGGCTACGTGCTGTTCTACGACCTTTCCGTCTATCTTGCTGATCCGCTGGAAGTCTTCAAGCTCTGGAACGGCGGCATGTCCTTCCACGGCGGCCTGCTGGGCGTGGTCACGGTGAGCTGGCTCTGGGGGCGCCGCAATGGCAAGACCCTTGTGGAGATACTGGATTTCGTGGCTCCTCTCGTCCCCACGGGGCTCTTTTTCGGGCGCATCGGCAACTTCATCAACGCCGAACTCTGGGGCCGTGTGACCGACAGCCCCCTCGGCATGGTCTTTCCCCATGCCGGGCCTCTTCCCCGCCACCCCTCCCAGCTTTACGAGGCCGGGCTCGAAGGCCTGCTCACCTTTGCCATCCTCTGGATATACTCGTCCAAGCCCCGCCCGCGCGGCGCAGTGGCCGGACTTTTCGGCGTGCTCTATTCCCTGAGCCGCATCTTCGTGGAGTTCTTCCGTATGCCCGACCCTCAGCTCGGCTACCTCTTCGGCGGCTGGCTGACCATGGGGCAGGTGCTCTGCCTGCCTCTGCTGGCGGCGGGGCTGTGGCTCATGTTCCGGGCCCGCTCTGACAAGGGGAACGCGTAAAAGGAAAGCGGCCCCGCATAGCAGGGCCGCTGGGAAAAGAGGGCGTGTCAGTCTCCGTGACCGGCGCGCCTTTTCTTATTCTGCGAACAGCGCTTCGGCGTAGCGCACGGTTTCCATGGCGTCCTTGGCGTAGTGGTCGGCATGGATCATGTCGGCGTATTCCTGCGTGAGCACGGCCCCGCCCACCACGACCTTGGCACGCGAGCCGGACTTGCGGAGCAGGGCTATGGTCTCTTCCATCGCCGGGACGGTGGTGGTCATAAGCGCGGAAAGGCCCACAAGCTTCACGTCATGCTCAAGGGCGCAGTCCACGATCTTCTGCGGGGGAACGTCCTTGCCGAGGTCGATGACCTCGTAGCCGTAGTTGCTGAGGAGGGTGCGCACGATGTTCTTGCCGATGTCGTGGATGTCGCCTTTCACCGTGGCCAGAACGATCTTGCCCTTGCTGGGCTGGTCGCTGGCGGGCATGGCGGCCTTCACGGCCTCGAAGGCGGCCTTGGCGGCTTCGGCGCTCATGAGGAGCTGGGGCAGGAACACGGTCTTGGCTTCGAAGCCCTTGCCCACCACGTCTAGCGCCGGGATGATCTGCCCGTTCACCACGTCCAGCGGGTCCATGTCGGCGGCCATCTGGGCGGCGAGGGCTCCGGCCTTGTCCTTCAGGCCCTTGATGACGGCGTGCTTGAGCGGTTCGGCCGTATCGGGGGCGGAAGCTGTGACTGCCGCGCCGCCCGCCACGGCCTGCGTGGTCAGGCCGGAAGCGAAGGCGATATAGTCCGCGCAGTTGGCATCCATGCCGCGCAGGGCGCGGAAGCTGTGGTAGATTTTCATCATTTCCACGGAGAACGGGTTCATGATGGCGGCGTCGAGTCCGGCCTGCAGGGCCAGTGCGAAGAAGGCGGACGTCACCACGTCCCGGTTCGGCAGGCCGAAGGAGATATTGGACACGCCGAGGCTGGTGTGGACGCCGAGGCGTTCTTCGATGAGGCGAATGCTTTCCAGCGTGACGCTGGCGCTCTGCGGATCGGAGGAAACGGCCATAGCCAGCGGATCGACCACGATATCGCGGCGGTCGATGCCGAAGGCTTCGGCTTTCGCAACGATGTCGGCCGCGATGGCATAGCGGCCTTCGGCGCTGTCGGGGATGCCGTCCGGGCCGATGGTGAGGGCTATCATCACGCCGCCGTATTTCTTCACCAGCGGGAAGACGGCTTCCATGCTTTCGGGCTTGCCGTTCACGGAATTGACCAGCGGCTTGCCGTTGCAGGCGCGCATGGCCTTTTCCATGGCCACGGGATCGACGGTGTCGATCTGGAGGGGCAGGTCGGAAACGGCCTGAAGTTCGCGCACCACGTTGAGCATCATGGCAGGCTCGTCTATCTCCGGCAGGCCCACGTTGACATCGAGGATATGCGCCCCGGCTTCCTGCTGGCGCACGCCCTCGTTGAGGATGTAGTCGATGTCGCCTTCGCGCAGGGCCTGCTTGAAGCGGGCTTTGCCCGTGGGGTTGATGCGTTCGCCGATGAGGACGGGCCCTTCGCCGATGCGCACCGCATGGGTGTAGGACGACACCACGGTATGCGTCTTCTTCTCCGGCAGGCGGTAGGGCATGGGCGCGGTCTTTTCCACGGTGCGGCGTATGTATTCCGGCGTGGTCCCGCAGCAGCCGCCCACAAGGCAGGCCCCGGCTTCCACTATCTTCACCATGATGTCGGAGAAGCGTTCGGCGTCCACATCGAATACCGTTTTGCCGTTTTCGGTGCGGGGCAGTCCGGCGTTGGGGTTCACGATGAGCGGCAGGCTGGTCTCGGCGGCGAGGCGGGGCACGATGGGGAGCATCTGCTCCGGGCCGAGGGAGCAGTTCATGCCGAGGGCGTCCACGCCGAGGCCTTCGAGCATGGCCACCATAGCCGCCGGGTCGGCCCCGGTCATCAGCTTGGCCTGCGCGTCATAGACGCAGGTGATGAACACGGGCAGGTCGCAGTTTTCCTTGGCGGCCAGAACGGCGGCCTTGGCCTCGTAGGAATCGTTCATCGTTTCGATGAAGATGAGGTCGGCCCCGTGGCGTGCGGCGATGCGTATGCTCTTGGCGAAGATCTCCACGGCGTCTTCGAAGGGAAGTTCGCCGAGGGGCTGGAGCATTTTGCCCAGAGAGCCTACGTCGAAGGCGGCGTAGCGCCCGGCCTGCTTTTCGGGCGCGAGGCGGCTGATGGCCGTGCGCACGTTGGCAAGGCCTGCGGCAATGATGTCTTCGAGCTCGTCGCCGAATTTCAGCACGTTCGCGCCAAAGGTGTTGGCCGTGATGATGTTGGCCCCGGCTTCCAGATACTGGAGGTGGATGCCGATGATCTCTTCAGGGCGGGTGAGGTTCCAGCGTTCCGGCAGTTCGCCGGGCTTGAGCCCGCGCGCCTGAAGCAGGGTGCCCATGCCGCCGTCGCAGTAGGTGCGGGACGTGCGTATTTTTTCAAGCAGGTTCATACCATGACCTCTCGGTAGATGCAGTTTTTCTTGTCGCAGAACAGGCACTTGTGGCCGCAGGTGCGGGCCGAAGCGCCAAGGCCGATGACGGCTGTGACCGACTTGGCCGGTTTCATGAGCAGGGAATCCGTCAGAGAGACGCCCAGCAGGCGGCCCATGTCGAGGCAGTGCAGGAAATCCTTCTGGTGATGCAGGGGGAAGTCGCCGTAGCCGGGGCTGAAGCGTTCGCAGTGCTTTTCCTCGCCCTGCGTCAGCTCGCGTTCCACGTCGTCACACCAGCATTCGACGGCGGAGGAGGCCAGCGCGTCGAGAACGGCACTGCGGCTGGGGCGCAGGCGGCTCCAGCGGGCTGTGAGCCTGTCCGCCCCTATGCCGATGGTGGCGGCGAAGAGCAGGGCGCTGTGGCAGCCCTTAAGATGCTTCGAGAGCGAAACGCTTTCGACGGGGCCGAAGCCGATGTCCACACAATGCGGCGCAGGGAAGGCCACCGGCGTGCGGACCCAGCAGGCGCGGCCCTGACAGGCTGCAAGCAGTTCTTCTTCGCAGGAAGCCATGAGCTCGAGCACGGCATCGTCCGGTTCTGCCTTGCCGAAGCCGAGATAGCGCAGGGCTTCTGCCCGGCTGACGCGCAGTTCCCCCGGGGCGGACAGCCGCAGAGACGGGACGAAGCAGGCCATGCCGCCGCCTAGCGTATGATGTGGGACACGTTTTCTATGATGCGCCGCGCTATTTCGGGCTTGTTCATGGAATAGACGTGCACGGCCGGGACGCCGTTGGCAAAAAGGTCGATGATCTGGGCCGTGGCGTAGGCAATGCCTGCCTGCATCATGGCGGCGGGGTCGGAGCCGTAGCGGTCCACGATGCGCACGAAGCGCTGGGGCAGGGCCGAGCCGGAAATGGCCATGATGCGCTTGATCTGCGCGGCGTTGGTCACGGGCATGATGCCCGCCACGATGGGAACGCTGATGCCGGCGGCGCGGGCGCGGTAGATGAAATTGTAGAGTATGCTGTTGTCGAAGAACATCTGCGTGGTGAAGAATTCACAGCCGCTGTCCGCCTTTTCTTTAAGGTAGGCGAGGTCGGTCATGGAATCCCTGCTTTCCGGATGGGCTTCGGGATAGCAGGCCCCGCCGATGCAGAAGTCGCCGCGCTCCCGTATCTCGCGGATGAGTTCGGAGGCGTAGTGGTAGTCGGCGGAGGCAAGGTCGAAGCCTTCGGGGATGTCGCCGCGCAGGGCGAGGACGTTGGTGATGCCCTTGGCCTTGAGCGTTTCGGTCACGCGGCGCACCTGTTCGCGCGGGGAGGAAACGCAGGTCATGTGGGCAAGGGCGGGCACGCCGTAGCTGTTCTGGATATCGGCCGCGATGTCGGCAGTGAAGTCGGACGTGCCGCCCCCCGCGCCGTAGGTCACGCTCATGAAGTCGGGCTTCAGGGCCGCTATCTCTTCCACGGCCATGCGCACGCTTTCAAAGTTCTGGCTGGTCTTGGGAGGGAAGACTTCGAAGGAAAGCGCAGGCTTCGGGCCTTTTATGATGTCGATGATCTTCATGGCGTGTCCTGTGGGGAGGGTTCTGGGCCGTGCTGCAGTCGGGCAGGCGGCGGCCACGGTGCATCATAGGAATTTTTCACCTTCTTGTCCTCACGTCAATACCGGTTGCAGGACTTTCTCCCCGACGCGGGGAAAAGCGCGGGAAGAAAAATAAGAGATATGCAGATGTGCAACGCTGTTCTGTGGCGGAATGGCATATGTGAAAAAAGTATCGTACTGCTATCCTCCTTGTTTCATTCGTGAATTAGGGTTTTGAAGGTCAGGCTATTTTAAAGGTGGTATGGACTTGCTCCGCGAAGTATGCTTTACTGGATAAAATAAAAAGGGGTACTGTTGTCCCTTTTTTGTACTTGACTAGTAAGCCTTTCACAAAGCGAGTGAAAATAGTCCCTGTTTTCGCGGTGTTGTGGAATGTCTACAAGGGGAGTCATTATGAACATCACTAGGCTTGATAAAGCCAGAGACCTGAGCTTCAAGCGCCAGGTCGAAGAAGAGAGCGGTCAGAACCTGTCGGCCTGCTACCAGTGCGGCAAGTGTACGGCAGGCTGCCCCAGCGCCGGGGTCTATGACCGTCAGGTCAGCCAGATCATGCGCGCTGTGCAGATGGGCCTCAAGGAAGAAGCCCTGAAGAACCGTTCGCTGTGGCTGTGTCTGTCCTGCTCTACCTGCAGCTCTCGCTGCCCCAATAATATCGACGTGGCCGCTGTTATGGAAACGCTCCGCAGCATGGCCCGCCGTGAGGGCTGGGTGCAGGACCGTCCTATCGAAACTTTCTGGAAATCCTTCCTCGACACCGTCAAATACACCGGCCGTTCCTACGAACTCGGTGTCATGGCCGGCTTCATGGCCCGCACCCTGCGCGGCTGGGGCAACGTCGAGATCGCTCCCAAGGCGCTTCAGAAGAACAAGATGCCCTTCATTCCTTCCGTCATCCAGGGGCGCGAGGAAGTGGCCCGCATCTTCCAGCGCTACGCTGACAAAGAGAGGAGCTAGACCATGAAATACGCATACTATCCCGGCTGCTCCGGTCATGGCTCTTCCATTGAGTACGAAGTGTCCACCCGCGCCGTGTGCGATGCCCTGAAGATGGATATCGTGGAGATCGAAGACTGGAACTGCTGCGGTTCCACTCCCGCCCACTCCATCAGCCACGAGCTTTCCGGCGCGCTTGCCGCCCGCAACCTGCTCCAGGCCGCCAAGACCGGTGCCGACTGCGTCATCACCCCCTGCCCGAGCTGTTCTTCCAACCTGAAGATGGCCCACTGGCGTATGCAGAAGCCCGCCTTCAAGGCCGACGTGGACAGCCTGCTCGACGAGCCCACCCCGGCCAATGAACAGGGCGGCGCCGATCTTCTCGAAACCTACTCCGTGCTTCAGGTCATCCTTGAGAACGTGGGCCTCGAAAAGATCCAGTCCCTCGTGGTCAAGCCTCTCGAAGGCGTGAAGGTCGTCACCTACTACGGCTGCCTTCTCAGCCGCCCCGCCCATGTGGCCAAGTTCGACGACCCGAACAACCCTGTCTCTCTCGACAAGATCCTGAAGGCCCTCGGCGCTGAAGTGCTTCCCTTCGCTCTGAAGACCGAATGCTGCGGTGCCGCCATGGGCATCCCGGATGTGAACATCCCCGGTTCCCTTTCCGGCCGCATCCTCGAGACTGCCAAGGCCGTGGGTGCCGAAGCCGTTGTCACGGCCTGCCCGCTCTGCCACATGAACCTCGATCTGCGCCAGCGCCAGGCCGCCCGCGTCTCGAAGAACAAGCCCTTCGAACTGCCGGTGTTCTACTTCACCCAGCTTCTCGCCCTGGCCTTCGGTCTGCCCGAAGAAGCCACCCGTTTCGACAAGCTGGCCGTCAATCCCAAGCCCCTTCTGGACAAGATTGCCGAACGCCGCGATGCCCGCGTGATGGCCGCCCTTAACGAAGCCAGAAAGGCCGCAGGAGTCGCATCATGAAAATAGGTGTATTCGTCTGTCACTGCGGCAGCAACATCGAAGCCACGGTCGATACCGCCACCGTCGCCAAGATAGCCCAGGGCTATCCTGACGTGGTCTTCGCCGAAGACTCCATGTACACCTGCTCCGAACCCGGACAGGAAAACATCGTGCAGGCCATCAAGAAGCACGGCCTCGACGGCGTCGTGGTGGCTTCCTGCTCGCCCCGCATGCATGAGCCCACCTTCCGCCGTACCGTGGAACGTGCCGGCCTCAACCGCTACATGTTCGAAATGGCCAATATCCGCGAGCACGTCTCCTGGATCGGCCGCGACCGCGAAGCCAACACCAACAAGGCCGCCGAACTGGTGCGCCTTGCTGTGGAAAAGCTGCGCCGCAACGCCCCCCTCTACGCCAAGCAGTTCGACATCACCAAGCGCGTGCTGGTGATCGGCGGCGGCGTGGCCGGCATCCAGGCCGCCCTCGACGCGGCTGACTCCGGCATCGGCGTGGTCATGGTGGAACGAGAAAGCACCATCGGCGGCAAGATGGCGAAGCTCGACAAGACCTTCCCCACCGTCGACTGCTCCAGCTGCGTTCTCGCCCCCAAGATGGTGGACGTGGCCCAGAACCCCAACATCGTTCTGTACGCCCACTCCGAAGTGGAGAGCATCTCCGGCTTCGTGGGCAACTTCACCGTGAAGATCCGCAAGCGCGCCACCTACGTGGACTGGACCAAGTGCACCGGCTGCGGCGTCTGCACCGAGAAGTGCCCCGAAAAGAACGTGCCCGATACCTTCAACGAAGGCATCAGCAACTGCCGCGCCATCAACATCCCCTTCCCGCAGGCCATTCCCAAGAAGGCCACCATCAACCCCGACTACTGCCGTAAGCTCAAGGACGGCAAGTGCGGCGTGTGCTCCAAGGTCTGCACCGTGGGCGCCATCAAGTACGATATGGTGGACGAGATCGTGGAAGAAAAGGTGGGCGCCATCATCGCGGCTACCGGCTTCGACCTCATCGACTGGAAGTCCATCACCGAATACGGCGGCGGCGCATACCCCGACGTCATCACCAGCCTGCAGTACGAGCGCATGATGTCCGCCTCCGGTCCTACCGCCGGCCACATCCATCGCCCCTCCGACCACAAGGAACCCAAGAACATCGTGTTCATCCAGTGCGTCGGCTCCCGCGACTGCTCCATGGGCCGTCCGTACTGCTCCGGCTTCTGCTGCATGTACACCGCCAAGCAGGCCATCATGACCAAGGACCATCTGCCCGATACCGACGCCTACGTCTTCTACATGGACGTGCGCGCCCCGGGCAAGATGTACGACGAGTTCACCCGCCGCGCTCAGGAAGAGTACGGCGTGCAGTACATCCGCGGCCGCGTTTCCGCCATCCAGCCCACTGTCCGTCCTGACGGCTCTGTCGGCTACATCGTGCGCGGCGCCGATACCCTGCTCGGCGAACAGGTCGAGATCGATGCCGACATGATCGTCCTCGCCGTTGGCGTGGAAGGCTCCAAGGGCGCCGGCAACCTTGCCGAAAAACTGCGCATCTCCTACGACCACTTCGGCTTCTTCATGGAAAGCCATGTGAAGCTGCGTCCTGTGGAAACCAACACCGCCGGTGTGTATCTCGCCGGTGTGTGCCAGGGCCCCAAGGACATTCCCGCTTCCGTCGCCCAGGGCAGTGCCGCGGCCGCCAAGGTCATGGCCCTGTTCTCCAAGCCCAAGCTGGAAAACGATCCTCAGGTCTCCATGGTCGATATCAAGCGCTGTGTCGCCTGCGGCAAGTGCATCCAGGTCTGCCCCTATCAGGCCATCGAAGAAGTCGAAGTGCGCGGCCAGAAGAAGGCCCACGTCATCGAGACTGTCTGCCAGGGCTGCGGCGTCTGTACCGCCACCTGCCCGCAGGGCGCCATTCAGGTCGCTCACTTCACCGATAATCAGCTTCTCGCGGAGGTTAACGCCCTATGTCAGTTTTAGCCGGCAAAGAGCTCCGTATCGTAGGTTTTCTGTGTAACTGGTGCTCCTACGGCGGCGCTGACACGGCTGGTACTGCCCGTGCCGTTCAGCCCACCGACCTTCGCATCATCCGCGTCCCCTGCTC
>JAFQTU010000079.1 GCA_017408905.1 Mailhella sp. | reverse complement strand
CATAAAGGATTTCCAGAACCCGTATTTCAGCGGGGAGTGGAACTGAGCCTTGCTATAACGAGGGCAACACGCTACGCTTTTCTAAAAAGCCCCCTAACACGGAGAGAATATGAAACGACTGACTGCCGCCATACTTCTTGGACTCTCGATACTTGCGGCTCCGGCCTATGCCGCGAACGCCCCGCAGATGGAGATAGGCAAGGCCGAGTTCTACCTGAAGGAATTCGAGAAGGAAGTGGCCCGCGCACAGGGTGCGGACATGGGCCGCTACTACAATAAGAACGAAGCCCTTTCGCGCATACAGAAACTGGCTATGGATTATCCCGACGACCCCAAGGTCAAGGATATGGTATATCGCGCCAGCATGGTGCTCATGAAGAGCAAGGGCGACTTCATGGAGATCACGCCCGATATGACGGCCTACCTGCGCAACGAAAAGGAAATGCAGGATCGCTACCGCAAGCTCAGTCAGGCCAAGTGGAAGGAACTGCTGGCCGAGAAACAGCCCATCACCAAGGTCTTCCCCACGCCGGAAGCGGAAAAGTGCGACCCGGACGACTACTTCGGCAAATACGTGGTGCTGGATAAGGTCATCTATCCGAACAACCAGTTCTACGGCTCTACCGGCGAATTCATCCATGTGGGCAAGCGTTCCACGGGCTTCTACTTCGTGGAACTTTCCGGCCGCAACTGGGTAGGCCCCTACGAAGCTGTGAAGCGCTTCCGTCGCTTCGTGGACCCCAGCCTTGGCGATACCATAACCTTCACAGTGCTGGGCAAGATCACGGGCGTGGTCATGGAATCGCCCGATGCCAACGAGGAAAAACTCGCGCCTGTGGAATGGGGCTGGATTGTCGAGCCTGAATACCTCTACGCCGGTGAGCGCGTGGTGGCCTATTATGATCCCGAGCTGGAAAACTCCGGCACCTTCTTCGGTGAAGAGGACGTGGAGAAGATCAAGCAGAGCTGGTACACCGTGAAGTCCGTACCGGACAACGTGAACCCGAAACAGCTCATGGAGATCTTCGCCACGGCCATCAAGGAAAAGAACTACAATCTGTATAAGGAATGCATCAACCCTGTGCGCTACGCCAGCGACCTTGGCGAATCGCTCCTGCGCTATCACTGGGATCTGCATCAGGCCCGCTATCACGGGGAATACGTGCACGCCGTGTTCGATGAGCCCAAAATCACCGTACTCAAGGGCCACGACGACAGCAGCGGCAACCTCGAAAACTTCTTCCTCGACAGCAATCAGCGTGAACAGCTCATGCAGCGCGCCGGCGAAAAGGAAGAAATGGCCATCGTGATGAGCCGCGCCTTCGAACAGAGCGGCAAGCAGCGCGGCGCCAAGAACTTCCACGAACTGCGCCGCAAGGGCAAGGGCCGCTGGTACATCAACACCTACGATGTGCGCTTCTAGCCTGCCAGTCACTTTTCATCACAGAAGGAATCGAGCATGACCATACTGAAAAACATATTCCGTTTTGCTGTGGCTGGCCTTCTTGTCTGCGGGCTTTGCGCCTCGTCGGCTCAGCCCTCTCTAGCCGCCGCTGTCAAAGACACTAAACAGGCCGCCAAGAACGGCAGAGATTACGTCAACAAGCTCTATTTTGAAATGGCCGATGCCATGAACGAGGCATACAAATGCGCCGGAAATAAGCTGCCTAGAGATATCGAGAAATACTACTGGCACCCCTCGGCGCTTCTGCTCTGCAAGCCCCAGCAGGAAGCCGCCGACCAGAAGTTCAAGCAGCTGCAATCGCTCGACCTTGACGACCCGAGCTTCCTGTGGGGCAACAAGGAAGAGCAGGAAAGAGTCAAGAGGGAACTGGCCGCCGCCCTGGATTTCCTCAGCGATCTGATGTATATCCAGCGCTTTTTCATCAAGATGTTCGATAGCGACCAGAAGCATCTTGTCGAGTCCATTTTCAAGGTCCACAAGATGGGCTACTGGCTTCAGGAAAAGTCCGAGGAACATAAGAAAAAGATGGCGGCCATGAACGGCCACCTGCAGAAGTTCAAGGAAAGGGGCGACGTTGAAGAGCTGAAGAAGCTTGGCAATTACATGAAGTACGCCAACGGTAAGATGACCCCGGTGAACCAGGGCGTATTCCTTTACGATGTGGACCGCCATACCGCCGTGCTCAAGAAAGAGGGCCAGCGCATCCTTGACGACCTTGGCAGGTTCGGCGAGCGGATCTCCCAGCTCAAGGAAAAGACCATGACCCTTACCATGACAAAGCTCAAGGCGCTGAAGGGAGCGCGATGCCATGAGCGTATGACCAATGCTTACAATTCCTATATGGAAGACCTGATCCCCCGCCTGGAGATCACGATCAACTATCTGTGCGAAAAGATGTGGGGGCCCTATGTGTGGGCTGAAAACGAGGAAGGCAAGTTCCTCACCACCAAGGGTGTTGCCAGCTTCGCCCCCCTGCTCGAACCCGTAAGCTCGTACAGCTATATCGAGGCATGGCAGAACGCCTGCCAGTACTATATCCCCAACAGCATGGACGTGCAGATAAAGCGCATGAGCCTCGACTAGCATGGCCTGAACGCCATAAAAAAGCGCATTCTCCGCCGTCCGGCAAAACACCACAGCAGGGGATGCGCCCCACGACCGATATCCTCAACACTTAGGAGACGCCTTATGAACACCTCTCCCAAGCCTCAGAAGATGAGCCGCCGTTCCTTCCTTCTCGGCCTCGCCGCGCTCGTGGGCGTGACTGCCGCCGCACCGGCCGTCGTCCTCGTGGAAGAAGCGGAAGCCCGTCCGCCGCATGGCGGCCCCAACCACCACAGGGCGCACCGTCCGTCCCACAAGCCGCATCGCCGCCCCCGGCATAAGCCGCATCGCGGGCATGGCCCCGGCCACAGGGCGCACCGTCCGCCCAGACCTCACGGCAGACCGCATGGCCCCGGCCCCAGACCGCATCACAGGCCGCCGCATCGCCCGGTGCATCACCGGCCTCATTACCGCTAGTCCGGCATAAGCCATAAAAGAAGCGCATCCTCCGCCGTCCGGCAAAAACCACGGCAGGGATGCGCTTCTTTCCTACGCTTTTGGGGCAGGGCTACTTTTCAGGCGCGCCGTGCACTTCGCTCACGTAGCCGAGCACCGTGTCGAGGTACTTGATGCGCTGGGCCCACAGGCTCATTTTAGCGTCCATGCCCATACTGCGGTACATGGAGCCTCCACTGCCGAAGCCGGTGTAAACGGCAGTGCTGAAGCTTTCCGCAAATTTCAGCCATGCGCGCTGGTCGGCAAGGAGCTGTTCAAACAGGGCCGGGTCGGCGTTCTTCAGGTAGCTCCGCGTTTCCTTCCACGTCTTGTTCAGGAGGGCGTCCAGCTTCTTGAGGTGCTTGTCGAGTATCTCGGTGAGTTCGACAGGCGTGCGATATTTATCGCTTTCGTAGGCCTGCTTGAAGCCTTCGTTCAGGATGCGTTCGGCCTGTTCGGCATAGCTGGGGGCGTCTTCCGCCAAGGCAGGGAGCGCAGGCGCGGCAAAGCACAGGGAAAGGGCAAGCACGAAGCCGGAGCAAATCTTTCTCACACTGTTCGTCATGGCGTTTTCCTTCTCTTACGGCTGGGAGCAGATGATACGGCTCATGGTATTGGCCAGTTCGCGGGAGCTGATGGAGGTATTGCCCACGTCCTTCATGAAGTGGAACTGGCTGTTGTTGCCGTTGGACCACGCCGGAAGCCAGTTGCACGAACGCACGCGCTGGCCTTCCATGGTCACCCAGGTGTTCGGCTTTTTGAGGTCGATGGGCTTTTCGTAGTCGAGGTCGTCGCAGGCAAAGGCGAAGGCTTCCATACTGCATCCCAGGCACTTCATACGCACAAGCTGGGTCTGCAGCGCACCGCCACTGTTGCGGTTATATACTATCCATTCAAGATTCTTCACGATGCTGATAGGATCGGTGGTGATCTCGCCTCTCTTTTGGAAGATGTGGGCGCCGTCGGCCTTGGGGCAGGGCGGAATCATGCGCTTTCCCTTGAAGATCCACCAGTTGGAAGCCTGATACTGGCGGGTACGGGTCTCGCCCTTGTTGCATTCGATGCTGTCCGGCTTGAAGGTGTAATATTCCTTGTCGCAGAGCAGGCATTCGAATTTCGTGAGCGTGATGCCGCGTTCGTTGGCAGCCTCCGCAGGCTGGCAGGTAAGGAAAGGCACAAGGGCCAGGGCCGCGAAGAAGAATGTTTTCAGCATGGTATGCTCCTTGAAGGGTCAAGCGTCACCGCGCATGCGGTGCTCGTATTCGGCAAAGGTGGCCATGGAGTTCGTGAAGCGCATTTCCTTGAACATATCGGAGAACTGCGCGCCCCACGCCTCTTCCAGCCCGAGGGCCACGGCGTAGGGCAGTATGCGGTGGAACTCTTCGGGCGTTCTGTCCGGCGGGTTCTGGAAGTTCATGCGCTGGGCCTCCGCCGCGCCTATATACATGGCAAAGCCTTCGATGTCCGCCAGTATGGGCATGGCGCGCTTGGCGGGCTGCTTCATGATAGGCATGAAAGCCAGCGGCATGAGCAGTATGCCGAACAAGGCAAGGTTGGCGAGGTTCGAGAAGTTCGAGAAAGCGAAGACGAGGCCGCCGCCAAAGAAGAACAGGATGACAAAGAGCAGAAGCTGCCACGGGCGCAGAAGGACGTCCAGAACGTTCTTCACCTTGAAGGTCAGCCAGCCGCCAAGCCCCAGCCACAGCAGGACGCGGAGCCAGCCCCAGCCGTCCATGATGTTCTGGAGCGGGAAGCCGAAGCCCGGTTCGAGGAGCACATCGTACAGCACGATGACAGGGAGCAGGCAGGCGTACAGCCCCAGCACGGCAAGGGTGGCCCTGCCCATTTCCTGCCACTTCATCCACAGGCGATGCGCGGATTCTGCGAGCTTGCGGCAGAGGAAGCACACTATGCCCACAGCAGCCGTGACCGCGAGGGTGACGTACATATCGCCGCCGTACTTCGACCACAGCCACGCCTGCATGGCGAGCACGGCCCCGTAGCAGAGCATGAACATGAAGAGCACGAGATCGGTACGCAGGTTCCACAGGCCGCGGTACAGGCGAGCAAGCTCCACATAGGCCGTTTCGCGCAGGCTGGCGATGAGCCACGGGCGGTCGCCGCTCAGGGTGACACAGCGGCGCGGCTCTTCCTCCCCCTCCGTCCACCATGTTTCGAAAAGGCGATGATAGGTGAGCACTTCGGCATCGTCGAAGCCCCTGCCCGCTTCCAGAGCCTCGAGCCAGTGACGGCGCTGGCGCTGTGTCGTGCCTTCGGAAGGTATCTTCTCGGGAGCGGATACGGGGACGGCCTCGTTACAGGCCACGTTCGCCTGCGCTTCGAGTATGCGCTGGGCTTCGGCGTTCACCTTTTCAGCCGTGGCCGCAGGCGTATAGATATTGTAGGGATCCTTGCGTGTGCCCGTGCCGGTGAGTTCCACCATCTTCTGCGCGGCAAGGTTCATGAGCAGGGCCGCAAAGCCGCGCGAAGGCAGGTAGGCCGCGTTGCGGATATAGGCCATAGCCGCCGGGGAAAGGGGCCGTCCGTCCGGACCTTCGGGCGGGTAGAAAAGAGGGGCGGCAGGCTTGGGATGCGGATCGCGCCCAAAGATGAACCACAGGCCGCCGCAGGCCGCGAGGAGCACCGCGAACAGCCCCCACATGGCGATGTTCACGGTGGAAACGATGGCTTCCGAGCCGTCGGAGGCCACCACGCCCTTGTTCCACTCCACGGCAACTTCGAAGCTCTCGCGTTCACCAAGGGGTTCAAGCGCCTTGAAGAGGGCCGCGCCGTCCTTGGCTATCCACGATTTCACCGAGCGATGGCCGCCGGTCTCGTGGCCGAGGCGGGCTTCCTGAAGGCTGACCTTCGCTCCTTCGGGCAGGGATACCGCGCAGGAGAGCATGACGCCGCTCGGCCCGCGCCCCCACACGTCCCATTCGATGCGGTCCACATCGGATTTGAAAAGCACGCGGGAGCTGGTCTTGTAGGTGACGCTGTAGTCGTGCGTGGGGCGGGACGTGTCGCCAGACGTGAGGAGGAGGCGGCTGGAGACTTCGCCGTTCACATTCGTCCTGACTATCTCAGGCGCGACGGCTCTGCCGTTCACCTTGACGCTCACCACCTCCATAGGCGGTTCCTGCACGAAGGGGGAACGGCTGGAATAGGGGCGGTCGAGGAAGTCGAGCGGGCGTTCGAGCTTCGGGCCGAAGCCCTTCAGGTTCTCCACCACGGTCACTTCGCCGCTGGGCAGGACTTTCACATAGACGAAACAGGAGGGGGCGTTTGCGGCAGTCGCGCTACAGGGCACGCCGAAAAGCAGGCAGAGGCAGAGAAAAAGGACGGAGAACAGAGCGTGCATAAGACCTCCTAGTTTCTTCCATCATGGCACGCCCTTGAGGCGTAAACAATCACCCGCAGGGTGAAATTGCGCTTCCTGAACGAAAAAATTCCCTGTTTCGCGGCATTTTCACCCCTAGGGTAATAGTATGGAGAAGCGTTGTGTCGTAAAAAAGAGCTATGGTTAGCATCCGGAAGACCGTCCCTGCACGCAAGGAGGCCGCATGAAAAAACTGTTCCTGCTCTTCGCCGCCGTTTTTCTGGCGTTCTTTGCCGCACCCTGCCTTGCCGAAGTGTCGGCAGTGCCTGCCCTCGTTTCCGATGCCGACCCTGCCGGGACTAATCTGCGCGCCGCTCCTTCGGGCGACGTGCTGGCCGTGCTTCCGTTCAGCGCTGGCCCGCGCATCGTGCGGGTGCTGGAATCGAAAAAGGGCTGGTTCCGCGTACAGCCCTTCCCCATTGAGGAAGACGAGATAGAGGGCGCGTCCACCGTGCCTGCCGGGGGCTGGATGCACGGTTCCGTGCTGGCCTTATGTGTCTGTGCCTCCGAAGACGGCGACCCGTGGCTCTATGTTGCGCCGCGCTGGAATGCCGATGCCGACATCAAGGTTCCAGAGGGGACGCCCCTGCGCCCGCTCGAACGCAAGGGCGAATGGCTGAAGGTGCGCACCTCGCAGAACGGAAACTCTGTCGAGCGCTGGGTGAACGAACAGCAGGTGACCCCCAGCCCGAACGATCTGATTGAATGTCAGGCCCGTATCGTGAAGAGCTGGAAGAAGTAGCGGGAGGGAAGCCATGAACGTATGCCGCGCTTTATGGACCGGGCTTCTCGGCCTCCTGCTGCCCCTGTTTTCCGCAAGCCCCGCCCCTGCCGCTCCCGTGCCCGATCTGCCGAAGAACGGTGTGGTGCGCTATTTCCACTACTGGGCCGAATACGGCGAGAAGACGGAACGCCCCGGCGGGCTGGAGCGCGTGCGCTTCGAGCTTCAGCGGAACAGGCTCTACTTCTCGCAGGGACGCCCCATGCCCGATACCTTCAGCGTTCAGACGGACGGCGCTCTGAACCGCGAGATAGTGCCCGTTCTTGCCGGCCTCGACCTTGCCGGCTGGCCCGGGCAGATGGACGATTCCAAACTCTACGAGCTTTCCGACAGAGAAAAGGCGCGCCTGTGCCGCTGGCATCTCAGCGCGGTGTTTGAACCTGAAAAGCCGGACGCCCACCCGCTGAAAGTCTCTTTCTCCGGCGTGGATGACGGTACCAGTACCAAACGCCTTGCCGCCGAACAGGCCTTCCGTGAATTTTTCGGCCCGAAGGTAGAGGCACTCAAGGCTGCGACCCCGCGCAAGCTGACCGGCCTGCTCTGGCTGGAGCACGGCATTTCCTACGACTTCGATGTGGAAGACGGCATAACTACCCTTGCCCGCCGCAAGGACGGCAGGCGCATGAGCCGAGCCGTGTACCCCGGCTTTGCCGACGAGCTGACCGACCTCGTCCGTGCCTCCGGGCTGGAGAAGCATCACGGCTTTCTGGAACGTACCGATGACGGCAAGCGTCAACTCAGCCTGTCCGTCACCTACGATACCAGCCAGCGCATAGAGATCATCGGACACAGCGGCGCAGGCGGCACGCCCGAAGGCTTCCGCGAGGCGCTGGCCCCTCTGCTCCAGGCTATGGACGAGGCGCTCGAACCTTCCCCTACCGCAAAGGCTCTGCCCCCCACGAAGCTCGCCGCGCTGACCTTCCGCGTGTCCGGCATGGTTCTCGGCGAGGATATCCGCCTGTACGAACGCATGGACAAGGGCGGCCCGGTGCTGGTTCTGAGCCGCGCCGTAGGCTACAGCCCCGACAGCAGGAAGGAAGCCGTGCTCGATGCCGCCCAGCTTGCCGAACTGGAAGCGCTTCTGGACAAGAACGGCGTGCGCTCGTGGGACGGCTTCAAGGGCAGGCCGCGCATGGATGTGCTGGACGGCGAGGGCTTCAGCCTTTCTCTTACGTTCCGTGATGGAACGCAGATAACGGCGAGCGGAGAGAACAAGTTCCCTGAAGGCTACCGCAGTTTTCGTCATGACCTCAGGCTCTTTTCCGACAATATCCTCGGTTCTCAGGAGTGACCCATGTGCAAGATACTGCTTTCCTGCCTGCTGGCCCTTCTGATGTTCACAGTTCCCGCCTCTGCTCAGGAATCTGCCGCGTCCTTCGATATGAGCAAGGTCTCCCGTTTCGGCTTCGGCAACATCCTTCTCGGCGGCTGGACTCCTCAGGATGGCTGGGTAAGCGCCGAACAGCTCCAAGATGGCGAGCGCTTCCACTCCCTGCATATCTGGGGCGGCGAGGAGTGCCGCGTTTTCGGACGGGACGGGCAGAAAGGGGAGGGCGTCATCTGCGCCATTCGCAGTGAGCACCCGGGGGAATTCACCTGTTCGCAGGACAGCGTGCCCCGCTTCGACGTGCAAACCCCTTCCGGCGTTATCAAGGAGCCTTCCGGCCTGCTCACGGTGCTTTGCCCGTGGGATGTCCAGCCCCGCAAAGCCGCGGTCATGAAGCCCGGCAGCGCAACGTATCAGGGCATTGTGAAGCGTTTTCTCACCGCTCAGGGTTTGAAGGTCGAAACACCGAATATCGTCCAACTCCTCAAGATAGACCTCGAAGGCGACGGCGTGGACGAAGTGCTCATCTGCGCCCAGAACATCGCGGTCAAGGGGGAAGCCTGCTTCGAGGCCGACAAGCCCCTCTTCACGGGAACGGGCCTGCCGGAAGCGGCAGAGCCGGGCGCCTATTCCCTGCTCCTGCTCCGCAAGATAGTGGCCGGGAAGGTGGTAGAACTCCCTCTGCACGTGTTTGTTTCGCCCAAGGGCTCTACCCCGGTGAACGATAACTGGACGCCGCCGGTCGTCGCCAAGCTCTGCCAGTTTGCCGACCTGAACGGTGACGGCGTGCTTGAAATCGTCGCGGCCACGGCCCATTACGAAGGCTATGCGTACCACGCCTTCGAAATGAAGGGCGGCGAGGTGCGCGAAGTCCTGTCCTGCGGGGCAGGCAGTTAGGAGGCGGCATGAAGAAGTTTCTGACAGCCATAGTTGCGATGCTGACCGGCGTTTTTCTGGCTGGATACGATGCCTCTGCGGAAGCTCCCCTTTGCGGCGGTGTCACGGACAGGACCGATAGAGCCGCACCGAAGGTCATCAAATCCAAGGAGATAACAGCGTTCAGCACGTCTTTCCTCCTAAGAGACGAAACGTCTCCGCACGAAGGAATCGAGCACTGGAGCTTCACCGTGAAGAAGGAGGATTCCGGCAGGATAGCGATAGAAGCCGGTAACGGAGCAACGGTGCAGGCCGATGACGCCTTGCTTGCCGAGCTTCAGCAGGTCATCGACCGCTTCGATCTGGCCGCGCTCAACGGAACTGACCGTGTGATCGCCGGACTGCCGCCCATGTTCGGCCCCTGCCGCATGAGCGTGGACTACGCCTCCGGCGAACGCCTGTATTTCCAGAGAAACAGCAGGCCCGAAGAAGGATGGCCCCGGGCCATGCTCGATATTTTCCTCAACGCTTTTGATAAGAAGCGCTGAAAGCCTTCATACCTAAAACGACCTGCGAGGTTCCTATGCGCAGACTGCTTCTTCCCGCCCTTCTTTCTCTTTCCGTTATCCTTCCTTCTGCCTCGTCCGCTGCAGACAGCCTGCCGCAGTGGACCAACAGCTTCGGCATGACCTTCAGCCTCATCCCGGCTGGTAAGACCGTCATAGGCCGCTACGGCTGGGCGGGCGTCGAACCGAGGCGGGACATCACCATCAGTACCGAGTTCGGCATGGCGACCACGGAAGTCACGCAGGGCCAGTGGAAGGCCGTGATGGGCGGCAAGAACCCCAGCGAGCCTTTCCTTGGCGACGACCTGCCCGTGAACCGCGTTTCGTGGAACGACGCACAGGCTTTCGTGAAGAAACTCAACGAGCTGGACGCCCCGCGCCGCTACCGCCTGCCCACCAGCGCGGAATGGGAACACGCCTACCGCGCCGGAAGTCAGGCCACATGGATAACGGGCGACGGCACGTCTGCCTTCCCCCAGAGCCTGCGCGAATACGAATGGTTCGGCCCGGACAAAAAGACGCACCCCGTGGCGCAGAAGAAGCCTAACGACTGGGGCCTCTACGACATGGGCGGCAACGTGCGCGAATGGGTGCAGGACTGGTGGCAGCACGACTACTATGGCGGCATGCCGGGCGTCGATCCTGCCGGGCCTGCTGTCGGCAATATGCGCGTGTGGCGCGGCGGCTCCTATGAAGACGCCATTGAGACCTGCTCCTTCGTGAGCCGCGACGGCGACAAGCCCACCAAGCGGAGCAAGTGGATCGGCTTCCGTGTGGTGCTGGAAGGCGACAGCCTTCGCTCTGCACTGGACGGCGCGGCTCCGCAGGCAGAAGCGGCTTCCCCTGCTCCCGAAGCCAAGGGTGCAGTCCCGGCCGGAGTTCCTGCGGCCTATGTCCCTGTGCTCGACAATATGCATGATATCCTTGCCCACAGCTATCCCGACCGCGACTGGCAGGACGGCGAATACGGCGTTATGGAACGCTGGCGCGGCAATGCCGGACCGGAAGCTCTGGCCTCTGTGGGCTGGGCCCTGCTCGACCTGAACGGCGACGGCAGGAAGGAACTGCTCATCTCGCCCATCTATACCGAGAACGGCAAGACCCTTGGGCAGGAGATCTACGCCCTCTATACGGAGAAGGACGGCAAGGCCGTTCTCGTGCAGGAAGGCACCACGCGCAACTGCTTCGCCCTTATGAATGGCGGCCTCATCAAGCATCACGGTTCCGGCGGGGCCATGATGCAGATCCTCGGCATCTGCGGCCTGTCGCAGGACGGCACGAAGCTGGTCTGGCACGACTACTGGTTCACCGACCACAAGAACGAGGCTTTCGAAATAGGCTACTACTGGAACGACCTCGGCACGCCGGACAGGAAGGTCTCGCAGGAGATCCCCAAGGCGGCCTTCGAGAAGGCGGAAGACGCCCTGGCCCGGCAGAATGCCTCTGCCGAATTCTCCCCGTTCCACGACTGGAGAAAGGCGGAAGCCGCTCCTGCCCGGGCCGACCAGCCTGCGGCGTCCCCTGCGGTGCGCATCCGGTGGGCTGACGACGCCCTGAAGGGCGCCATCTCCTACGAAACCTTCCTGAACCCCAAGGATCAGGCGCAGATGGAAGTAGCCGTCTGCGCCGAAAGCACGGTCAGGAACGTCAAGGTGCTGAAGCTCGAATTCGTGGACGTGGACGAAAACGGCAAGGTTCGCTTCAATACCACAGAGCTGTTCAAGAAGGCCACGCTGGAACAGCGGCGCCCGCTGGTCATGGGCCTGCCTCTCTTTGAGAACATTCCCCAGTACGGCATTTCCTATGAGGACGAAGGCGGCAGGACCTATCGCTTCGCCATCACGCAGAGCGGCGAGGACGGCTCGCTCCAGCTCATGCATTTCTAAACAGATACGGAGACCTTGCTCAATGAATACCCTGATGCGTACTCTGACAGTTCTCGCCCTAACCTCCCTGCTGTACTCGGGGAGCGCTCTGGCCGGGCCTTCTTTTAATACGGATGAGCCCCTCACTCCTGCGAACGGCGGCGAGGCTTCCGGCCCTTCGTTCAACAGCGATTCGGCTTCCCCCGCAGGTTCCCTCCCGTCCTCTGTGGAATCGCCGCCCGCCGAACCTCGGCCAACGCAGGAATTCGTGGAAAGCAAGGCGGAATCCCTTTGGCTGACGTACAGCATAAATCCTTTAGGCAAGAGCTACATCAGCGACGCGGCAGGCCAGACGGAATATGTTGAACTGGAATTCAGCCTCGGGTTCACCAACCGCAGTGAAGACCGTGTGTTCACCGCACTGAAAGATGTTCAGCTGGTACTGGCCTGCACGGTGGAAACCCCTTCAGGAAAGGCCAATGTGGAGATACGCCACAGCAACCCGCTGAGGAAGCTGAAAAAACAGCGCGGCCCCGGCGAAAGGGTCACCGTTGTTTATAAAATCAAGGCTGATGAGTCCTGCGTTCTTTCCAAGGATGAAGGCGTCACATGGGAAGATATCGCCCTGAAGCTTCCCAGCGACTGGTGGGGCTATAAGATCAAGCTCGACTACACCGTCGTTTCACGCGGCTTTTAGTGTATGGCTATAGCATCGGAGGTGCTGAAGGAAGAAGGGCTAGAGGACTATGGCGTCCATATCTATGTTCCTCTGCGCATGCTTCTGCGTGACCCGTCTCTGCTCGAAACAGAGCGCGAGCGTCAGTATGCCCTGAACAGCCTTACCCATGTGGCCCTTCTTATTTTCGAGAAGATGGGGCGCAGTATCGTGGCTGTCATCGAGGTGGACGGCTGGCCTTTTCATAAGGATGACAGCGCACAGGCAGAACGTGATGCCCACAAGACGCCATCTGCAAGCGTTACGGCATACCTCTTTTCCGTTTCAGCACCACCGGTTCGGGCGAAAAGGAAAGACTGCGCCTTTTGTGGAATATTGGTTCCGTCCCCAAGCAATGACCTATTCTCTCAGTTTGAGCAGGTCGCGCTCTTCCGGATGGACGCGGATGACCACCGCCGTCGAGCGGGCGTGAGTTTCTTTCTTCATTCAGTTCCGTTTTTCTGATGCGGGGTTCGAAGGGGCTGCAGCCCATCGCCAGCCGTGAGTAGGACGCGGAGCGTCTATACGAAACGTATGCTGGCCTTCGGAATGAAGGCTGGAGTTTCGGGCAGGCTTTTTGTCCTGTTTCTGGGGAGTGCGATGGTCTGCCGGGGTAGAACGACGGTAGGCGGGAGCGGAATGGATGCATCGGAGTATCCTTTCAGCACGACTCCCACCGGTCTTTGGGCGAATCGCCTATTCCCTCTTCGGACGATTGCGCTGTGTCGTATCCGGGATTTCCAGCGTGGACACGGAACGGGCATGGAAGAAGGCTTCGAGGTCGGCCATGTCGTACAGAACGCGGGAGCCTATCTTGGAATAGCGCGGGCCTTTGTGCTTGCATCGCCATACTTCCAGCGTGTTGGGCCGGACGCCGAGATACTCAGCCGCCTCGGCGGTGTTCAGTTTCTTTTGGGGTTCTGACATATTTTCTCCTTTGAATTTTGCCGCCGAAGATGGGAATCGGCGGGATTGCAAAGGAGAATAGCCAATGGACGAAGAAATAAAATCTGCCGCTCTGAAGAAAGATTAAAGAAAAATCTCCGAGCTCTGAAAAACTCGGAGATTTTTGAACAGATATTCTTTGATTTTAGCTAGTTGTATTATCTGTGAGT
>JAFQTU010000078.1 GCA_017408905.1 Mailhella sp. | reverse complement strand
GCCAACGGCATCGTGAACGTGTCCGCCAAGGACCTCGGCACCGGCAAGGAACAGTCCATCCAGATCAAGTCCTCTTCCGGCCTCACCGAAGCCGAGATCGACAAGCTGGTGAAGGAAGCCGAAGCCAACGCCGCCGAAGACAAGAAGAAGCAGGAAGCCATCGAGGCCCGCAATCAGGCCGACAACCTGATCTACGCCACCGAAAAGTCCCTCAAGGACCTCGGCGATAAGGTCGACCCCGCCCTCAAGTCCGAAGTCGAAGCCAAGACCGAAGCCCTCAAGAAGGCTATGGAAGGCAATGACACCGAGACCATCAAGAAGGCCTCCGACGACCTTTCCCAGGCTTCCCATAAGCTGGCCGAAATGCTGTACAAGAACGCCCAGGCCCAGCAGGGCGCTCAGGACGGCGGCTGTGCCGGCGGCAACTGCGGCGGCGCCAAGAAGGACGACGACGTTGTGGACGCCGACTTCACCGAAGTGAAGTAAGCCCTCTGCCATACCCCCGCATGATACGAAGCCCCGTTCTCCCGAAAAGGAGGGCGGGGCTTTTTGCGACTTTTTTTCGGCGGGGCGGAAACCGCGAGGCCGGGGAAGGGCAGGCGTGTTCAAAAAATTTTCCTTTTTCCGGCACGCGGGGGCGGGGCGTGTACAAAAATAAGTACGCTTTTTGACAGGTTTCAGAGGGTGGCGGAGTTGGAAAATGTGGTAATCATGTGAAATAAAAGGAAAAGAGTATGGTGGTGCGGTTTTGGCACGGCTCTTGCATCTATAAAAGCAATTCCTTTGAAAAACATTTTTCCTCCAGCCCGCCGGACTCCCTCACCCGGCGGGTTTTTTCTTGGATATGCCTGTCGGGGCTTGCCTTCCGGCGCTAATGAAGGCAAAGTGCAGACAAATATCTTTCAAGGAGTTCTCCTATGAGTCTTTGTCCCTGTGGCTCCGGCCTTGAACTGTCGGCCTGCTGCGGCCCCTATATCGAAGGCAAGGCCAAGGCCCCTACCGCCGAAGCCCTCATGCGTTCCCGCTACACCGCCCACGCCATCTGCGAATACCAGTACCTTACGGACACCACGCACCCCGAGTTCCGTGAAGACGCCTCTGCCGAAGAGATCAAGCAGTGGTCTTCCATGATGAACTGGGAAGGCCTCGAAATCCTTGAGACCGTGGACGGCGGCGAGAACGATACCACCGGCGAAGTGAAGTTCGTGGCCCGCTACAGCGTGCAGAACGTGCCGCAGGAACTGCGCGAAGACGGCTTCTTCCGCAAGGAAGGCGACGAATGGTTCTATGTGGAAGGCAACGTGTACGGCAAGGAACCCGTGCGCCGCGCCGAACCCAAGATCGGCCGCAACGATCCCTGCCCCTGCGGCAGCGGCAAGAAGTACAAGAAGTGCTGCATGCCCCGCTAAGGGCTTGAGCTTTTCCGCAGGGCCTGCGAGTTCTGTGCCTGCGGGAAAAGTTTTGCAAAAGGGCTTGCGTCCTTCTTGAAAAGACGGTACAAGCCTGCAAACGAAAGCGAACTTCCCCCTTGTCGACTGTGGCCCTGCGGCCCGATATTTGCCGGCAGGCGGCGGCGAGTTCCTTCTTCAGGCAAAAAGAATGTGGCCCAGACTTGCCATTTAACCTTGTTTATGGCAAACTCAATTGCCAGAAGGACACTTCTTTTTCCTTTTGTTTCGTATGTGAGCCTGCGCCTCTGCTCAGGCAAATTCCAACAGCCCCAACATGTCCAAGGAGGACTCCCATGGCTGAAGTTTCCTACCAGGGTAAGACTTTCGAAGTCGACGAAGACGGCTTCCTGCTCCGCTTCGAAGACTGGTGCCCCGAATGGCTCGAATTCGTGAAAGAATCCGAAGGCATCGCCGAACTCACCGCTGACCACCACAAGGTTGTCGACTTCCTGCAGGATTACTACAAGAAGAACGGCATCGCCCCCATGGTGCGCATCATGTCCAAGAACACCGGCTACAAGCTGAAGGAAATCTACGAACTGTTCCCCTCCGGCCCCGGCAAGGGCGCCTGCAAGATGGCTGGTCTCCCCAAGCCCACCGGTTGCGTGTAAGCCGTATCTTGCGAACAGTCGCATAGACGCATTAAGGCGGAAGAGTTTTTGCTCTTCCGTCTTTTTTTGCGTTAAAACATCAGAGCCGCACTGCTCCCCCGAAAAGGAGCGGCGCGGCTCTGATGTTCAAGTTTTTATATCGTCAGGGGCAGAGCGTTGAACAGCCAGCCCAGAAGCGTGAAGAGCACGAGCAGGAAGCCCGCGAACAGCGCAAGGAGCGGGGTGCGCATCACCTGCTTGAGCATGAGCAGTTCGGGCAGGCTGGCGGCAACGGTGCTCATGCAGAAGGCCAGCGTCGTTCCGAGGGGCAGGCCCTTCAGGAGCAGGCTTTCCATGACGGGGACGATGCCCGTCACGTTGGTGTAGAGCGGTATGCCGACAGCCACGGCCAGTGGGACGGACCACCAGCGTGCCGTGCCGAGATTCTGCACGAACCATTCCTGCGGAACGAAGCCGTGCAGGCCCGCCCCCAGTGCCACACCGAGGATGACCCATTTCCATACGCGCCGGAAGATATTGCGTGTTTCCCCAAGGGCGAAGCGGTGGCGATGCTCGAACGTGATGCGCCTGCGCCCTGCCTGCATCGTCAGCATCCTCATGGCCGGGCGCGCCATTTCTTCCAGAAGGAAGGGCTGGAGCCAGCGTTCGGCGCGCAAGGCGTCCATGAGCAGGCCGCCGAGGATGCCAGCCGCCAGACCTGCGCCCACATAAAGGAAGGTGAATTTCCAGCCCAGCAGTCCCCAGAGCAGGACCACGGCCACTTCGTTGATGAGCGGGGAGGTGATGAGGAAGGCCATGGTGATGCCCAGCGGGATGCGCGCCGTAGTGAAGCCGATGAACAGCGGCACGCTGGAACAGGAGCAGAACGGCGTGACAGCTCCGAAGAGCGCCCCCAGCGCGTAGCCTATGCCGCGCCCCTTGCCCTTCAGGTATTCCCGCACGCGGTCGGTATCCAGTCCCGCCCGCATCCAGCCGATGGCATAGACCATGAGCACGAGCAGAAGCAGTATCTTCGGCGTATCGTAAAGGAAAAACTCCACGGCATGGCCGAGCGGGGATTCTTGCCCGAAGCCGAAAAGCCCGTAGGTCAGCCAGTGTGCCAGCGGGGCGATGGAAAGGTACGCCCCCAGCCAGAGGGCAAAGGCGGCAAGGGCTTTTGCGAGGCGGAAGAAGAGTTCCTTCGGCATGGCATAAACTCCTTTTGCGACTTTTTGTTATTTGGCAATTTATACAAATATTGCCTTAAGTCAAGAACGTCGAAGAAAAAACGGCCCGCCTCCGAAGAGACGAGCCGTTTTTCATTCTTGGAACATCCGCTTACGCGATGGTGGAGCCGCTGGGGGCGTCGGCCGTGAGCAGGGTGAGCTTGTCGCCGAATTCGGCGGTGAGGATCATACCCTGCGATTCAAGGCCGCGCAGCTTGCGGGGAGGCAGGTTGGCCACGACCACCACCTTCGCGCCCACAAGGTCTTCGGGCTTGAAGTGGGCGGCGATGCCGGAGCAGATCTGGCGGGGCTTTTCCTCGCCAAGGTCAACGTCGAAGCGCAGGAGCTTGTCGGCGTTGGGGTGCTGTTCGGCGGCAAGAATAGTGCCCACGCGCAGGTCGAGCTTCTGGAAGTCCGCGAACTCGATGAAGGGCTTGGCACCTTCAGCGGGAGCGGCGGGAGCTTCCTGCTTGGGGGCTTCCTTGGCCTTCTTTTCCTTCTTGGGCTTGGGAGCCTCTTCTTCCTTGGGCATTTCGAGGCGGGGGAAGAGGTTGGAGGCGGAAGCGATCTCGAGCCCGGTGCGCAGATGCATACGGTAGTTGATCACGTCCTTGAGGGCGGCTTCGGAGAGTTCGCCCTGCGGGCGGCCGAGCTGGGCCTGCATAGTGGCCGAGGAATTGGGCATGATGGGCCAGAGCAGGTAGCAGACCTTGTACATATTTTCGAGCAGGGTGCGGATGACCGTGCCGAGGCGCTCAGTCTCGCCGTTCTTGGCAAGGGTCCACGGGGCCTGTTCGTCCACATACTTGTTCATGGCGCGCACAGGGACCCAAAGGGCTTCGAGGGCCTGCGAGAAGCGCATCTCACCGAAGAGCTGGACGAAGTTCTGCGCGCCGTTGTCCGTGGTCTCGCAGAGGATGTCGTCGGCTTCGAGGGGCTCGCCGAGGGCCGGGACTTTGGAGCCGAAGTACTTGGCGTTCATGGAGAGCACGCGGCTGAACAGGTTGCCAAGGTCGTTGGCAAGGTCGGCGTTCACGCGGGTGGTGATGGCCTCGGCGGAGTAGGAGGCGTCCGAACCGAAGTTCATCTCGCGGATGAGGAAGTAGCGGAAGGCGTCGAGGCCGAAGTGTTCGGCGGCCTTCAGCGGATCGACCACGTTGCCGAGGGACTTGGACATCTTGGTGTCCTTCACCAGCCAGTAGCCGTGCACGTTGAGGTGCTTGTACAGCGGGATGCCGGCGGCCATGAGCATGGTGGGCCAGAAGATGCCGTGGGGCTTGAGGATATCCTTGGCCACAAGGTGTTCGCCGGGCCAGTACTGCTGGAACTTGCCTGCGGCGTCGTTCTCGTTATTGGGCCAGTCGAGCGCGGTGATGTAGTTGGCAAGGGCGTCGAACCACACGTAGCTCACGTAGTCCTTGTCGAAGGGGAGTTCGATGCCCCAGGTGAGGCGGCTCTTGGGGCGGGAGATGCACAGGTCTTCCAGAACGCCGCCTTCGAGCATGGCAAGCACTTCGTTGCGGTAGCGTTCGGGGCGGATGAAGTCCGGGTTGTCGAGGATATGCTGCTTGAGCTGTTCCTGATACTTGGACATCTTGAAGAAGTAGTTCTTCTCGCTGATATATTCCGGCTTGGTCTGATGCTGGGGGCAGAGGCCGTCTTCCAGTTCCTTTTCGGTATAGAAGCGCTCACAGCCGTAGCAGTAGTGGCCGCCGTATTCGCCGTAGTAGATGTCGCCCTTGTCGTAGAGGCGCTGGAGCAGGACCTGCACGGCCTTCTTATGTTCGGGGTCGGTGGTGCGGATGAAGCCGTCGTTCTCGATATTGAGCTGGGGCCAGAGATTGCGGAACAGGCTGGAGATGCCGTCCACGAATTCCTGCGGGGTCTGGCCTGCGGCGTCGGCGGCCTTCACGATCTTGTCGCCGTGTTCATCGGTGCCGGTCTGCATACGGGCGTCTTCGCCGAGCATACGGTGGAAGCGCTTCAGGGTGTCGGCCACGATGGTGGAATACGCATGGCCCAGATGGGGGCGTGCGTTGACATAGTAGATGGGCGTAGTGATGTAGTAGCTTTTCACGGGGCGCTCCTGTTTATCGTTCACTGTCCTCGGCGGCGGCGATGTCGGCCAGATGGCGGCCTTTGTCGCGGCCGGTGCGGGGGCGGCGGCTCTTGTCATGGTCGGGGTTATGGTGATGGCGGGGCTTCTTCTTATGCTGGGCCTCTTCGGAATCCAGCATGGCCACCTCGCGGGAAGGCGCGGGGGCGGCCTCCACCTCGGGTTCGATGGCGGCAAGTTCGGCAAGCACGTCGTCAAGGGTCTCGGGCGCGGCGGAAACCACCATCATGCTGTTCTGCTGGGGCTTCTGCTCCTTGACCTGGGCGGCGGGGGGCGTTTCGGTGCGGCTGGGCTTCAGGGCCTGCCATTCTTCCAGCGTCATTTCCAGTTCCTGCCCGCCGTCAGGCAGGACCACCACGGAATTGCGGAACATATTGCTGCGCAGGACGCGCATGGGCCCGTCCGTGGTCTGGTAGCGCTTGCCCAGCTTGGGGCAGCTTCTGTGGAAGGAATCGTAGTTTTCCTGCTCGTAGCTCAGGCAGCAGAGCAGGCGGCCGCAGATGCCGGAGATCTTGGCCGGGTTCAGGAAGAGGTTCTGCTCCTTGGCCATCTTGATGGTCACGGGCGCGAATTTGTGCAGGTAGCGGCGGCAGCAGCACACCATGCCGCAGTTGCCCAGCGCGCCGAGCATCTGCGTTTCGTGGCGCACGCCTATCTGGCGCAGTTCGATGCGGGTGCGGTACTGGCGCACAAGGTCTTTCACGAGGTCGCGGAAGTCGATGCGCGTGGGCGCGGTGAAGTAGAAGATCATCTTGCTGCGGTCGAACAGCACTTCCACGTCCACGAGCTTCATGTCGAGCCCGCGTTCCCCGATGCAGTGGCGGCAGAAGTCGTAGGCTTCGCGGGAAAGCAGGTCGTTCCCGTCGGCGGCCATGCGCTCTTCGCTGGTGGCGCGGCGGGCCGTGGGCATGGGGGCGCTGTTCTCTGCGCCGTCTTCGCCGCTGTCGTCGGAGTCGAGGTTGCTGCCCATGCGGCGTATGGCGGCATTGGCGGCCTTGAGGGCGGCTTCCATGTCTTCCTGCCACGGGCGCTGCCATGCGACCTTGCCGCAGTGCAGGCCCTGCTCGGTGGAGACAAGGGCGTATTCGCCCGCGGAGAGGGGGGCGTCGTCTTCGGCTTCACAAAGGCAGGCGAGCACCTGCCCGTATTTGCTGAAGCGTATGCCTAGAGTCTGTTTCATAGCTGTGAGGAATTAAGAGGAAAGAAGGAGCGGGCATACCCGCAGACAGCATAACCAAAGAAGGATACGCTTCCGGGAAAAGACTTGTCAATCCTTATCCCTGCGGGGAACGCGCAAGGGTTCTGCCCTCCAAAAGAAAAAGAGCCGGGCGCGAGGCTCCAGCTCTTTGCGGTTCAGCTATTGCTTCTTCCATGCCTTTTCGGGGATGACGGCCTTCACTTCGTAGCGGACTTCGGCCTTTTCCCGGGCGGGCAGGGAAAGCTCCCATACGCAGCGGGATTTCTCGGATTCCAGCCTTGCCGTGGGCGAGGTGGAAACGCGTATCTTCACCTCGGCATCGCGGGCTATGGGCGCGGCTTCTTCCACGCGCAGGCTCACGGCCTTGTCGTGCCCGTTGGAAATGACGGTGGCCCAGCTCCACTGCTCCACGCGGGAAGAGGCGGACTCCTCGCCGCCGAAGAAGGCGGGCGGGGCACTGTCCGGGCTGGCGGAAATCTCGTTCACATCGGCCTTCATGAGCTGGTCGATGCCGAAGAATATCTCCCGGCTGGAAGGGCCGAAGCTGAACGGGCCGCGCGCGGTCTCGCGGCCGTCCACAAGGAAGGAGGCCTGCCCGGCAGGCAGGAGCAGGGCGGGCTTTTTCGCAAGGGTCTCGGCATCGAGGGCGGCGTACATCCACACGTCTTCGCTCTGGCGCGGGCGGAGGAGGCGGGAGAAGGTCGCTTCCAGCTCATGCAGGCCCACAAGGCGCGTCACGGTGGAGGAAGCGGGAAGGTCCATGCGGCCCAGTGCCCATGTGAGCCCGGCCTCGTCGGCAGAGGAGGTCAGGGCGGCTTCGGCATTGGCGCGGGGCGCGGCCTTGGCCAGCATGACGCGGGGTGCGGCGTCGTAGCTGTTCTGGCCTATCACCCAGTTCCGCAGGGCAGGCGGGTTCACGCTGTACAGGCGGTTGGACGAGGCCAGCGTGAGCTCCACGCCGTTCCAGTCCATGCCGCTTTCCTGCGAGAGTGCGGCCTGCATACAGAGGCGTATCTGCCCGGTGGCAGAATCGGCGGCCACGCGATACTGCGGCGTCCAGCGCGCCCCTTCCAGCCAGTAGGACCAGCGCACGGTCACAGGGCCGGAACCAGTGCCGTCCACACTGAGCACGCACTGGTTCACATCGGCGTTCTGACTGCCGAGGGCGCGGATGCGGGCGTCGAGAGCAGAGACCCTGCGTTCCAGCTCGCGTATCTCGGCACGGAGGGCGGCTTCCTTCTTAGAGATGGACGCCATCTGCTGTGCGCTGTCCTGAGAGAGCTTTTCCATGAGGCCGTTCAGCATTTCCAGCGAAGGGGCGGAAAGGCTGTAAGGCGGCTGGCTCCAGAAAGAGCGCATGGCCGAAACGCTGGCGAGTTCGCTGGATTTCAGGCTTATGGAGTCGCGCAGTGCGTCCGCTTCCTTCCGCAGGGCTTTCACCGCAGGTGCGGGCTGTCCGGGAAGGAGCGTGAGCGTGCGGTTCAGTACGCCGCCCCGGGAAAGGGACACGGACAGCGAACCTGCATCCGCCCCGGCAGGGAGCTGGAGGACGATGCGCCCTTCGGCGGGCACGGCTTCCGTTTCTTCCGTTATCAGGGCCCCGGCAGGGTAGAGCGTGGCGGCCACGGGCCGGGCTTCGGCCTGCACGGCCAGCGTAATGCAGAAGAGCAGGGCGGGAAGGAGGGGCATTCGTTTCATGGATGCTCCTTATTTCGTTATCTGTTCGATGAAGGCGCGGCGCTTCTGGCGTTCCTCGGCAAGGAACTGGCCGGTGACGGAGGCCGGGTCGGCCATGAGCTCTTCGGGCGTGCCGGAGGCTATGATATTGCCGCCGTTCTCGCCGCCGCCCGGGCCAAGGTCGATGACATGGTCCGCCGCCATGATGACATCGGTGTTATGCTCGATGACCACCACGGTAGCCCCGCGTTCCACAAGGTGATGCAGGACGGTGATGAGCTTGCCTACCTCGTGCATATGCAGGCCGGTGGTCGGCTCGTCGAGGATGTACAGCGTCTTGGGCAGGGATTTCTTGCCGAGTTCGCGGGAAATCTTGATGCGCTGGGCTTCGCCGCCGGAAAGGGTGGTGGCGGCCTGACCAAGGCGTATGTAGCCGAGGCCCACGTCTTCCAGCACGCTCAGGCGGCGCTCAAGGGCCGGATAGCTGGAGAAGAATTCGCGCGCCTCGTGCACGGTGAGGTCCAGCACTTCCGAGATATTCAGGTCCTTGTAGCGCACTTCCAGCGTTTCGCGGTTGAAGCGGCGGCCCTTGCACAGGTCGCAGGTTACGAAAATGTCCGGCAGGAAGTGCATTTCCACGCGTATCTGCCCGTCGCCCTTGCAGGTCTCGCAGCGGCCGCCGGAGACGTTGAAGCTGAAGCGGCTGGCCGTGTAGCCGCGCTTCCTTGCGTCCGGCGTCATGGCGAAGATCTTGCGGATATCGTCGAAGACCTTGGTGTAGGTGGCGGGGTTCGAGCGGGGAGTGCGGCCGATGGGCGTCTGGTCGATGGATACGATGCGCTCGATGTTCTCCAGCCCTTCGATGCCGCGCATAGGGCCGGGCTGTTCGGTGCGCAGGCCGCAGTGGCGCGCAACGCGCCGGTACAGGGTGTCGATGACCAGCGAGCTTTTGCCCGAGCCGGATACGCCGGTCACGCAGGTGAGCGTGCCCAGCGGGATGGGGCAGTCGATGCCCTTCAGGTTATTGGTGCTCACGCCGCGCAGGGTGAGGAATTTGTCGGAACGGCGGCGCTGTTCGGGAACAGGTATCTTGAGGTCGCCGCGCAGGTAGCGGGCCGTAAGGGAATCGGAATCGCGCAGGAGTTCCTTCACGCCCCCGGCGAAGACCAGTTCGCCGCCCTGCGAGCCGGAGCCCGGGCCCATTTCGAGCACGGTGTCGGCCTCGCAGATGGTAGCCTCGTCGTGTTCCACCACGAGCACGGTATTGCCCCTCTGCTGGAGAGAGCGCAGGGTGCGGATGAGCCTTTCGTTGTCGCGGGGGTGCAGACCGATGGACGGTTCGTCCAGCACGTAGGTCACGCCCACGAGGCCGGAACCGAGCTGGGAGGCAAGGCGTATGCGCTGGGCTTCGCCGCCCGAAAGCGTGGCCATGGCGCGGCCCAGCGTGAGGTATTCCAGCCCCACGTTGACCATGAAGCCAAGGCGGAAGGTCAGCTCCTTGATGAGCGGCTCTGCGATGAGGGCGTGGCGGCCCTTGAATTCGAGCTCCTTTATCCACGCAAGGGCGCGTTCGATGGAAAGATCGCAGAATTCTTCGATGTTCAGGCCGTTGACGCGCACGGAGAGGGCTTCCTTGCGCAGGCGCGTACCGTGGCAGGCCGGGCACTGCACCTCGTAGCTGAAGCGGCTGAGGATGTCGCTCCACTGGTCGCCGCGCTTCATGCGCTGTTCCAGCAGGTACATCACGCCGGGCCAGTGCGCCGTGGAAAGCGCTTCCTCGCCGCCCTCGCGGGAAAGGGACGTGCCACCCATGTAGTTGCGGCGCAGGCTTCCCGTCCGGGTCGCACCGCCGGGCTCACCGTAGAACAGGGCTTTGCGGGCCTTGGCGGGGAAGTCCTGGAGCGGCGTGTCCATAGTGACGCCCTGCCGTTCGCACAGGGCTTCCATAGCCTTGCCCACCTTGGCCATGAAGTACGGCGAGGCGAAGGGGGCGAGGGCGCCCTTCTTGAGCGAAAGTGTTTCGTCCGGCGCGATGAGCCCTTCGTCGAAGGCCACTACCGTGCCGATGCCGAGGCACTGGGGGCAGGCGCCCTGCGGGCTGTTGAAGGAGAAGAGCTGGGGCGAAGGCACGGGGGCGCTTACCTTGCACTTGCCGCACACGGAGTCCGTGGAGTGCACTACGTCGCCCGCGTTCTCGCCGGAAGGCTGGTTCACGATGACGCGGCCCGAACCGTAGCGGAGCGCCAGTTCCACGGAGTCCGCAAGGCGGGTGCGCATATCGTCCTTGATGACAAGGCGGTCCACCACGAGGTCGATGGTGTGCTTCTTGTTCTTGTCCAGCGCGGGAACTTCGTCGAGGTTCCATATCTGCGCCTCTTCGCCCAGCGTGGCCACGCGCACGCGCACGAAGCCTTCGGCCTTGAGCTTCTTGAAGCGGTCGGCGTGTGTGCCCTTCTGCATTTCCACGAGCGGCGCGAGCAGGATGACGCGCGAACCTTCGGGCATGGCCATGATGTCCGCGATGATCTCGTCCGAGGCGCGGGCTTCGATGGGCGCGCCGCAGTGCGGGCAATAGACCTTGCCCAGCCGTGCGAAGAACACGCGCAGGAAGTCGTAGATCTCCGTCACCGTGCCCACGGTGGAACGCGGGTTATGCGCCGTGGTCTGCTGTTCAAGAGAGATAGCGGGGGACAGGCCCTCGATCTTGTCCACGAGCGGCTTGTCCATCTTGGGGAGGAACATACGCGCGTAGGTGGAAAGCGATTCCACGTAGCGGCGCTGGCCCTCGGCGTAAACGATGTCGAAAGCCAGCGTGGACTTGCCCGAGCCCGAAGGCCCGCAGACCACCACGAGCTTGTCGCGCGGGATATCGACGCTGACGTTCTTGAGATTATGCTGGCGGGCGCCTTCGATGCGTATGCAGGGGCCCGATTCGTTCTTAGGGAGCATGGCTTTTCCTTTGGCGGCGGGGAAGGGGGCCGCGTTATCTTTCAGGGGAGTTTTTTCAAAAGGCTTATGCGCCGCACCACGTTTTCGTAATACGGGTCGTGTTCGGTAAGGGCCACGGAGCGTTCGCGGCGGCTGTTCATGCGCATGAGGATGACGTCGAGCTTCTGCATCTGCCGCACCTTTTCCGCGCCGTCCTCGCAGTGTTCCAGAAGGTCAAGTATGGTGCTGACCTCCTTGCGGTCGGCTATCTCGGGCGGCACGTAGCCTGCGTTCTTCAGCACTTTGAAGGCCATGCGCAGTTCGGGCGGCACATGGCTGTCGTCCTCCATGTCGAGGGGCCTGCCTTCTCCGGGAAGGTGCTCGAACGCGCCTTCCTTCTGGGCCTGCGCTATGCGCCTTTCGGCCTGCGAGGCCATGAAATGCAGGAAATTCTCTGCCATGCGAACACTCCTTATGTGCCTGCCCTTTATATAGGTCGCAAGTCATTTTTTTGCAATCATTCTCAATAAGAGAATAGCCGGAAAGCCCGCCTCGTGTGGCATGCGCCATTGCTCCTTGATTTTCCGCCGCAAATCAAGTAACTTAAACAGTTGGATAATGTACTTTTATTACGCATGGTTGTGTGATTTTTACGCGAAACGCCGGAGGTTCCATGCTCGCCTATATCGAAGGACGCCTTCTTGAACGCGCCGAGACTAGCTGTGTGCTGGTCACGGCTGGCGGTGTGGGCTACGAGATTTTCCTGCCCGAACACGCGCTTGCGTCGCTCCCGGCGCAGGGCGGCATGGCCTCGTTCTTCACCAGCTTCATCGTGCGGGAAGACGCGCAGGAGCTTTTCGGTTTCCCCACTTGGGATGAGCGCCAGACCTTTGTCCTGCTCCGCGGCATCAACCGCGTGGGCGCGCGCACAGCCCTTGCCATACTTTCGCAGTACCGGCCCGACGACCTGCGCCGCATCGTGGCGGAAGACGACGCCAACGCCCTCACCCGTGTGCCCGGTATCGGCAAGAAAACGGCCCAGCAGATATTCCTCGAGCTGAAATACAAGCTCAAGCCCGGGGACGGCCCGGTGTCGCTCTCGGCCCCGTCCGCTTCCGCTCCGGCGAATACCGTGTACCGCGATGCCCTCACCGGCCTTGCCAACCTCGGCTATGATGAAGACATGGCAGGCCCCCTTCTCAAAGAAGCCCTTGCCGCCGACCCCGACCTCTCCGTGGGCGAAGCCCTGCGCGCCGTGCTCAAGGCTGTGGGCAAAGGAAAGATGTAAATGGCAGAATTCGTTCCTAAAAGCATGGTTCCCGACTGCGGGGAAGAGACCATACGCCCCCAGCGCCTCGAAGATTTCATCGGTCAGGAAGAGCTTCGCGCCAATATGCGCGTCTATCTGAACGCCGCCAAGGAGCGCGGGCAGGCCATGGATCATGTGCTGTTCTACGGCAATCCCGGCCTCGGCAAGACTACGCTGGCCCGCATCATGGCGGCCGAACTCGGCGTGAACCTTGTGACCACTTCCGGCCCGGTGCTGGAGCGCAGCGGCGACCTTGCGGCCATCCTCACCAACCTTTCCCGGCACGATATCCTCTTCGTGGACGAGATACACCGTATGCCCATCAGCGTGGAAGAAGTGCTGTATCCGGCTATGGAGGACTTCACGCTCGACCTCATCATCGGGCAGGGCCCGGCGGCCCGCACCGTGAAGCTGGACATCGAGCCCTTCACGCTCGTGGGCGCGACTACCCGCCTCGGCCTTCTGTCCTCGCCTTTGCGCGATCGCTTCGGCATCGTGAACCGTCTGGAATTCTACACGCCTGAAGAGCTGGCCCGCGTGGTGAAGCGTTCGGCCCGTATCCTCGGCGTGGACGTGACGGACGAGGGCGCGCTGGAGATAGGCCGCCGTTCCCGCGGTACGCCGCGTATTGCCAACCGCCTCCTGCGCCGCGTGCGCGACTTCGCCGCCGTGTACGGCAAGGGCGTGGTGGACGGCGAACAGGCCCGGGCGGCCCTTTCGCGCCTTGATGTGGACGAGGCCGGGCTCGACGAGATGGACCGCAAGATCCTGACTGTGCTCATCGACCATTTCAACGGCGGCCCTGTGGGCGTGAAGACCCTTGCCGTGGCCTGCTCCGAAGAGATACGCACCATCGAGGATATCTACGAGCCCTATCTCATCCAGTGCGGCTTCCTCAATCGCACGCCTCGCGGCCGCGTAGCCACCCCCAAGGCCTACAAGCATTTGCAGAGGATGTACGGCGGCAGCGGGCAGGGAAGCCTGCTGTAATATAAGCTTGCTGGGGAGGCGGGGGAAGCTTATTCCATCATCCAGATCTCAGCTTCCCGTGCGGCACCGCTGCCGAGGTGGCCGAGCCATGCGGGGATGACATTGGTCTCGATGCCCGGCAGGAGCAGGCAGGCGTGGTGCAGGAAGAAAGTCTCGCCGTCCTGTTCTGCGGGGTGGAAGGTCGCGCCGTAGCGCCGGTCGCCCAGAAGGGGGAAGCCGAGGGCCGAGCAGTGGGCTCGTATCTGATGCCGAGCGCCTTTCAGGATGGTGCATCCGGCAAGGGTCACGGAGCGCGGGGGAGTGCCCTGCCAGTCGAGCCTGTCGAGGCCGAGGCGGCGCATCAGCGGGGCCAGCTCCAGTATGGCCAGCGGATCGACGACGGTATGGCGGCGCGGGTCGGGGTGGCGCATCAGCTCCACAAGGACGCGCTCACGATGCTTGAGGATGAGGCGCTGATCGGCCAGCATGCCGTGTTCCATCTCGCCTTCGAGCAGGGCGAGATAGCGTTTTTCAGTCTGCCCGGCGTCCTGAAATTCCTGATAATCATGCACCCCCTCTTCGGTGAGGGCCACGGTGACGAGACCCGAGGTGGGGTAGTCCAGACGGTTCAGCAGGCGCACGCGGCCCGGAAGAGAGCCGAGGAGCTGGGGCAGAAGGGACTGCAGGCTGTCGCCGGGTTTTCCGGCCAGCGATTCCGTGTGCATGGCCGCAGGCTTGTGCAGGAAGGCGAAGCGCCTGCCCCGGCGTATGACGCGCGGCCTGTCTTCGGGGAAGAGCGGGGCGGCCTCGCCGGGAGCGCGGGCCGCAGGGGCTTCAACGCGTTCGGCAGTGGGGGAGTCTCCCCCTTCGGCAAGGCTTATCACGTCGCCTTCGCGCAGTTTCCTGGAATCCTTGGCAGGGCGCCCGTTGACAAGGGCGAGGCCCAGTTCGCAGAGGCGGCGGCGTCCGCGCAGGCCCATGTCGGGCACAAGGCGGCCAAGCACGCGGTCGAGGCGCAGGTCGGCCTCTTCGGGAAGGACGGTGATGCTCTTTTCCATGGGGATTCCTTTAGTGGGGGATTCCGTTAGCTCTGCCAGCCCTCAGGCATGGGTTCGCCTTCGTACCAGATTTTCGTCATGGTCAGCCCCTGCGGCGGTGCGGTGAAGGGGGCGCGCCGCCTGTCGCCGGATTCCAGCAGTGCAGGAATGTTCGATGGGTCGAACTTTCTTCGGCCGCAGGCCACCATAAGGCCCGTGAGGTTGCGCACCATCTGCTTGAGGAAGCCGTTCCCTTCGAAGCGTACGTCCACCTGAAGGCATCCGGGCGGGAGGGCGGCTTCGGCAGTGCGGCGCGGGGTGCGGGTGATGCTGTACAGTGTGCGCACCGTGCTCTTGTGCGGCGTACCTGCGTTCTGGAGCGCGGCGAAGTCGTGTTCGCCTTCCAGCATTCGGGCGGCCTCGTCGAAGCGGTCCATGTCCAGCGGGCCGCAGGCCCAGACAAAGGGGTAGAGCTTGGGCGGCGTGCACAGATGGTCGAGCCACAGGGAATAGGTGTAGATCTTGCGCTTCACGCTGAAGCAGGCATGGAAGTCATCGGGCACGATGCGGGCGTCGAGGATGCGGATGTCGCGCGGGAGAAGCGTGTTCAGCGCAAGCTGCCAGCGCACGTTCACGCGGTCTTCCGGAATGTCGCAATGGGCCACCTGCGCATCGGCATGGACGCCGGTGTCGGTTCGGCCAGCGCACTGGACGTGCGTTTTCTGCCCGGCCACGTGCTCCACAGCGGCTTCCACGAAGGCCTGCACGGTAGGCGGGTCTTCCTTGTTGGCAAGGGCCTGTATCTGCCAGCCGTGGTAATGCGTGCCCACATAGGCGATGGTGAGTTTGAGGCGCGGCATCAGAGTTCCACCTGTTCGACGGTGCAGGGCGCGATGGACATATTAAGGAAGAGTTCGCCAAGGCGGGTGAAGCGCGGCACGTCGTCCGTGGTGAGGAAGCGTACCGAACCCGGGCAGAGCGACATGCCTGCCGATGTGCCAGCCCCCCGGGCGAGGTGCTTTTCCTTGAGCAGGCTGCGTACTTCGCGGGCGGTGTTGCTGGCGGAATCCACAAGGGTGACGCCTTCGCCGACCACGCGGGCAATGGCACTGCGCAGGAGCGGGAAATGGGTGCAGGCCAGCACAAGGGTGTCCGGCACGTCAAGGCCCTGTTCGCGCGGGTCGCGGAAGATAGGGTCGAGGTAGCGGGCGGCCATGCCTTCGGCCAGCGGGCCGCTGATGAGCCCGTCTTCGGCCATAGGCACGAAGAGGGGGCAGGGCAGGGCCGAGATGCGCGCATCGGGCATACGGCGCAGTATGGCTTCTTCGTAGGCACGGCCGCGGATAGTGCCGCTGGTGGCGATGACCGCGATATGCCCGCTTTTGGTGGCGCGGCAGGCGGCTTCGGCTCCGGGTTCCACCACGCCCACGATGTCGATGTCGGGGTGGGTTTCGCGCAGGAGGGGCAGCGCGGCGGCCGTAGCCGTATTGCAGGCGATGACAAGGAGCTTGATGCCCCGGGCCTTGAGCGCGGCGGCGGCTTCAAGGGCGTAGCGGCGCACGGTTTCCACGCTTTTCGTGCCGTAGGGCATACGGGCGGTGTCGCCAAGGTAGAGGAAGGATTCGTTGGGGAGCTGTTCGCGCATGGAGCGCAGTACGGTCATGCCGCCCACGCCGGAATCGAAGAGACCGATGGGCAGTTCGCGCAGCTGCGGAACGCTGGGGGACAGGCCGTGGGCTTTCATCATGCGTCAGCTTCCTTGAGTGATGTCGTTCCTCTGAAAATAGCGCGGCGGCGGGCCTCTGGTCAATGCCCGAAGCCTCCTTTTCCCGCTTGACAAAGGGGAAGCGAGCGGGGACAACAGGGGATATCACAGAAGGAGACTGCCATGCAGACCGTGCGCATCGGATATGTGGAGATAGGCGAAGGCCGCCCCTGCATCATTGCCCCCATCACCGCTCCCAGCATCGACGGCGTGATGGATACGGCCACCTCGCTGGCCGACCTGCCCGTGGAGCTGGCGGAATGGCGGCTGGATATGTTCGAGGACGCCGTGGTGGAAACGCCTGAAGGCCTGATGCCCGACCTGCCGTATATCCTGCAATCGCTGGCGGGCCTGCGCACGGTCATTCCCGTGGCGCTCATCGCCACCTTCCGCACCGTGGAGGAGGGCGGCTCCTGCCCCATCAGCGACGAGGGATACGCCCAGCTCGTCAAGGCGCTGTGCGACAGCAGGAACATCGACCTCATCGATATCGAGGCCTTCCACAAGTCGGGCCGCGCCGCCGAGCTTATCGAGTATGCGCACAGCCGCCACATCCCTGTGATAGCCAGTTTCCACGATTTCGAAGCCACGCCGGAGAAGGATGAGATAGTGCGCCGCCTGCGCCTGATGCAGGACGAACTTGGCGCGGACATCCTGAAGGCCGCCGTGATGCCGCAGAGCCGCGCCGACGTGCTGACCCTGCTTGCCGCCACGGAAGACATGACCACAAACTACGCCAGCCGCCCTGTCATCACCATGAGCATGGGGGCGCTGGGGGCTGTCAGCCGCGTGTGCGGGCAGAGCTTCGGCAGTGCGGCCACCTTCGTTCAGGTAGGGAAAGAAAGCGCCCCGGGGCAGCTTGGCGCGGAAGAGACCGACACCGTGCTTGGCATCCTTGAAGAGGCCGTGCAGGGCTGACGGAAGCATATCCAGCAGGAACGGGAGCTTAGGAGCTCTGCCTTGATACGGCGGGAAGCTGGCAGGAAGGACGAGCCCCAGCCCTTGTTTCCCGCTGGGGCGTTCGCGGTTCGCAGGTGAAAGGCGGGCGATGCCAGACCGTTATGAGCCTGTGAAAGAAAAATTCCCGAACGTCATGCGGGCGCATGGGCGGGATCGGCCATGCCGCAAGGCTTTTTTCGTTCTATTCCATAGTTTTCTACTTGCTTCACTAGTGGTTAGCTGGTAAGAAAAAATTATCCGATTTTGCTCTAACATTTTTTCATAGGAGGATTCCCCCATGAAAATCCGTACTTCTCTGATGGCACTTGCTCTGGTTATGGGCCTGGCCTCCGCTTCTCAGGCTGCCGACCTCGTTCGCAAGGTGGACAGCTTCGACCTCGTGGCCGACCAGTCCGGCTCCATGATGATGAAAATGGAAGGCACCAAGATGACCAAGGCCGCCGGTGCCAAGCAGGTTCTCACCTCCATCGTGGAAGCCCTGCCCGACCTCGGCTACAAGGGTTCCGCCCATACCGTGGCTCCCGCCGCCGGTGTGACCGCCTATGGCGATTTCGACCGCGCCGCCATGAAGTCCGGCATTGCCGGCCTCAAGACCGAAGGCGAGATCTTCGGTAAAATGACCCCGATGGGTGACGGCCTGCACGTTCTCGCCGCCGGCTACGCCAACATGGCCCGCCCCACTGCCGTGGTGCTCGCTTCTGACGGCGCCAACAACGAAGGCCTCGACCCCGTGGCCGAAGTCGTTTCCATCTATCAGGCCCAGCCCGGCCTCTGCTTCCATGTCGTGTCCTTCGCCGACACCAAGGAAGGTCAGGCTGTGCTCGACCAGATCGCCGGCCTCAAGGACTGCTCCGTGTCCGTGAAGGGTTCCGACCTGCTGGCCGACCAGAAGGCTCTCAACCAGTTCGTGGCCGACGTGTTCTATGGCGAAGGCGTGGAAGACGCCCTCGTCCTGCACGGCGTGAACTTCGCCTTCAACTCCTATGCCCTCGACGCCAAGGCTCAGGGCGTGCTCGATGAAGCCGCCGCTGCCCTCAAGGACAAGAAGGTCAACATCACCCTCGAAGGCTGGACCGACTCCATCGGTACCGACGCCTACAACAAGAAGCTCTCTCAGAACCGCGCCAACGCTGTTAAGGCTTACCTCGTGGAACAGGGCGTTCCCGCTTCCACCATCAATGCCGTCGGCATGGGCAAGTCCTTCAAGTTCGATAACGCCACCGAAGAAGGCCGTTATCTGAACCGCCGCGTGGAATTCATCTTCAACTAAACGTTGAAATGAACTGACATTCACTGAAAGGCCCGGCTTTGTGCTGGGCCTTTCTCGCTTGTCCGCAGATGTAGTTCACGGAGAACCAGCAATGATAAAAGGATTTTTTCTGTGCCTCGCCCTTTGCGTGGCCACGGCCTTCGCTCCCTGCGATGCCGACGCCAGGAAGCGCCCCGCCCAGAAGAGCGAAGCACAGATTCAGGAAGAGCTGAACGTCTTTGTTTTCAGCTACGTAGAAAAGGCCAACAAGCGCCTGAGCGTCAACCGTGCCAAGCCTAAAGTGACCCGCGAGGGCGGTAAGTACGTTGCCCGCTTCACCGAGATAGACCCTTCGAGCGTGACGGCGGAAGTGCGCCCCAGCAAGAGCAAGCATTTCCAGTATGTCGCCCGCCTGCGCTATCATGAAATGACGTATGAGTGCGAAGGCAAGACCCGTAAGGCCGCGCTCAAAGGCCCGTGGAAGTGCGTCAACGTGCGTCGCCTCACCGAAATGCCGCGCTACGCCAAGGGCAAGTGGGAAAACTGATGTTCCTTCGAGTCGGCGTTGCAGAGGGGATGTGTTGGAGGCGCGGAAGAAGCCTTCCTCTTCCTCAGAGACCATCCCTTCTCTTTTGAAACCGTTTCTTGGTGGAATGGCAGCGTTCCCCAAAACCAATCTGCTCCGGGACGACCCGGGGCATCTGCTTCTCACCGGGGACGGCCCCGACAGACGTTTGCGGAGGCCGTATGGCATGGTGCTGGCTTTTTCTTGCCGGAATATTTGAAATGTGCTGGGCCGTGGGCATGAAGCTTTCCCACGGCTTTTCCCACCTTGGCTGGGCTGTCTTCACCCTTGCGACAATGGCCCTCAGCGTATGGCTCCTTGCCCTTGCCATGCGCACCCTGCCGCTGGGCACTTCCTACGCCATCTGGACAGGGATAGGCGCGGTGGGAGCGGCTATCATCGGTATCCTCGTTTTCAAGGAACCTGCGGAGTTCTGGCGGCTGGCCAGCATCTTCTGCATCCTTGTCGGCATCGTGGGGCTCAAGCTCACCAGCGCTGGATAGAAGTTTTACATATCTAACTCAAGTAGTCGAAAAGAGCCGCCGCATCCTCGTAGGATACGGCGGCTCTTTCATCAGCGAACGAACATTCAAGCCTTCTGCGGCATCACATGCGGCCTTCTTCCCAATCCTGCTGGCAGGAAAGGCACAGGCCCACGCCGGGTATGGCCTTGAGCCGTGCTTCGGGGATAGGTTCGCCGCATTCACGGCAGCAGGGCTTGCCGTCTATCCATTCAGGGCCTTCCTGAAAAGTGCCGGCCGCCGCCTGACGCAGAGCGGATTCGCGCTCGATGCGCTCCAGTTCGGTCGCCTGATCAAAAACGTCCATATTTTCTCCTGAAACTAAGCCGCGTTGGGCTGGACAAATCCCGGGAAAACCGGGGGCTGTGCCTGCGCAGGCAGGCGGAGTAAGGGCTCAGGGCCGGGGAGCCGTGAGCTTATCGGCAGGTATCTTGATGACCATTTTGCGGGCGTAGCCGCTGAAAGCCTTCATGCAGGGCTGATGCGCTTCTCCGGGCAGGATAAGGGCAAAAAGGCCGGGCCTGAGGTGGAAGCGCACGGTAGGCACTTCGGGTTTGCCCTTGTAGAAGAGCAGGTCGCGTTCGTCAAAGCGTTCGGACTCGCCGCCCAGTTCGCTTTCCGCGCCGCGTGCCATGATGTCGATGTACTCGTCCCCCATGAGGAGTGTCTGCACATCGGCCATTTTCTCGTGGCCTTCGAAGCGGGCCTTTTCCCATTCCTTGGGGGCGTATTCCTCCACGTTGATGAAAACGCCGTCGCCAAGTTCATAGCGGCCCAGAGCCAGAGCCTCGCCCTGCGCATGGAGCCTGAGGAATTCCGGGAACACCCGTTCCCACAGGGGGCCGAGGTCATACGAAAGGGCTCGTTCAAAGGTGTCGATGATCATAGCATACTCCATGCTGGCCGGCTTGTCCGACCGTTGGCGAAAATGCCCTGTGACGCCTGCATTGTCAAGGGCTTAGACGGAAAAAGGAGCGGCCTCGCAGAGAAGCCGCCCCGTTCGTTCGGAAAATAAGACTGGTCTAATCCTTGCCTTTGGCCCGGCTTTCGCAATACATGCAGCGATAGACGCGCTCTTCCTTGTCCGTCAGCTTGAAGATGTGCGGTATCTCCTGCTCCGTGGAAGTGATGCAGCGCGGGTTCTTGCACTTGATCACGTTCACCACGCGCTCGGGCAGCTCTACCGTGAACTTGCGGTCGAGCTTGCCTTCACGGACGATGCTCACGGTGATACCGGGGTCGATGTAGCCGAGCACATCGAGGTCGAGGTCGATGAGTTCGCCTATTTTTATGATATCCTTGCGGCCCATCTTGCGGCTGGGCACGTTGGTGAGCACGGCCACGGAACACTTCAGCTTATGCAGTTTCAGGATCTGGTACAGCTCCATACTGCGCCCGGCCGTGATATGGTCGAGAACGATGCCGTTGGATATGGCGTCGATGATCATTTACTTCACTCCCAGCAGTTTCAGGATAAGGGCCATGCGCACGTACTTGCCGTTCAGGGCCTGGCGGAAATAGGCGGCGCGCGGGTCGTCGTCCACGGCAACGGCTATTTCGTTCACGCGGGGCAGGGGGTGCATGACGCACATATCGGCCTTGGCTTCCTGCATTTTCTCCGGCGTGAGGATATAGCTGTCCTTCAGGCGTATGTAGTCGGCCTCGTTGAAGAAGCGTTCCTTCTGCACGCGGGTCATGTAGAGCACGTCGAGGCTGGGCAGGGCTTCCACGAGGTCGGCCGTCTCTTCGTAGGGCACGCCGTTCTTTTCCATGACATCCTTGCGGATATAGCCGGGCAGGCGCAGTTCGTCGGGCGAGATGAGCACGAACTTGATGCCCGTGTAGCGCGACATGGCGGCAATGAGCGAATGGACGGTGCGGCCGAACTTGAGGTCGCCGCAGAGGCCGATGGTCAGATCGTTCAAGCGGCCCTTTTCACGCCAGATGGTGAGCAGGTCGGTAAGGGTCTGCGTGGGGTGGTTGTGGCCGCCGTCACCCGCGTTGATGACCGGCACACCGGCCTTCATGGACGCCACATAGGGCGCGCCTTCCTTGGGGTGGCGCATGGCGATGATGTCGGCATAGAAGCCCACCACCTTCACCGTGTCGGACACGCTTTCGCCCTTGGCGGAAGAGGAGCTCTGCGCTTCGGAGAAGCCCAGCACGTTGCCGCCGAGTTCGTACATGGCGGCCTCGAAGCTGAGGCGGGTGCGGGTGGAAGGCTCGAAGAACAGGGTGGCCAGCTTCTTCCCGCGGCATTTCTGGGCATATTTCGCAGGGTCTGCGATGATGTCCATAGCAACGGCAAGAAGCTCGTCGATCTCCTGCGTGGAAAGGTCGCGGATATCGATGAGGCTGTCCATCTTACGCTCCGATCCAGCTCTCGTCGGCGGGGTTGTTGCGGAAGGCGATGAGGCGTGCCACGTCTTCCTTACGGATGTAGCCGCTTTCGGCCGCCACTTCGGCAATGACGTCGAAGTTGGTGAGGCTCACGTTCTTCACGTCGGCTTCGGCCATGCGGTCGAGGCCCTTCTTCATGCCGTAGGTGAAAATGCTGGCCACGCCAAGCACTTCGGCACCGGCTTCGCGCAGGACCTTGACCACGTCGAGCACGGAACCGGCGGTGGAGATGAGGTCTTCGATGACCACGACCTTCTGGCCGGGTTCGAGGCGGCCTTCGATCTGGTTGCCGCGGCCATGATCCTTGGCGCTGGAGCGCACATAGCCCATAGGCAGGCCCATGATGTGGCCCACGATGGCGGCATGGGCGATACCGGCGGTGCTGGTTCCCATGAGCACTTCACATTCGGGATAGACTTCGCGCACGATCTCGGCAAGGCCGTTTTCCACGTCGTTGCGCACTTCGGGGGAGGTCAGCGTAAGGCGGTTGTCGCAGTACACGGGGCTCTTGATGCCGCTGGCCCAGGTGAAGGGTTCGTCGGGGCGGAAGAACACGGCCTTGATGGAAAGAAGGTCTTTGGCGATAAGCTTTTCACGGGACATGGCGGAGCTCCTTTACGTGGCGGAAAAATGGATGAACGTCTTGGAAGGATAGCGGGGCACGGGGAGAGCGTTCTTCAGGAATGATATGAACGCATCCGGGAGCATCCATAACAGCGAAGAAGGACAGATTTCATTTCTGGAAGCGCCTTTTCTCGTCCCGCGAAGTCGAATCCCTGCCGTTTGTGAGCATGACTGAGAGCATCGAAAACAGGATACTAGGCCCTAGCCTTGGGTGCAGTCGGGCTTTCGCTCGGCTATGTCCAAGGGGTATCACGATACGGGGAGCAGGACAAGAAGCGCATAAGCCCCTTGGGAGGTATTTATTCGCAGGCAGAAGGCCTTCGCGGCCCGCCGGGGCGGGCGCCGCAGAGCCGAGGAGCTCAAGATGGGGGGAAAGGCGGATATCCTGCATACGGCCATGATACAGGGAGAAGGGCTGCGGGGGAAGTGTTTTCTGAGGAGGGAAGGCGGCTGAAGGAGCAGAGGCGGCAGGACGCCAAGAAAAATGCCCCTTCCCAAGACGCCCGCCAGCGTGTACGCATGGGGGCATACGAAAGCACGGCAGTGCGCAAGGAGCAGAACGATGGACATATCATGCGCCAGCTATGATGAACTGAAGGATATCCTTGAACTGCAGCGCCTCAGCTACCAGAGCGAGGCCGCGATGTTCAAAGAGCCTATCCCGCCCCTGAAGCAGACGCTGGAAGAGGTCCAGGAGGAACACCGCACCGGCATCATCCTCAAAGCCGTGGAAGGCGGCAGGCTCCTCGGCTCGGTGCGGGCGCACCTCAAGGGCGGCACCGTATCCATAGGGAAGCTGTTCGTCCACCCGGACTGGCGCGGGCGGGGCATCGGCACGGCCCTGCTCAAAGCCGCAGAGGAACGCTTCCCCCAGCAGCGCTTCGAACTTTTCACCAGCACGAAGAGCCTGCGGAACCTCGAGCTCTACGAGCGGAACGGCTACCGCGTGTTCCGGCGGCAGTCCGTCTCGGACGAACTGGAATTCGTCTTTCTGGAAAAGGGATAGGAGGGCGCAGGCCCTCCGGCGTTAAAAGCAGAGCCCCCTCGTGCCGCTGCGGCATGAGGGGGCCCCGTCATTCCTTCTGCCTGCTACAGCACCTGCTTCAGGAACTGCTGGAGGCGGGGATGTTTGGGCGCATCGAAGATCTCGGCAGGGGTGCCGACTTCGAGGATCTGACCGTCGGCCATGAAGACCACACGGTCGGCCACGGAGCGGGCAAAGCCCATTTCGTGGGTCACGCAGATCATGGTCATGCCTTCCTTGGCAAGGTTCACCATAACGTCCAGCACTTCGCCGACCATTTCAGGGTCGAGGGCGGAGGTGGGTTCGTCGAACAGCATGAGTTCGGGCTTCATGGCAAGGGCGCGGGCAATGGCCACGCGCTGCTGCTGGCCGCCGGAAAGCATGGCGGGATAGACGTTGGCCTTGTCGCCTATGCCCACGCGCTTCAGGAGTTCCATGGCAAGGTTCTCGGCGTCGCGCTTAGCCATGCCGCGCAGCTTGATGGGAGCCATGGTAAGGTTGTGCAGGACCGTCTTGTGCGGGAACAGGTTGAACTGCTGGAACACCATGCCGAGGTTCTGACGAATCTTGTTGATGTCGTTCTTCGGGTCGTTGATGTCCACATCGTCCACGGCGATGAGGCCGCTGTTGATCTCCTCAAGGCGGTTGATGGAGCGCAGCAGGGTGGACTTGCCGGAGCCGGACGGACCGATGATGACCACCTTCTCGCCCCGGTGCACGTTGAGCGACACGTCCTGAAGGGCCGCCATCTGGCCGAAGAACTTCCAGACATGCTCGATGCGGATGATGGGCTCGTTACTTGCGTTTGTCATAGTAGTTCAGCCTGCCTTCAAGGATGCTGACGCCCTTGGAGAGCAGCAGCGTGATGATGAGGTAGATCAGGGCGATGATGGTGTAGGTCTCGAAATAGAGGTACGTCTTGGCGGCGTAGCTGCGGCCGAACTGCATGAGGTCGGGCATGGCCATGACGGAGACCAGCGAGGTATCCTTGAGCATGGCGATGCATTCGTTGCCCACCGGGGGAACGATGGTGCGCAGGGCCTGCGGCAGGATGACGTACATCATGGTCTGGACCTTGTTGAAGCCCAGAGAACGGGCGGCTTCGGTCTGCCCCTTGTTCACGGCCATGATGCCTGCGCGGAACACTTCGCCCATGTACGCGCCGTAGCAGAAGCTGATGGCGATGACGGCGGAAGTGAGGCCGCTGACCTGCAGGAACTTGGCCAGAGCGTAGTAGATGTAGAAGATCTGCACCAGAAGAGGAATGCCGCGTATCACTTCCACGTAGGTGGAGGCGATGAGGTTGATGACGCGGTTCTTCGAAAGGCGGCCGAGACCGGTGATGAGGCCCAGCGGGATGGCGCAGAGGATGGACAGGATGGTCACCTGGAAGGTGATGACCAGGCCGCCCGGGAGGAAGGCCAGCACGTCCAGATACGGATCGGGCCAGACGGTGCAGAGTATGGTCAGCGAAGCCACAGCGCCCACGAGGGCGAGGGTCCATGCGTTGATCACGGAATCCTTGCGTTCCTCGGAGAGCTTGATGCCGCCTGCGGGCACTTCTATCTTGCCTTCGGCGGCAACCACGCCGGCAGGCATATTGTTCTGGTTTTCTTCATTCATGGCAAAGCCTTGAGAGCAGGAAAATGTTGGCCCTTGCGGGCATCAGGCTCAGTCGCCCAGCCACTTCTTGAGCAGTTCGGCTTCGATGCCCTTGGCGCGCACGGCGTCGATACCGGCGTTCAGCTTGTCCACCAGATCCTGGCGGCCCTTCTTCACCACGAAGCCGAAGGATTCGTTGCCGGGGGCGCGGAAGGCCACGGAAAGCTTGTCGTTGAAGCCTTCCTTCTTATTGGCGTAGTAGAGGGCCACGGGGGAGTCGCACACCACGGCGTCGATACGGCCGTTGATGAGGTCCTGAATGGCAAGGCCCACGTCGTCGTATTCGCGGATGTTCATCTGCACGTCGCTCTTGCGGGCCACGAAGATGCCGGTGGTGCCGATCTGGCCGCCGATGGTCTTGCCCTTCAGTTCTTCGAAGGAAGCGGCGCTCTGGCCCTTGGGCAGGAGCACGATCTGCTGGACATCGTAGTAGGGCTTGGTGAAGAGGAAGGCGCGCTGGCGTTCGGGGGTGATGGTCACGCCGGAAGCCACGACATCGTAGTTGCCGGCGGCCACACCGGCGAAGATGCCATCCCATGCGACCATGCGCACTTCGGCTTCCATGCCGGCTTCCTTGGCAACGGCCTTGATCATGTCCACGTCATAGCCGACGACCTGCTTATTGTCGTCGAGGAATTCCATGGGGGGCCAGGTGGGGTCAGAGGCCACGGTGATCTTCTCGGCGGCAAAAGCAGAAGACACCATGAGGGCAGGCACAAGGATCGCGGCCATGAGGAAACGGCGGAACATAGGCATTCTCCTTAGAATAATATCCTGATATCTCAGGATATACTTACAAATTTACCCTGATTGGAACAGGTGCTCGGCAAAACGAAGCCCACGATTCCAACAGGGAAACGAAACGTATAATCCGAATCAATATGAATGACAAGGCAAAGTCTGTCAATGCGCGCACACCAAAAGAGAACCGCCGCCCTGCGGGGTGCACAGAGCGGCGGAAATAGGGGAGGGCGTCAGGCTATCAGTCGCCGAGCCACTTCTTCTTGAGGGCGGCTTCCACGCCGTTGGCGCGGATAGCGGCAAGGCCCTTGTTCAGCTTTTCGATGAGGTCCTTGTTTTCCTTCTTGGCCACGAAGCCGAGGTGTTCGTTGGCTTCGGTGCGGAAGGCAACGGTCAGCACGTCGGAGAAGCCTTCCTTCTTGTTGGCGTAGTAGAGGGCCACGGGGGAGTCGCACACCACGGCGTCGATACGGCCGTTCACAAGGTCCTGCATGGCAAGGCCCACGTCGTCGTATTCACGCAGGGTGAATTCCACGCCGCACTTCTGGGCCACGAACACGCCGGTGGTGCCGATCTGGCCGCCGACCTTCTTGCCCTTGAGGTCTTCGAAGCCCTTGGCGGACTGGCCGTTCTGCATGACGATGATCTGGCTCACGTTGTAGTAGGGCTCGGTGAAGAGGAAGGCCTTCTGGCGTTCGGGGGTGATGGTCACGCCGGAAGCCACGAGGTCGTAGGAACCGGCGGCAACGCCGGCGAAGATGCCGTCCCAGGCCACGTTGCGGAATTCGGCTTCAAGGCCGACTTCCTTGCAGATGGCGTGGATCATGTCCACGTCGAAGCCCACGATCTGCTTGTTGTCGTCAAGCAGTTCCATGGGGGGCCAGGTGGGGTTGCAGGCCACGGAGATCTTTTCGGCCGCAGAAGCGGAAGTGGCCATCACGGCGGGGAGAAGGATGGCGAGAAGGAAACGACGGAACATGGTTCACTCCTTGGGAGGAAATTTTTTCAAGTCGATATTATTGAAAAGAAAAAAACGCACTGTCAAGAACGGGAAAGGGCGCAGGGGGCTGGAAGAGGGAAAAAATCGCGTTTTTCCTGTGCCGCAAGGCTTCCGGAGGCTCCGCACCCGAAAAAAGAGGAGGGCCGCTGCCCCAGTTGAACGCAGAGGCGGCGGCCCTTGAAAAATCACCCCGATTTTCCTGCCAAGAATACGGGGTGTGGTGCCGGAATCCGGGAAAGGCCTTCGGCGTGGCCCTGCCCGGAGCCCGGCATCCTGATTCCGTTATTCCAGCCCCATCTTCCTGGCGATGGACTGGGCGGCGCGGCGGCCTGCGCCCATAGCGAGGATGACGGTAGCCGCGCCGGTGACGATGTCGCCGCCGGCATAGACATTGGGGATGGAGGTCTCTCCGTTTTCATCCACGGCGATGTAATTGCGTTCGGTGAGCTTGAGGCCGGGGGTGCAGTCCAGCATGAGGGGATTGGAGCGCGTGCCGAGGGCCACGATGGCAAGGTCGGTCTTCAGTTCGAAGTTGGAACCTTCCACGGGCTTGGGACGGCGGCGGCCGGAAGCGTCGGGTTCGCCAAGCTCCATGCGCTGGAGTTCCACGGCGGAAAGGCGGCCTTCCTCGTCGGCGATGAAGCGCAGGGGGGCGGAGAGCTCGAGGAGCTGCACGCCTTCTTCCAGCGCGTGTTCGATCTCTTCTCCTCGGGCGGGCATCTCGGCGCGGGTACGGCGATACACGATATGCACGCTTTCAGCCCCGAGGCGCAGGGCCGTGCGGGCGGCGTCCATAGCCACGTTGCCAGCGCCGAACACGGTGACGTTCTTGCCGGGGGCCACGGGGGTATCGTAATCCGGGAAGGAATGGGCGCGGCCGAGGTTCACGCGGGTGAGGTATTCGTTGGCGGAGAACACGCCGATGCAGTTCTCGCCCGGCACACCGAGGAAGTAGGGCAGGCCTGCGCCCACGCCGATGAACACGGCTTCGTAGCCTTCGTCGAGCAGGCTCTGCACGGTAACGGTGCGGCCGCCCACGTAGTTGAGGCGGATGTCCACGCCGGTGGAGCGCAGGCAGTCGAGTTCGCGGGCCACCACGTCCTTGGGAAGGCGGAAGGCGGGGATGCCGTAGATGAGCACGCCGCCTGCCTCGTGCAGGCCTTCGAACATGGTCACGTCAACACCGAGGCGGGAAAGGTAGCCCGCACAGGTGATGGAGGCAGGGCCGGAGCCGATGCAGGCCACCTTGCGGCCCTGACGGATGACGCCGGTGGGGCATTCGTGCTTGGCGTTGTCGGCCACGAAGCGTTCGAGGCGGCCGATGGCCACGGACTGGCCCTTTTTGCCGAGTATGCACTGGCCTTCGCACTGCTTTTCCTGCGGGCAGACGCGGCCGCACACGGCAGGCAGGGAGCTGGCCTTGTAGATGATGCGGTTGGCTTCGTCGAGGTCGCCCTTGGCCACTTCGGCGATGAAGGCGGGGATGTCGATATCCACGGGGCAGCCCTGGCGGCAGAGCGGCTTCTTGCACTGCAGGCAGCGGGTGGCTTCGGCCTGCGCCATTTCGGCAGTGTAGCCGAGGGCCACTTCGCTGAAGTTATGGATGCGTTCTTCGGCGGGCTGGCAGGGCATCTCGTGGCGGGCTATCTTCGCGCCCTTCATAACGGTCTGGCTCATCTCAGTCCTCCTTCTTCTCGGCAAGCTTGTCCATGCAGGTGCAGCGGCGTTCTTCGCGGGCCTGGGCTTCCTGCGTACGGAAGGAGCCGAGGCGGCTGCGCAGTTCGGCAAAATCGACCTTGTGCCCGTCGAATTCAGGGCCGTCCACGCAGGTGAACTTCATTTCGCCGCCCACGGTCACGCGGCAGGCACCGCACATGCCGAGGCCGTCCACCATCAGGGAGTTGAGGCTCACGGTGGTGGGCACTTCGTATTCACGGGTAAGGTCGGCCACGGCCTGCATCATGGGAACGGGGCCCACGGCCACCACTTCGGCGATGTTCGCGCCTTCTTCGTCGAGGCGGGAACGCACGAGGTCGGTCACGATGCCCTGCATGCCCATGGAGCCGTCGTCGGTGGAAACGAGCACCTCGTCGCAGAACAGGGAGAGTTCCTTGTGGAAGAGCAGGAGGTCCTTGTTGCGCGCGCCGATGCAGGCGATGACATAGTTGCCCGCTTCGTGGTGGCCCTTGGCGATATGGTGCATGGCGGCCACGCCGGTACCGCCGCCCACACAGATGACCTTGCGGGGCGCGGCGAATTCCTCGATCCTGGTGGCACGGCCGAGGGGGCCGCACACATCCTGAATGAAATCGCCTTCGTTCAGGTCTTCCAGCATCTGCGTGGAGCGGCCCAGAACCAGATACACAATGGTGATAGTGCCTTTTTCCCTGTCGGTATCGGCAATGGTAAGAGGGAAGCGTTCGCCGTGTTCGTCCACACGCAGGATGACGAAATGGCCGGGGCGGGCCGTGGCGGCGATATGCGGGGCGTCCAGAACGAGCTTGCTGGTGCGGCCCGGGATGAGCTTTTCCTTGTGAAGGATCTGGGTAGGCATGGCGATCTCCTCGTGATGCGGACCAAAAAAACTGTTTGAGTACTCAATCCATTTTTCATAGAGGCAAAAGCCCGGCGCGTCAACCATGTTCCCGGGCTTTCAGACAGCCGCAAAGCATTTTTCTGCAACATACCTTTCAGGCTTCCAAGACTGGGAAAGAATGTGAAAGCCTTTATAACGTGACATGGCCCGCCGGGGCAGGTATATCTGAAATCAAGGGAAGCCCCTCTTCCAACTCTCCTCCTTCCCCTGCTCCTGCGGCCGGGGCCGCAGCCTCTGGCCCCGCCGCATGAAAAAAAACGCGGCATCTCCGCTTCGAATATCCGCCGCCCCGATGCAAGGGCGGCCGGGAAGCCCGGCTTCCCCAAGCCCTGACAAGGAGGGCCTATGCGACGCTTCATTTCCTTCTGCCTGATCTGCCTGTTCTGCCTTGGCCTTACCGCCTGCGGTCCTCGTGAACAGCGCGTGCTCGCCACTACCGCCATCGGCGCGGTGGCCGGGGCAGGGCTCACCGCCGCTTTCGACGGCGACCCGCTGGCCGGAGCGCTCATCGGCGGCGGCATCGGTGCCGTCGGCGGCTACGCCCTCAACAGCCATTACGGCCATCGCCACCATTATCACGGCGGCCACTATGGCCACCGCCCGCCCCGCCACCATCGCGGCTGGCGCTGATATTTCCCCCGACAGGGCTTCCGGGCGGCCTCATTCCCCCGCGCCCGGAAGCCCGCCCCTCACTCGGCAGAGGCCGGAGTACATGGCAGGCTCCGGCCTTCCGTGTTAATGTCCTCTCATTCGGGGTGACAGTATCCTCATCCTATGGCATAAGCAGGACATGAGCTGACGCTGGCTGCGTTCGCAGCAGCACAGAGCCCAACCACAGGAGAATCCATGAAAAAGTTCCTTTCCCTTCTTGCCGTTGCGGCGTTCGCCCTTGCGCTTTCGGCCTGCACTCCTAAGGAAAAGCATCTCGCCTCGGGCGCGGCCATCGGTGTGGCCGCCGGTACCGCTGGCGCCCTCGTCCTCGATCAGAGTCCCCTTGCCGGTGCCGCTCTGGGCGGCGTGGCCGGTACGGCTGGCGGCTATCTGTACGATCAGCACCGCAGGGAGGAAAAGCGCGAAGAGGCGAGGGAAAAGCGCCATCGGGAACACCGTCAGCACCGCTATCACCGCCGCTGAGTGCCGGAGCTCACAGCTCCCTTCACCCCGTACGACAAAGGCCGGAAGCCCCGCAGGACTCCGGCCCTTTTCCTTTAATGGTGCTTGCCCCGTACATGGCCGTGCGGTTCGCGCGGCAGGTGCTCGCGGTGATGCTCGTGCGTGCGTTCGTGCTTCTTCGCCCTGTGGGAGCCGGAATCTTCCATGCTCCGGCTGTCGTAATGCGCCCAGAGCGCGTCCCCGTGTGCCTCCCAGTGTTCGGCGCGGGGGCGGCGTTCGTGATGCGCTTCCCCTTCATGCCCATGCGGCCTGCCCACCAGCGGGCGGAAGGCCTGCTCCTTCGGGTCGAATTCGAGCAGTTCGCCGCTTTGCAGGTCGAAATACCAGCCGTGCAGGGCCAGCCTTCCTTCGGCCACGGCCTCCTTCACCCACGGGAAGGTGAGCAGGTTTTCCAGCGAGAGGCGCACGCTCCACAGTTCGCAGGCCCGGGCCATGTCCGCAAGGCTGGCGCTCTTCCGGCCTTCTTCGGCCTTTTCCAGCGCCTTCACCGCCACCGAGACCCACGGCCCGATGAACTCGTCCTCGTCGGCTTCGGGCAGGGATTCCCCGGCAAGGATGCGCGCCCGTGCCGACACCAGAGCCTTGATGCCGCCGCAGCAGGCATGGCCCATGACGATGATATCTTGTACCTTCAGGTGCTTGACTGCGTATTCGATGGCCGCGTTCTGGCTCAGTGCCCCGCCTTCCGGCACATAGGGATGGACGAGGTTGGCCACGTTGCGCAGGATGAAAAGGTCGCCGGGGCGGCTGTCGGTGAGCAGGGCGGGATCGACGCGGGAATCGCTGCACGCGATGACCAGCGCCAGCGGGTTCTGCCCGCTCTTCAGTTCCTGGAACAGCGGCTCGTCCGGGTGATACCAGCGATGCTGGAAACGGCGGAAGCCGGAAGAAAGGCGGACGATGAGCGGATGCTGGGAATGGTCGGGCCGGTGGGAAGGCAGGATGCGCAGTGACATGGGAACTCCGGGAAGGCATGGGCATGGACAAGATAATCCATAGTACATAGCTGGGCCATTGCTGGCAAATCGAAAATTATTCTTGACAGCGGCCGCGCTTTTTGGCTAATGTCCTTTCAACGCAAAGGGGAGTAACTGGAGCCCAGAGCTCCGGGCAATGTCAACAGCATGTCGCGGCGGACCGCGGCTGGCATTGCCGTCAGCCCAACTGATGAGTGAGACCTTCGCGGCAATGGATATTGCCGGGAGGTCTTTTTTGTTTCCTTCCGGCTCAAAGATTCGGGAGGAATCTTTTTTATGATGATCTTTGGACACTCGCTCCTCGAAGTCGGCGTGTTCTGCGCCCTCGTTATCGGCTGCCTGTGGTACGACCTGCATTCCCACGACGACAGCAAGCCCGTCACCGCCAAAAGCGCCGCCAAATGGACGGCCATCTGGGTCTCTCTGGCCTTCCTCTTCGCCGGCTACATCGGCTTCACCGAAGGCACGGACCAGATGCAGCTCTTCATCGCCGGCTACCTGCTCGAAGAATCCCTCTCTGTGGATAACCTCTTCGTGATGATGGCCATCTTCACCTCCTTCGGCATCAAGGACGCCTACCAGCACCGCGTGCTCTACTACGGCATCCTCGGCGCGGTCATCATGCGCCTTGCCTTCGTGGCCGCCGGTTCCGGCCTCATCAAGCTCTTCGGCCCCTACGCCCTCGGCGCGTTCGGCTTCTTCATCCTCTGGACGGCCTTCAAGATGTTCCAGGGCATGAACAAGCATGAAGAAAAGGAAGCCGTGGACTATTCCCACCACTGGGCCGTGAAGTGGACCCAGAAGTTCGTTCCCGTCCATCCCCACCTCCACGGCCACGACTTCTTCGTGCGCACCGATGAGAACGGCACCCCCGTGGACGCTCCCAAGAAGAGCGTGGAAAGCGTGAAGCTCGCCGAAAAGCCCGTGGGCAAGCTGGTGTGGCGCGCCACCCCCCTCTTCCTCTGCCTGATGGTGATCGAACTCTCCGACGTGATGTTCGCCTTCGACTCCGTGCCCGCCGTGCTCGCCATCACGCCCGACCCCTTCATCGTGTACACCTCCAACATCTTCGCCATCCTCGGCCTGCGTTCCATGTTCTTCCTGCTGGCCGCCGCGAAGCGCTACCTGCGCCATCTTGAAAAGTCCGTCATCGCCATCCTGGCCTTCGTCGGCATCAAGATGCTCGTTGCTCTGCCCCCCCTGCACTTCCACATTCCTCCCACCATCTCCCTCTGCGTGGTGGTCGGCTTCCTTTCCCTCGGCATCCTCGCCTCCTTCCTTCCTGAAAAGAAGGCCTAAAGGCGAAGCTCAGGCTCTGGCCTGAATACGAAAAGAGGCGGCTGTCTTCGGACGGCCGCCGATTTTCTTTAATCGCCCCGTATTCTCATAACGGCGGCAAGGTGCTAACGTCTCCCCAACGACATGAGGAGAGGCCTCCATGAACATCGCCCTTGCCAAGCACCTTTTTTCCCTGCTTCTTTTCGGTTCCAACGGTATCGTTGCCAGCCGCATAGCCCTGACCAGCTACGAGATCGTGTTCCTGCGCTGTCTGCTGGGCTCGCTCCTGCTGGGGGCTATCGTCCTTGCGGCGCGGAAGCCGCTGGGTATACTGCGCGAGAAGCGTTCCGCCCTGCTCATCGCGGCGTCCGGCATGGCTATGGGCGCAAGCTGGATGTTTCTGTATGAGGCCTTCACGCAGATAGGCGTCAGCTTCGCCACGCTCACCTATTACTGCGGCCCGGTCATCCTTGTGGCGCTTTCGCCCATCTTGTTCGGGGAAAGCCTCACCCGCCTGAAACTGCTGGCTCTGGGCATGGTGGCGGCAGGCGCGGTGCTTCTCAACGGGCCGCTGGCGGGCGGCGGATCGCTGTGGGGCCTGTTCTGCGGCTTCATGGCGGCGCTGTGCTATGTGGCTATGGTGGCCCTCAACAAGAAGGCGAGGGGCGTTTCCGGCATGGAGAACACCCTGCTCCAGCTCGTGGCGGCGCTGGGCACGGTGTCGGCCTTCCTGCTGTGGAAGCAGGGGCTCTCGCTGGATGTTGCCGCCGGGGACTGGCCCTTCATCCTTGTGCTCGGCCTTGTGAACACCGGCTATGCCTGCTGGCTCTACTTCTCGTCCATCGGCAGGCTCCCGGTGCAGACCGTGGCCGTGTGCGGCTACGTGGAGCCGCTTTCCGCCGTGCTTTTCTCCGTCCTGCTTCTGGGCGAGACCATGAGCCTGTGGCAGACGCTGGGGGCGGTGCTCATTTTCGCGGGGGCCGTGCTCAGTCAGATGGGGCCGTCCCGGAACTGAGGCCGCCTGAAGACGCTTTTCCTGCTTCGCCCTCTGCGCGTTTTGCGGCGTACGGGGGCTTTGCTGTTCCATGGAGGAGGGGAAGCCCACAAAAAGAGGAATTTCGAATACTCCGAGGTTCAACCATTTTGTCGTGTTGTTTCGCTCTTGTGCGGAACATCCTTACGGGGGGCAAGCGGATACGCGCCTGCCGGAATATGCAGAGATGCACATTTTGTGAGGAAAATCCCTTGAAATTGTCATTGAATTGCAACATTATGGGCGTATAGAACTGTCAGCTATGGTTCGATGCAACCTAAACGAAAAGAAGTTCTCATGCTTACGAACACAGGCATAATATCGGCAATGCTCTTTTAAGAGGACTGCCGATTTTCTTTTAAATCATAGCGCCGCAGAAGGTATTGCGGGGCTCAAATCCAGGAGGAACATTCCCATGGCCAAGTATGTTATGGCACTCGATGCCGGTACCACTTCCAACCGCTGCATCCTCTTCAACGAAAAGGGCCAGATGTGCAGCGTCGCCCAGAAGGAATTCACCCAGTACTTCCCCCAGCCCGGCTGGGTGGAGCACGATGCCTCCGAGATCTGGCTGACCCAGTATGCCGTGGCTTCCGAAGCCCTCGCCAAGGTGGGCGCTACCGCTAAGGATATCGCCGCCATCGGTATCACCAACCAGCGCGAAACCACCGTGGTGTGGGATAAGGAAACCGGCGAGCCCGTCTATAACGCCATCGTCTGGCAGGACCGCCGTACCGCCGAATTCTGCGACAGCCTCCGCGAGAAGGGCCTGAACGACACCTTCCGCAACAAGACCGGCCTTGTGCTCGACCCCTACTTCTCCGGTACCAAGATCCGCTGGATCCTCGAGAACGTGCCCGGCGCCCGTGAAAAGGCCGAAGCCGGCAAGCTCCTCTTCGGTACTGTGGAAACCTGGCTCATCTGGAAGCTCACCGGCGGCAAGGTGCATGTGACCGACTACTCCAACGCCTCCCGTACCCTCCTGTTCAACATCGTTGACCTGAAGTGGGACGAAGAGCTCCTTTCTATCCTCAACATCCCCGCCTGCATGCTGCCCGAAGCCAAGCCTTCCTCCTGCGTGTACGGCGAGACTGTGGCCGAACTCTTCGGCGGCCCCATCCCGATCTCCGGCGCCGCCGGCGACCAGCAGGCCGCTCTCTTCGGCCAGACCTGCTTCACCGCCGGTGAAGCCAAGAACACCTACGGCACCGGCTGCTTCATGCTGATGAACACCGGCGACAAGCCCGTGTTCTCCAAGAACGGCCTCGTCACCACCATCGCCTGGGGCCTGGACGGCAAGGTGACTTACGCTCTCGAAGGTTCCATCTTCGTGGCCGGTTCTGCCATCCAGTGGCTGCGCGACCAGCTCAAGGTCGTGGATTCCGCCTCTGACTCCGAATACTTCGCCTCCAAGGTGAAGGACACCAACGGCTGCTACGTGGTTCCCGCTTTCGCCGGTCTCGGCGCTCCTCACTGGGACGCCTACGCCCGCGGCACCATCGTCGGCCTTACCCGCGGTGTGAACCGCTACCACATCATCCGCGCCACCCTCGAATCTCTAGCCTACCAGACCTACGACGTGCTCGGCGCCATGGAAGCTGACTCCGGCATCCGTCTCACCGCCCTCAAGGTGGACGGCGGCGCTTCCGCCAACGATCTGCTCATGCAGATGCAGGCCGACATCAACCAGGCTCCTGTGAACCGTCCCACCTGCGTGGAAACCACCGCTATGGGTGCCGCCTACCTCGCCGGTCTCGCCGTCGGCTACTGGAAGAGCAAGGACGATGTCATCGCCAACTGGGCTATCGACAAGGTCTTCGGCCCCGCCATCACTCCTGCCGACCGCGACAAGAAGCTCCGCGGCTGGAAGAAGGCTGTGAAGTGCGCCTACGGCTGGGCTAAGGAAGACTAAGCGGCCCTGAACCATGAAACTCTCCCCCATCTCCGTGTGGGGATGGGGGAATTTTCCCTGCGGGCCTGCCCCGCATAGCTCGTTCCCGCACGGCGGGAAAGCGTGAACGCATGGAAGCCTCTCATGCGCGGTGCTTTCCTGTGCCGGAGTCTGGATGTGCTCGGAAGCATCCTCTCTCCCTTCGTGCGCGTTCTCATCCACTTTCTAACTTTCTGTAAAGGTACTCAGACATGCCTTATATTGGTGAATTCCTCGGCACCATGCTCCTCATCCTTCTTGGCGACGGTGTCGTGGCCAACGTCCTCCTCAACCGCTCCGGCTTCAAGGGCGCCGGCCCTGTGCAGATCACCTTCGCCTGGGGTCTGGCCGTTCTTCTGCCCGTCTGCATCTTCGGCGCTTCCTCCGGTGCGCATTTCAACCCCGCTCTGACCATCGCCTTCGCCGTTGGCGGCATGTTCCCCTGGTCCATGGTGTTCGGCTACTGCGTGGCTCAGATGGCCGGTGCCTTCTGCGGCGCTGTGCTCATGTGGCTCCTCTTCGCTGACCATTTCGACGCCACCGAAGACCCCCTGCTCAAGCGCGCCTGCTTCTGCACCTCCCCCTCCATCCCCAACCGTCCCCGCAACTTCCTCAGCGAAATCGTGGGTACCTTCGTGCTCACCTTCGCCATCCTCGGCCTTTCCCAGGTCAACGGCATGGTCGGTGCTCAGGGCAACATCATCGTGTTCTGCATCATCGTGTCCATCGGTATGTCCCTCGGCGGTCTGACCGGCTACGCCATCAACCCCGCCCGTGACCTTGGCCCCCGCCTCGCCCACTGGGTGCTGCCCATCAAGAACAAGGCCGACTCCAACTGGGGCTACGGCATCGTGACCCTCGTCGGCCCCATCGTCGGCGCTCTCCTCGGCCTGTTCCTCTTCAAGATCCTGCCCTGGGCTCCCCTTTCTGCCTACATCGCTAACAACTAAGATCGGATAACCGTCAAACAGAAAAGCCCGGAGCGTTCGCGCCTCGGGCTTTTTTCGTGGGAGAGGGAAGGTTCACACCAGACTGAACACCAGTGCGGCCACGGCAAGGTAGCGCAGGAGCTTGGCCGCCAGCACGATGGCGAAGAAGGAGCGGAACGGCTCGCGCAGGACGCCTGCCGCAAGGCAGAGGGCATCCCCGATGAGCGGGGCCCAGCTCAGGAGCAGGCTCCAGCGGCCCCAGCGGCGATACCATCGCTCGGCCTGCGCCAGCCTGTCGGGCCTGACCGGGAACCAGCGGCGCTCCTTGAAGCGGTTCACGTACAGGCCGAAGAGCCAGTTCGTGGCCGCGCCCAGCGTGTTGCCCAGGGTGGCCACGGCGATGAGCAGAACGGGGGAGTGTGCGCCCCCGGCGAGAAGCGCGCCGAGCACGGCTTCGGACTGCGCCGGAAGCAGTGTGGCGGAAACAAAGGCCGAGGAGAAGATGCCGAGATAGGCGAACACGGAAGCCCCCTGCAAAAAAGGGAGGCATGGCAACCACACCTCCCCTTCGAACGTTATCAGCAGGGCTTAGTACTGCTGGTACTGGCCCTGATACGGGTAAGGATCCTGATACTGCTGGTTCTGGTACTGGCCCTGCTCCACGGGATTGATGCGCACTTCCACGCGGCGGTTCTGCTGGCGGCCGAACTCGGTCTCGTTGTCGCCCACGGGCTGGCTTTCGCCATAGCCCACGGCGTTGATGCGATACGCCGCCACGCCGTGCTGGACGAGGGCGTTCTTCACGCTGTCGGCGCGCTTCTGGGAGAGCGTCTGGTTGTATTCCTCAGAGCCGGTGCTGTCGGTATGGCCGGCCACGGTGAGGGTGGTCTGCGGGTAGGCGTTCAGCACCTGCGCCACACGGGTGAGCTCGCTGTCGAGGCCGGGGCGGATGGCGGCAGAATTCACCGCGAAGGTGAAGTCGCTCCTGAAGGTGAGGGCCAGCACGTTGCCTTCGCGCTGGATGGCAATGGCTTCGGACTGGGCCAGAGCGTTGCGCATATCCTGTTCCTGCTTGTCCATCATGTAGCCCACGCCCGTACCGGCAACGCCGCCGATGAGGGCACCGGCCGCCATGCCGAGCAGGGTTGCCTTGGTATTGCCGCCGATGGCCTGACCGAGCAGAGCACCGGCCGCCGCACCGCCAGCCGTACCATACGTCGCGCCCTTGCCCATATTGTTCATGTTGGCGCAGCCGCCGGAAAGAAGCAGAGTGAGTGCGAGGCCGACAACATAGATCTTCTTCATGGTGTGTTCCTTTCTTATCCGCCGTTGCGGAGCATTGCGCAGGGCGGCGCATGATGTGCCGACCGAGCGTTCTCGGGATTTCCTACCTTTCAGGATACGAAATAAATGCCGGGAAAGCAATGTCGCTGGAAGGCGCAAAACGCTGGATGTAACATTTTAACACAAAAAACGCCAAGAGTGCCGGGACAGACCGGGGAAAACGGTTGAGCCTGCCGCCCCGGCATGATAGGAAGGAAAGAACATCCATATGCGGAGTCGAGATGAGAATACTGCTTGTCCTTTTCCTTGTCGTTCTGATGGCCCTGCCGAGCTATATGGCGCGCACGGTCACGGCCGTGGGCTGGGGTTCCTCCATCGCCTACGAGGCCTGGGTGCTGTTCAATGCGGCCATCGTGGTGGCCATGTATTTCAGTACGCGCAATATCTTCAATATCTGGGGAGCTATCCTGCTCACGGGCGGCTACACGGGGCTGTTCTGCGTCTATACGGGCATCACGCCTGTCACGGTTTCCCTGTCGGCCCTCGGCCTCGGCCTGCTGGCAGGCGCGCTGGTCTATATCGCGGCAACGCCGGTACAGCTCTTCTTGCTCAGGGGCGAAGGGCGCGAATCCTATTCCGTGCTGGCGGCCATACTCGCGGCCACGCTGACGGCGATGTTCGTGTGATGTGACTGAGAATGAAAGAAGCCCCGGAGCGTTTGCTTCGGGGCTGTTTTGTGCCGTAATAGCAAGAAAAAGGAAAACGCCATGAACGACGCCATACCCGGGAAGGACACGGGGCCGCGCTTCCAGCCCGGCGATATCGTGAAGCATTTCAAGCGCGAACTCTCGCAGGAGGCCCTTGGGCAGGAGCCGTGCAGATACCTGTACGAGATCGTGAGCTGGGCCCGCCATTCCGAAACGGACGAGCGCTATGTGGTCTATCGCGCGCTGTACGGAACGCGGGAAACATGGGTACGCCCGTACGCCATGTTCATGGAAGAGGTGGACAGAGCGAAGTATCCGCAGGTGCGCCAGCGCTTCCGCTTCGAGAAGTTCGAAGGTGAAGTGCCGCACTGAGCCGCCTCAGGCCATGCCTGTTCAGCGGGGCATTATCCGCCGATGGCGGACATGCGCTTCTTGGCCACGGGGCCGGAACTCCGGGCCAGTATCTCCGAACCGATGGGCTTGCTGGCCACGGCGTCGAGGATGACGCGGCGCACGGCTTCGAGCCCGTCCTTGCGCAGGATGTCGCGCACGGCCCATTCCCTGTCGTCGTAGAGGCAGGTGCGTATCTGCCCGTCGGCGGTGAGGCGCAGGCGGTTGCAGGACGTGCAGAAGCTGTGCGTCACCGAGGAGATGAGGCCGAAATGCCCCTTGGAGAGGCGTCCTTCCCCGTCCTTCAGCTTCCAGAGCTTGGCCGGGCCGCGCTCTTCGGCATTGCGGTTCAGCTCGTCGCAGGGCAGGAGATCCCAATGCTCGCGGGCGGCGGCAAGGATGTCGGCCGCAGGCCAGAACAGCGCGTCGGACCAGATGCTGTCTTCCCCCATCGGCATGAACTCGATGAAACGCACGTCGATGGCGTGATCCATGGCAAGGGCGGCAAGGGCGGGCAGTTCCGCCTCGTTCTGGCCGCGCATGGCCACGGCGTTCACCTTGAGCGGAATGCCCAGCTCGGCCATGCGGTGCAGGTTTTCCAGCACTTCGGGCAGAAGATCTTTGCCCGTGATGGCGGCGAAGCGTTCGCGGTCGAGGCTGTCGAGAGAGAGGTTCACCAGCGCGCCCAGCTCTTTCAGCTCTTCCACATGCGGGCCGAGCAGAGTGCCGTTGGTGGTGATGCGCAGGTCGATATGCGGATGCGCTTCGCGGATACGGCGAAGGAAGCCGATGAAGCCCTTGCGGGCAAAGGGTTCGCCGCCGGTGAAGCGCAGTTTGCTCACGCCCATGCCCACCATGAGGCCGATGATATCCTCCATTTCCTCGAAGCGCAGTATGCTGTCGTGCGGGATGAAGGGCATATCCTTGTCGCGGCAGTAGCGGCAGCTCAGATTACAGCGATCCGTAACGGAAACGCGCAGATAGCGTATGGCACGGCCGTGGGCGTCTATGAGTTCGTTCATGGGGGGCTCGCAGTGGCTACGCGCGGCCGCAGTCGCGCATGTCGCCGTTCAGCTTTTCAAGGGCGTGGGGCAGTACGGGCAGAAGGGCGGAAAGGTTTTCTTCCGCGGCCTTGCGGCTGCCGGGCAGGGCGATGACCATGCTGGTCCCGATCGTTCCGGCAAGGCAGCGCGAAAGCACGGCATGGGGCGTGTGCTTCAGGCCTTCGGCGAACATCACCTGCTCGAAGCCGGGAAGGCGGCGGTCCAGTTCGGGGATGAGGGCTTCGGGCGTGGTGTCGCGCGGCGAAAGGCCGGTTCCGCCCGTGGTCACGATAAGGCCCCAGCCGAGCCCGGCCAGCTTCTTCACCAGAGCGCGCAGGGCGGCAGGGTCGTCAGGCAGAAGGAAGCTCTGCACCCGGGCAGGGGAAAGCCCTTCGAGCAGGGCCGCAAGGGCGGGGCCGCTCTTGTCTTCGCGTTCACCGGCATAGCCCTTGTCCGAGAGCGTTACCACGGCGCAGGCCAGCCCTTCGCCTTCGTAGGCTTCGGGAAGGGGGCGGGGTTCGGGCAGGGGAGTGGAATCCACGGAGAAGAGCAGGGGCTCTTCCACCTTGAAGAGGCCGCTCTTGCCGCCGGACTTCAGGATGAGGCGGGTGTCGCCGATGACCACGTCCTTCTGCACGGCCTTCACCATGTCGTAGATGGTGGCGGCGGCTATCTGCGCGCCGATGATGGCTTCCATCTCCACGCCGGTACGGTCGCTGGTGCTGGCCGAGGCCTCGATGAGCACGGAAGGCGGCTCGTCGCGCACGAGGAAGCGCACGTCGGTGTGGGTGAAGGCCAGCGGGTGGCACATGGGGATGAATTCGGAGGTGCGCTTGGCGGCCATGATGCCGGCTATCTGCGCCACGGTGAGCACATCGCCCTTGGGCAGGGCCTTGGCCTTGAGCAGTTCCAGCGTGGAAGCGGAAATATGCACCACGGAACGCGCTATGGCCGTGCGCTTCGATTCCGTTTTGGCGCTCACGTCCACCATGCGGGGCGCGCCGGAAGCGTCGAGATGCGAGAAGTCCATGTTCGGCTCCTAAACAAGAAGGTCAGGGAAGGCTCAGGCGAGGGGCAGGACGGCAGGGCTGAAGGTCACGCGGAAGCTGTCGCCGGGCTTGACCACGCCGCCCTTCAGGATGCGGCAGAACACGCCGCGGCGGGGCATGATGCAGTCGCCCACCTGCTGGCGGATGGCACAGCCGGCATGGCATTCCTTGCCTATCTGGGTGAGCATGAGTTCGATATCGTCACCGATCATGAAGCGGGTCCCCACCGGGCATTTGTGCAGTTCCACGCCTTCGGTGGTGATGTTTTCGGCAAAGTCGCCGGGGTTCACATCGGCACCGATGCCGCGCATGTATTCGATATCTTCCATGGCAAGCAGGCTGAGCTGGCGGTGCGTACCGTCGGCATGGACGTCGCCCTCGACGCCGAAGTTCTCGATGAGGTTGATCTGAGGCTGGGGGATCTTCTTCTGGCCCTTGCGGGTGCTGGTGGAAACGGTGACGACGCGCATTGCTATCTCCTTAATATATATGTCTGCCGCAGGGGGCGGCGTTGAAATCCGGTAGAAATGATACGCCTTCAGCCCTTGGGAGGCAAGCCTTGTGAAGCAGGCCCGGTAAGGATGGTTCAGTCACGGAAAAAGGGGGCTGGCATAAATCGTGAGTGTTTTTGCGCGTTCTTGACGCAGAAAAAACTCCGGGCGTATGCGTTTAAGTACGCCGCCTCCGGCATTGCGGCGGAACTTCATCTCGCGGAAAGTCCCATGCCCTACAAAGTCACCAGCTCCCAGTGGCGTCAGCTCCAGCCCTACGTCTCGTCCCGGGCAAGGCGCGGCCGCCCGCCTGCCGATGCCAGAAAGACGCTGGAAGCCGTCGTCTATGTACTGTCCTCGGGGTGCCGCTGGGATGAACTTCCTGCCGGTATGGGCAGTCATATCACCGCATGGCGGCGCTGGCGGAAGTGGAAGGAGGACGGTACGATGGATATCATTCAGGCCGTCATCCCCGTGCCGCTTTCGGCTCCGCCTAAGTCGCGGGTATAACTGAGATTATACGGAAGCCCTTCTTCTTTTCCGGGAAGAGGGGCTTTTCTTTTGGCGGAACGCCGAATTGTTTCTTATAGCCGAAAAACAGGGTGGCGTCCATATAAAACTCTGAATCACGAAGGCGGCTGGAGCGGATGCAGGCCCGGGGATGAGGCGGGAGGGGAAGCCCGGAAGAGCGACCTCGAAACCGTCTCTCTTGGAAAGGCCAGCCTTTTCAGCGTGTTAAGGCGAAGGGCAGGGCTGTTTCCCGATGTTGGTTTGTGCGGTTAAACAGTATTCAAAAGGTCGAAACTTTATTTGGAAGAAAAAAGTATGTTCGCATTTGATACAAGCTTGATACAAAAAGGCGTAGAAAAAGGATGAGTCTCTATTTTTGAAATGAAAACGAGGTTGTTCTTTTTGAAATGAAATATTTTTAAGTGCCGTATTTTTTCATAATGCCTTCATTTTTCAATTTTAACATGAATTGTTTGTTTAACCACATAATTGTGAATATTAATTTTAGCTGCTATGCGTTGACCAGCGTAAAAAGTTCCCCTAGTTTCGTACCATCGGAAAAGGCATATTGCCCGAATCGACAATATTATCTTCCTGCAACTGTAACCGCAACCAGCAAAGGAATACTCTTATGGGCGACGTCAAGAACCTGCATGTTGGTCAGATCACTTCTTTCTACATCCCCCCTGTTACGCTTGTCGGCTCTGGCAGCTGCAAGCAGATTCCTGACCGACTCGCCTGCCGCGATGCCAAGTATCCCCTCATCGTTACCGATAAGGGCATCGTGGCCTGCGGTATCCTGAAGCGCATCACCGATATCCTCGATGAAGCCAATGTGAAGTACGAAGTGTACGACGGCGCTGTGCCGAACCCCACGGACAAGAACGTGGAAGAGGCCTTCGCCATGTATAAGGAAAAGGGCTGCGACAGCCTCCTCACCCTCGGCGGCGGCAGCTCCCACGACTGCGGCAAGGGCGTGGGCTTCCTCGTGGCCAACGGCGGCAAGATCCACGACTACGAAGGCGTGGACAAGTCCTCCAATCCCTTCCCGCCCTATGTTGCCGTGAACACCACTGCCGGTACGGCCTCTGAAATGACCCGTTTCTGCGTCATCACCGACACTTCCCGCAAGGTGAAGATGGCTATCGTGGACTGGCGCTGCACCCCCGGCGTGGCTATCGACGACCCCGATCTTATGATGGGTATGCCCGCCGGTCTTACCGCGGCCACCGGCATGGACGCTCTTACCCACGCCGTGGAAGCCTATGTTTCCATTGCCGCCACTCCCATGACCGACGCCTGCGCCGAAAAGGCCATCGAATACATCGACCGCTTCCTGCGCCGCGCCGTGGCCAACGGCAACGATAAGGAAGCCCGCGAAGGTATGTGCTACGCCCAGTACCTTGCCGGCATGGCTTTCAATAACGCCAGCCTCGGCCACGTCCACGCCATGGCCCATCAGCTCGGCGGCTTCTACGACCTGCCCCACGGCTTCTGCAACGCCATCCTTCTGCCCCATGTCTGCGAGTACAACCTTATCGGTGCCCGCCGCCGCTTCGGCCGCATAGCCCGTCTGCTTGGTGAAAACACCGACGGCATGACGGTGAACGAAGCCGCTATGGCCGCCGTTACCGCCATCAAGAAGCTCTCTGCCGACGTCGATATCCCCAGCGGCATCAAGGCCCTTGGCGATATGTTCGGCAAGAATGTGAGCATGGACGATATTCCCACCATGGTCGCTAACGCCCAGAAGGACGCCTGCGGCCTCACCAACCCCCGCAAGATGAGCGACGCCGCCGTGACCGCCATCTACTGCGCCGCCTGGTAAGCGACGTTTCCGGGCATCGATTTCCCACGATGCCCGGAGCCCTCTGGGGTGGGCCGCAGGACAGCCGCTCCAGGGACTGATCGAATCCGGGAACCCGGGAAAGAGCCCTTCTCACGAGGGGCTCTTTGTCGTCTGGGCGAAGCGAGCAAATACAGAAGCCCCTGTTTTCGCAGGGGCTTTGCTGTGCTGAAAGAGGCTAGAAGTTCGGCAGGCTCTGCGCTTTTCGCGTGTCCGCCGGCGTATTCATGTTGATGAACGCGCCCTCGTCCGGGCAGGGGAGCAGGGTCTGCCTCGTCCTCGGGATGGAGGAGAACAGCCCCCAGTTGCCGGAGCGCAGGGTCTCTTCCATGAAGGGCAGGGCTTCCGGCTCGTAGATGGAGACCAGCGTTTCCACGCGCCTGTCCGCATGGATGAAGGTGGTGCGCAGGGGAAGCTCCTGACCTGGGGCAAGGGCGTTCCGCACACGGGCGCGCGCCTCAACAAGCTGGGAAAGCAGGTCGGGCCTCATCCTCGGCAGATCGCACGAGAGCACCAGCACCGGCTCGCGCAGGGCCGAGAGCGCGGCCATCACTCCGAAGAACGGCGAGGATATCTCGTGCGGGGCGTCTTCCACCACGGCCACGTCGGCCGGGATGCGGCCCTTCACGCCTTCGGCCTGATCGGCGCGGCAGGACACGGCGAGGCGTTCCACACCGGGCACGGAGCGGAGCAGGGCAAGGGAGCGCAGGAGCATATCCTGCCGTTCCCCGGGCAGGACGAAGCGGCTTTTGTCGCTCCCGAAGCGCAGGGAGCGCCCGCCTGTGAGTACGAGGCCAGTCATTGCGGAAGAGGGGAAAGGGTAAAAAAGACCGGGGACGCAGACCAGAACGGCGCGCCCCCGGCGTTGCTTGCATGGTTACTTGATGCGGATGTCCTGCTTGTCGTTATGGCAGGGCGTACATCCTTCATAATTGCCGGTACTGCTGTGGCAGCCGAAGCAGGAACGCAGGCTGTCGCGCTTATGGAAGACCATGAAGCGGCTCTGCTCGTCCTTGGAGCGGCCCACGTCGGGATGGCAGCCCGCCTCGGAACAGGAGGTGTTGGGCGCTTTTTCAGCCTTGGGGTTGAAGTGGCAGATCACACAGCGGGGCTTGTGGTGGCAGGTATCGCAGCCGATGTCCTGATGGGACTGGTGGCTGAACACGACGGAGAGGTGCGGCGTACCTTCGGATTTGAGCACCAGCTCTTCCTTGGGGCCGTCCGCCTTGGTCTGGAAGCCCGGCGAGGCCTGCGCCGTGGCGCAGACGGCCAGCGAGGCGGCAAGGGCAAGGGGAAGTAGATATTTCATGTGTCCTCCGTGGGGAAACGGCGTGGCCGTTCCTGCGGATCCCGGCAGTGCCGGGCTAGAACTGATTCCAGAAGGCCGGATACAGCGGCGTGAGGCCCCGTTCCGAGGCGGCCATGTCCAGATGCATGAGGCAGAGAGGGAAGGCGTCCATGTCCGGGCGGGTGTCGCGTTCGCGCAGGTCGGCACCGGTGCAGTAGCTCTTGCAGTGCGTACACCATTCCACGCGTTCGCCGCGCGCGCCCGTGGCTTCGCGGAGCATCTCCAGCGTGCCTTCCTCTTCCTTGCCGCAGGCAGGGCAGGTCCCGCGGCGGAAATGCCATTCCGTACCGCAGAGGCCGCAGTGCAGATGCTTCCTGCCGCCGCCCCCGGAAGCGAAGGCGTTCTTCTCGTCGAAGATCTTTTCTTCCAGATAGGAGACGGAAGGCGCGGAACCGCAGACCGGGCAGAAGCCCTGCATCCACGAGGCCGGGCGCTCGTCCCACGGGGCGGGCGTATCTTCCGGGCCGTAGTGGCGGTCGGGGCTGGCGGGCCACTGGCAGAGCACGGCGGCACGGACGACTGCACCAAGCACGTTTTCCAGTGCGAAGGCCAGCACGGCAGGCGGCAGTCCGGCTTCGGCGGCAAGGGCTTCAAGGCTGTCGGCATCGGCGTCGAGCAGGGCGCGGGAGGCGCGCAGAACGTCCCCGTGCTGGAAGAAGGCCGTCAGCGCCGGGGCGTGTTCCGCCATGCCGCGCGCAGCGGTGAGCACGGGCAGCAGGGAACTCGCCGCTTCCTGCATGGGCAGGGCGAGGGCGGAAAGCTCCGCCGAGGCAAGCAGGGGTTCTCCGGCCTGGGCGCGCGCATCGTCCCAATCGGGCAGGCGGAAGCCGCTTTGCGCCACGGCTTCGGCAAGGCGTTCGGGCAGAGAGCCGCGTGCCTCCATGAGCGGGGCGAACGCTTCGAGCATGGGCCGCAGGGCAGGGCGGCGTTCCATGGCTTCGGCAAGGGTCTCGGCGGGGCTGAGTCGCTTCATGCGTATCCTCGATGCTGTCTGTTCGTCTTCTGAATTAGACTGGTCTAACCGAAGCTGGCGTATTCGTGGAAGTGCTCGGGCTCTTCAGCCAGCACGTAGAACACGTTCACTTCCGGCACGTCCACGATACGGGCCTTGGGGAAGCGCGGCAGGAGCGAGGCAAGGCGCTTCTTGGCAAGGGCCAGCATCTCGTCGCGTTCGCCGAAGGCCATAGTGCCGGTGGGGCAGGTCTTCACGCACATGGGCTCAAGGCCCACCTGAACGCGGTCGATGCACATATCGCATTTGACCAGCATTTTCTTTTCAGCGTCGTAGCGCGGGATATTGTAGGGGCAGGACTTGATGACGGTCTTGATGCCGACCTCGTCCATCTCCCTGCACTTTTCCGTAACGAGCACAGCTCCGCTCTTCGGGTCTTTTATCATGGAGCCGGGTACGGCCTTGTTGGCCATAGTGACGCAGACAGGCTTGACGCAGTGGCGGCACTGGTCCGGGAAGAAGTTCCACATCACACGGCCCTGATCGTCGAGGTGCTCGTGGAAGCGGACGACTTTGAGATTGTACGGATTGAGATCCGGCGGGTTCTGGTGCGAACCGCGCTGTTTCGTGGCGTTGGCGGGAAGGTCGTGCCATTCCTTGCAGGCTATCTGGCAGCCGCGGCAGGCCGTACACCTCGACGTATCGATGAGGAAAGCTTTCGGCATAGCGCGTTCTCCTTAGGGCTGGATGAGGGGGAGGGGCGGGCGCCCCTCACCCCGTCAGGTTCAGGCTATCTCGGTGAGCTTGTTGGCCTTGCGGATGTTCACGCAGCAGGCCTTGAGTTCCGGGATGGTGGTATTCGGGTCGCAGGCTCCGATGGTGAGCCTGTTGGTCGAATCGCCGCAGCCGGGAGTGGTCCAGCCATAGGCGAAGGGCATACCGATAAGGTGCACCGTGCGGCCCATGACTTCGAAGGGCCGGATGCGGATGGTGACCATAGCAATGGCTTCCACCGCACCGCGCGGGCTTTCCACGATGACGCCGTCGCCGTTTGCGATGCCCTTTTCCTTTGCCAGCTCGTGGCTCATTTCCACGTAGAGCTGGGGTTCGGCCTCAAGCAGGTTGGGCACGGCGCGGGTCCCACCGCCGCCGCACCAGTGCTCGGTGAGGCTGTAGGTGGTGAGCACGTAGGGGAAGGCCGGGTCGGCCGGTTCAGCCATCTTGTCGTAGGCGCTCTTATGGTACTTGTAGCACGGCGAACTGAGCTGGCTGGAGAACGGATGTTCCTTGATGGGCGTTTCCGCAGGCTCGTAGTGTTCGGGCAGGGGGCCGTCGGCAGGGGCCGTACCGAAGAGCAGGCCGGTGCCGTCCGTGGTCATGATGAAGGGCTTCACGCCGCTCTGGGCCATAGGAGGCTGTGCGCCGTCCGGCACGTCGCCCACCCACTTGCCGTCCTTCCATTCGATGATGGCGCGGCTGGGGTCCCACGGGCGGCCGTTCAGGTCAACGGAGGCACGGTTGTACAGGATGCGGCGGTTCTGCGGCCAGCACCACGACCAGTTGGGGAAGAGGCCAATCTTTGCCTGCATGGGCGTCTGCGAAGGATCGCGGCGCTTGGCCTTGCAGCCTTCTTCCTCGGTCCAGCTTCCGGCGTAGAGCCAGTTGAGGGACGAGGTGGAACCGTCGGCCTTCAGTGCGGTGAACATGGGGACCTGCTGGCCCTTCCTGTACTTCTTGCCGTTGACTTCGCAGTCGGCCTCGAACTGGCCGTTGATGCGCTTTGCAATGTCAGACGCGTCGAACTTTTCGTACCAGCGCATCTTGAGGAGCTGTTCGGGGCAGGCCCCGCCTTCTTCCTCGTACATCTTGCGCATGAGGTTGATGAAAGGAACCCAGAAATTGCCGAAGTTGCGGGCTTCGCCTTCGGGTTCCACGGCCTTGTCGAACCATTGCAGCCAGCGGCCGCTGTTGCTGATGGTTCCTTCCTTCTCGATGCGGTGCGCCGAAGGCAGTAGGAAGACTTCCGTCTTGATCTTGGCCGGGTCGGCCCCGGGGCGGCGCCAGTTGTCGGAGGTTTCGGAGTTGTGTATCTCGGTGACGACCAGCCAGTCGAGATTATCCAAGGCCTTGCGCATCTTATGGGTGTTGGGGAAGCTGTTCATGGGGTTCACGCCCATGATGAAGCCGCCGCGCATCTTGCCCTGGAAGACGCGGTCCATGATGAACATATAGGAGTAGTCTTCGCCGTCGGCCAGCTTGGGCAGGAGGCCGTAGCAGAAGTCGTTCTCGGGGGTGGCGCTGTCGCCGTACCAGGCCTTGAGCAGGCTGGTCACGTACTTCGGGCGGTTCTGCCACCAGTTCACACTACCCTTCACATGGGAGACGGGCGTATTGGCCTTGTTGTAGTCGGCCAGAGTCTGCCACGAGGCCACGGGGGCCTTGTGGTAGCCGGGGATGCTGTCGTAGAGCAGGGCATGGTCGGTGGAACCCTGCACGTTAGGTTCGCCGCGCAGGGCGTTGATGCCGCCGCCGGATACGCCGATGTTGCCGAGCAGGAGCTGGATGATGGCGGCGGAACGGATGTTCTGCACGCCCACGGTATGCTGCGTCCAGCCAAGGGCGTAGAGCATGGTACCGGCCTTGTCGGGCTTGCCCGTGGCGCAGAAGATGTCGTACACGCGCACGAGGTCGGCCTTGGAAACGCCGGTGGTGGCGGAAACGCTGTCCAGCGTGTAGCGCTCGAAGTGCTTTCTGATCACGTTGAGCACGCAGCGCGGGTGCTGGAGCGTATCGTCCCGCAGGGGAGCGCCGGACGAGTTGCGCTCGAAGCGCCAGCTCGTCTTGTCGTAGCGGCGGGTCTCGGGGTCATAGCCGGTGAAGAGACCGTCGGAGAAGCCGAAGCTCTTGCTGACGATGAAGGAAGCGTTGGTGTAGTTCACCACGTATTCCTTGAACCAGCTGTCGGTCTCGAAGATGTAGCGTATCATGCCGCCGAGGAAGGCGATGTCCGTGCCGGAACGGAGCGGCACATGGAAATCGCAGCGGGCGGACGTGCGCGAGAACTTCGGGTCCACGTGCATAAGCGCGGCCCCGCGTTCCTTGGCCTTCATGATCCACTTGAAAGCGATGGGGTGATGTTCTGCAGCATTGCTGCCCATGATGAGGATAGCATCGGAATTCTTGATGTCTATCCAGTGGTTCGTCATGGCTCCGCGGCCGTATGAAGCTGCCAGACCTGGCACCGTGGGGCTGTGTCAGGTACGGGCCTGGTGATCCTGATGGATCACGCCCAGGCCTTTGAGAGCTTGATGGATGACGGCGCATTCTTCGTTGGACGCGTGAGACGTACCCATGCTGAAGACGGATTCGAGACGGTTGACGGTGCGGCCCTTGGCGTCCTTGGCGATGAAGTCCTTATCGCGGGCGCTCTTCATGCGGCGGGCTATCTGGCGGAAGGTCCAGTCCCAGTCCTTTTCGACCCACGAACTGGAGTACGGGGCGCGGTACATGGGCTTGGTAAGGCGGTGCTTGCCCGTGTACATGGTGAACAGCGCCGCGCCCTTGGCGCAGAGCGTGCCCTGGTTCACGGGGAAGTCGGGGTCGCCTTCGGTGGAAACGAGGCGTCCGTCCTTGACGTGGGCTATGATCTGGCAGCACACGGCGCAGAACGGGCAGACGGAGTGGACTTCCTTAGCGCCTTCGATCTTGAGGGCGGCCACATAGGCCTTGGCCTCAGTCATGTCGAAGCCGAGCTGGGAAAGCGTGAGGCAGAGGGCCCCGGCGCCGGCCAGCTTGAGGAATTTTCTTCGAGTAACGGCCATAAGCTCTCCTTGTCTGGCTGGGGAGCGTTGGAGTGGCGAGGGGCGCGGCGCAGGGCCGCGCGGCAACACAGAAGAAGTTTGAGGCGGAGAAAATGCTTCTGGCAGACACGGCCTGCCGGAAAACCTATCTTCTCTTATCGTCAAACTAGGGTATAATGCAATAAAGTTCAAGCTGAAGTCATTTTTTCACAAAATAATGGCAGAAAAAGTTATGATTTTCGTGATGGTTGTCACGCTTTTGCAGGAGAAAAGCGGACTTCCTTTGCTTCTGCCCCGGAGAGGCCTCTGGGGGAAGTTCCCGGGGCGGAAATCGGGCGTCCGCAGTCACGGAAAGTTTTCCGGGGAAGAAAGCGTGTGTATTTTTCGAAATCCTTGACGCGGAGAATTTGCCCGGCCTATGTTACGCCATATGCGTCCAAGCATTTTTTCGCCATTGCCATAGACCTTTTCCCCTATAAGGAGTAAGCATGTTCCGTTTCCTCAGAGTCAACATGGCCACCAAGTCCTGCGTGTTCGAAGAAATCCCTGCCGAATACGCCGGCCTCGGCGGCCGTGGCCTGACTTCCACCATCGTGGCCCGTGAAGTCGATCCCCTCTGCACCCCCCTCGGCCCGCACAATAAGCTGGTCTTCGCTCCCGGCCTTCTCGGCGCTACCAACAGCCCCAACGGCAACCGCATCTCCGTGGGCTGCAAGAGCCCCCTTACCGAAGGCATCAAGGAATCCAACTCCGGCGGCCAGCCCGGCGGCCATCTCGCCAAGCTCGGCATCATGGCCATCATCGTGGAAGAAATGGCTACCGAAGGCGAATGGTGGCAGCTCGAAGTGAGCAAGGATTCCGCCCGCCTCGTGCCCTCCACTGTGGCCGGTCTGAACAACTTCGCCGCTGTCGAGAAGCTCGTGGAGCAGTACGGCAAGGAATGCAGCTACGTTTCCATCGGCCGCGCCGGTGAATTCAAGCTCACCGCCGCTTCCATCGCCTTCACCGACCGTGAACTCCGCCCCATGCGCCATGCAGGCCGCGGCGGCGTGGGCGCTGTCATGGGTTCCAAGGGCCTCAAGGCCATCATCATCAACCCCGAGGGCGGCAAGAACCATCCCCTCGCCGATGAAGCCGCCTTCCGCGACGCTTCCAAGCGCTTCGCCAAGGCCCTGATGGATCATCCCGTCACCGGCAAGGGCCTTGCCGAATACGGCACTGCCGTTCTCGTGAACATCCTGCACGAAGCAGGCGGCCTGCCCACCCGCAACTTCACCTCCGGCCAGTTCGAAGGCCACGAAGCCGTTTCCGGCGAACGCATGAACGCCAACACCAAGGAACGCGGCGGCGAAGGCGCTGTGGCCCACGGCTGCATGAGCGGCTGCATCATCCGCTGTTCCGGCCTCTACCCCAACAAGCAGGGCAAGCTTATCAGCAAGTGGCCTGAATACGAGACCCTGTGGTGCTTCGGCCCCCACTGCGGCATCGACGACCTCGACCTCATCGCCCAGTACGACCGCATCTGCGACGACGCCGGTGTGGACACCATCGACGTTGGCGTGGCCATCGGTGTGGCTATGGCTGGCGGCGGCATCCCCAAGGGCGACGCTCAGGCCGTTCTGCGCGTGATGAACGAAATCAGCGAAGGCACCCCCCTCGGCCGCGTCATCGGCTGCGGCACTGCCACCACCGGCCGCGTCTTCGGCGTGCGCCGCGTGCCCTGCGTCAAGGGCCAGAGCCTGCCCGCCTACGATCCCCGCGCCGTCAAGGGCGTGGGCGTGACCTACGCCACCACTCCCATGGGTGCCGACCACACTGCTGGCTACTCCGTCACCGCCAATATCCTGAGCTGCGGCGGCACGGTCGATCCTCTTAAGAAGGAAGGCCAGATCGAGCTGTCCCGCAATCTGCAGATCGCTACCGCCTCTGTGGACTCCGTGGGCCTCTGCCTCTTCACCGCCTTCGCCATCCTCGACGTGGCCGACGCCCTGCCCGCCATCGTGGATATGCTGAACGCCAAGTTCGGCTGGCAGCTCACCGGCGACGACGTCGTCACCCTCGGCCAGCGCATCCTCTCCACGGAAGTGGACTTCAACCGCCGCGCCGGCATCACCGAAGCCGCCGACCGCCTGCCCGACTTCTTCCAGGATGAAGAACTTCCTCCCCACAACACGAAGTTCGACATCACCCACGAAGAACTGAAGACCACCTTCAACTGGATCAAGTAAACTGACCCATAACGCCCGCGTTCGGAGCTTTCCGGGCGCGGGCTTCCTTTTGCCATGAGCGTACTCGTCAAACTCAGCACCACCCTGCGCGACTGCGTGCCGGGCTACGACCCCGTTGCCGGTATGGAAGTCGATATCGCCGCGCACGGCGAGCTTTCGGCCGAAGCGCTGGCCGCCGTCATCGGCATCCCGCGTTCCGAGATCAAGATCGTCATGGTCAACGGCCGCCAGTCCGCGCTTTCCACCGTTGTCCGCGACGGCGACCGCGTAGCCTACTTTCCCGCCGTGGGAGGAGGCTAGTCCATGCCGGATATCTTTGGATCAGCCGCTTCGGGCAAGCTCGATGCCGAGACCCTTCGCCGCTTCCTCGCCCAGTGCCCCGGAAGCTGTGAGGGGTCTTTTGTGCGTTTTGTCGGGGTGAAGGCCGTGGCGCAGGCGGCGCGCCTGCCTGAAAGGGAAGCCATGTGCGCCCTGCTGGACGCCGGTTTCTGGCCCGAGCGCTTCCGGCGCAGCCGTTCCGTGCTTTCCGCCGAAGGGCTGAAGCGCCTCCTGCGTTCCCGCGTGCTCATTGCCGGATGCGGCGGCCTGGGCGGCCATGCGGCCGCGCTTCTCGCCCGTTCCGGCGTGGGGGCTTTCGTGCTCTGCGACCCTGATGCCTTCGAGGAAAGCAACCTGAACCGGCAGATGTTCTGCACCGAAGGCACGCTGGGCCGCGCCAAGGCCGAAGCGGCCCGTGAAGGCCTGCTGGGCATGGCCTCGTACCTTGATGTCGAAGCCCGTGTCGTGACTGTGGACGGCGAGAACCTGCCGGGCCTGCTGGCGGGCTGTTCCGCCGTGGTGGACGGGCTGGATTCCGTGCCGAAGAAGCTCATGCTGGAAGAAGCCGCCGCCCGTGCCGGACTGCCCTTCGTTCACGGTTCCGTGAACCGCGAAGAGGGCTTCGCCTTCATCGAGGAGGCTGGCGGGCGCAGGCTGGCGGGTATGTGGCCCGATGCGAAGGAAAGGGCGGAAGAGGGCGACAGGGCCTTCCTTGAATCGCCGGATACGGTGGCGAGCTCGGCGGCGGGCGTGGCCTGCCTTATGGCCTCGCTTCTGGTGAAGGCGCTGGCGTGTGGGGAAGTGCGGGATTCCGCGCTCCTGCATCTCGACTGTTCCGTGCCGGAGCTTGCGCGTTTCGAATTCTGAAGGCCTCAGTGCACCGAGAGGCTGACGGCGCGCGCCGGGAAGAGCATCCAGACTTTGCGGCCCTCGTAAAGGCGCATGGTGTCGAGCACGTCGGTCTCCTGATGGGAATAGAGCGTCGTGCCGTCGTCGAGCCGTATCCCGATGAAGGTCTCCACCTGTTCGCGGTGCAGTTCTGCCACAGGGGCGCAGAAGCCGTTGCTGAATCCCGGCAGAGGTTCTGGGGCAACCACGATCTGATCGGGTTCGATGAAGGCCGTGACCACCTGATGCAGGTGCAGGTCCATGCGGCTGAAATCCTTGTGGGAACACAGGGATACGAGGCGCAGGTCCGAAAAGGTGGTGACTTCCAGCCGTACCGAGCGCATCCCCAGCGTGATGTCCGTGATCGTGCCCAGCATGGAATTGCGGCAGTCCTTCCCGCTGTTCTGGCCCGGGCTTCCGCCGCCCACGTAGCGCCTTGCCGCTCCGCCCGCGAAGTCGAGGAAGGCCGCTATCTGCGAGCTTTTCTCCTGCCCGAGGAATTTCTGCACAAGGTTGAAGGGAACGTGCAGTTCCAGCAGTTCAAGGCCGCGTGCGTAGCGCAGGGCGCGCGGGCCCACGAGGGCGCTGTCCAGCTCCAGCGGGCTTGCCACCTCGTAGAATTTGCGGCGCACGAAGCCCTGGTCGAAGCGCAGGAATTCCGCGCCCATGCCTTCGGCTTCGGGCAGGCTCAGGATGCGGCGGATGTGGCGCATGCAGCCCATAGGCAGGAGCACGTCGCGGGCGCTGGCCCCCGGCACGTGCACCATGCAGGTGACAACGTCCACAGCGGCCTTGGCGTCCAGCTCCAGAGCCTCGCCAAGGCGCAGGCCGCCGAAGCGGATGAGCAGGAAGAGCAGGTGCAGGCGCGCACGTACGATGCGCCGCGAAGTGGTGGTGGCTTCCGCCTCCCACTGCTCCCAGCGCAGGGTGAGCTGTTCGAGGTTCTGGCGTGTAAGACTGCTGGACATGGTGTTCCTGTGGCTGGCGTAGGCAGGGGCGTTCTTTTTGTGATACGCCATTTGGCGGAAAAAGGCCATAGCCGCCGCGAATACGGCAGAACATGGCCTTCCGGCCGAGAGCGGCCTTTTTCCTATTGATAACTCTTGGAAATTTCTGATAGCCTTACGCAGTTTCCGCAAAAATGCGCCCGAGAGGATGCCATGCCCGACGATTCCATGAAGAGACTGTATATCGAGCCCACGGCCCGCTGTAACCTGCAGTGCAGTATGTGCTTCCGCAACAGCTGGCGCGACGAGGCCATCGGGGACATGAGCATGGACGTCTTCCAGCGCGCGATGGATACCATGCCCGACAGCGTGGAGACCGTGTTCTTCGGCGGCATGGGCGAACCGCTGGCCCACGAGCGCATCCTTGACATGGTGCGCGAAGCCAAGGCCCGGGGCAGAAGGGTGGAACTGCTTTCCAACGGCACTCTGCTTACCGAGGCGCGCTCCGCCGCCCTGCTGGACGCCGGGCTGGATATGCTCTGGCTGTCCATCGACTCTCTTGAGGAAAGCTCCTATGAGCGCATCCGCCAGAACAGCAAGTTCTCGCTGGTGAAGCGCCACATCGAGGAATTCAACCGCCTGCGCATACGCCTGAAGCGCAAGGTGAAGCTGGGCCTCGCCTTCGTGGCCATGAAGAGCAATGCGCAGGAGCTGGCCAAACTGCCCTATTTCGCTACGTGGCACATGGTGAACGAGGTCAACGTGTCCAACGTCATCCCCACGGACGAGCATACCGCTTCCGAGATGCTCTGCGACCATGTGGTGGACTGGGGCCTTGGCGACGACGCGCCAATGGAATCTTCCCCGCAGATACACCTCCCCCTGATGAACTGGGATCATCCCGGCGCGGCGGAAGGCCTGCGCGGCCTGCTCTCCAACTCCATGTGCAACGTCTATCTTTCCGGGCAGAAAGTCCTGCGCGAGTCGCGTTCCTGCCGTTTCGTCAACGAGGGCCACTGCTTCGTGAAGTTCGATGGCGAGGTCAGTCCCTGTATGCCGCTCCTTCGCAACGGCGTGGTCTATCTTCGCGGCAAGACCAGACTCATACACCGCCATTCCTACGGCAACGTGCTTGAAAAGCGCCTCGACGATATCTGGAACAGCGAGGACTACGCAGGCCTGCGCCGCCGCGTGAAGAACTTCGAGTTCTCGTACTGCTTCCGATGCAGTCTCTGCGAATACTGGGAGGAGGGCCGTACCGACTGCTTTGGAAGCCCGGCCCCGGCCTGCGGCGGATGCCTCTGGTCCGAGGGCGTCATAAGCTGTCCGTGATGCGTGCCATGCCGCGCCTTTTTCATCCCGCCTCCGGCCCTGCGCTGGACGGCGGGATGGTTTTATGCTGAACATAGGAAGCGCGGCCTGCGCCTTGGAGGGTCCTATGTTCCAGCGTCTTTTCCGTTTCATCCTGCTTCTGTCCGTACTTGCGGCTCCCGTCCTGCCGCAGGAGGCCTTCTGTCGCCCGGTGCGCCTTGTCTTCACCGGGGATATCATGGTGCACGACACCCAGCTTGCCGCCGCCAAGCTGAAAGGCAGGGACATCTGGGACTTCGGCTATCAGTTCGAGCTGGCCCGGCCCTTCCTCAAGGGCGATGCCGTTGTCGGCAACCTCGAAACCGTACTGGCCGGGAAGGAGCGCCGCCACACGGGCTATCCGCAGTTCAATTCGCCGGATTCGCTGGCCCTCACCCTGCGCGAAGCCGGATTCGACACGCTCCTGCTTGCCAACAACCATACCTTCGACCGAGGCTCTTCGGGGATGCGCCGCACGGTCGAGTTCCTGCGCGGCCACGGCTTCCATCTTGCCGGTCTGTCCGTCACGCCGCCTCTGCTCCTTGAACTGGACGGGGTGCGCGTGGGCGTGGTCAACGCCACCTACGGCGTGAACGGCGAGCACCCCAAGGGCAGGGACGCGGTGCGCGTGAACGTCATCGGCAGGGAATTTCTTGAAGCGTCCATCCGGGACCTGCGCATGAAGGGCGCGGACTGCGTGGTGGCCTGCCTGCACTGGGGCGACGAGTACAAGACCAAGCCCAACGAAACCCAGAAGAAGCAGGCGCGCTGGGCCTTCGAAGCCGGTGCGGACATCGTTGTCGGTTCGCATCCGCACGTCCTCCAGCCTGTGGAATTCAGGAAGGACGGCAGGCTCATCTTCTGGTCGATGGGCAATTTCGTATCGGGCCAGCGTACCCTGCCCCGGGAACGTACGGTCATTGCCGCTGTGGATATTGAACTCGACGACGAGGGGGAATGCCGCATCCGCCGTTCAGGCGTCGTGCCTGCCGCTGTGCTCAAAGTGCCGGTGAAGGGCAGGGAGGCGGTGAACGGTTTCGTCATCGTGCCTGCGGGCATGGAAAAGGCGCGCCCGGAAGCCGAGGCCAAAAGGGCCGCCGCCATTAATAAGGATGTACTGAACTTCCTCGGCCTTGGGGGCGCACCCCGGCCGGATGGCTTCTGGGATGTTCCGCAGAAGGATTAGCGAGTCCCGAGCCCGGCTTGTGTGTTAGATGAGTCTAATTTAAGGACGCCTTTTCCAGAATTCGGCTACGGCCTCGGCCATGCGCCTGTGCCCGCGCCGGTTCAGATGTATACCGTCGAAGGAGAGTTCGGCAGGCCCGATGAGGGGCCGGAAGTCGATGCTTTCGATGCCGCGCTCGGCGCAGAGTCGGGCAAGGGCGTCGGCAAAGGCGGCATAGGCGGCCCGTACATGATCCACATCCACCGAGCCATCGCACCATGCTTCGTCCACGTCCGGGGAGATCTGCATGGGGATGCCCACCACCGGGCGCAGGCCGGCGGCTCGGGCGCGTTCGCAGATGGCGAGGATATTGTCCAGCGGAACAGCCGGGCCCATGCCCATGAAGAGGTCGTTCAGCCCTCCCATAACGAAGAGCGCGTCCGCCGACGGGTCGATTTCCATCTCGCGCATCTCGCCAGTCGTTGCGCCGTTCACGCCGAGGTTCTGAACGTCATGCCCACAGAGGCCCGAGGCAAGGCTGCACCACGCCTCGTCACGAGGCACGCCGTAACCGTAGGTAAGGCTGTCGCCAAGGCAGAGTATGGTCATGCTTCCCCCTTTTGGAAGAGCATAGCGCAGAACGCGGCATGGATAAAGCCGTTCCCGGGAGGCCGTTCGGTGCAGCTTGTGCGGAAGGGGATTGTCGTGTAGAACCTCATTCAGGATTGGATAACTCCAGCAAAGTGAGGCAGTATGCTCGTTCTTCTCGCAGGCGGCGCAGGTTATATCGGTTCGCATACGGCGGTCCAGCTTCTCGACGCCGGGCACGACGTGGTCATCGTGGACAATTACAGCAACAGCAGTCCCGAGGCTGTGAAGCGCATTGCCGAAATCACCGGGCGCCCGGTCAGGGCTTATGAGGCCGACGTGAAGGACAGGGACGCCGTGAGCCGCATCATGCAGGAGAACAGTATCGACTGCGTGATACACTTTGCCGGGCTGAAGGCCGTGGGCGAATCCGTCCGCAAGCCCATCGAATACTACCGCAATAATATCGACACCACGCTCACCCTGCTGGAATGCATGAACGAGCATGGCGTGCGCAATATCGTGTTCTCCTCTTCGGCCACGGTCTATGGCGAGGAGAATCCCTATCCTTATATTGAGACCATGCGGCGCGGCTCTTGCTCCAATCCCTATGGCTGGACCAAATACATGATGGAGCAGATCCTTGAAGACGCTGCCAAGGCCGACCCTGAACTGTCGGTAGTGCTCCTGCGCTATTTCAATCCCATCGGCGCGCATGCTTCGGGGCGTATCGGTGAAGACCCGCAGGGCATCCCGAACAACCTCATGCCCTATGTTTCGCAGGTGGCCGTGGGCCGCCGCGATCACCTCACCGTGTTCGGCAACGATTACCCCACACCGGACGGGACCTGCCGCCGAGACTATATCCATGTGATGGACCTTGCGGACGGCCATGTGAAGGCCGTGGAGTTCGCGGCGCGGAACAAGGGGACGGAAGTCTTCAACCTTGGAACCGGCACACCCTACAGTGTGGTGGAGATAGTGGAGGCCTTCGAGCGCAACAGCGGCGTTCCCGTGAAGTATGAATTCGGCCCGCGCCGTGACGGCGACCTTGCCGAGTTCTGGGCCAATGCCGACAAGGCGCGCGAGGTGCTCGGCTGGACGGCGTCCCGTACGCTGGATGAGATGTGCCGCGATTCGTGGAACTGGCAGAAGCAGAACCCGGAAGGCTACGGGAACTAGCGCATTTTTCCTGTCTGCCGCCGTATTTTCATCACCCCATTCCGATAGCCGGAGTGGGGTGATACTTTAAAAGTGTGAAAAGTGAGCTGGTTATAATTCATCCTCAAACTTTTTTCAAAAAATACGAAAAAAGTGTTTGACAGCGGGGCGCGTTTTAGGCATAACCACGAACGCGCTGAGGCACAGCGGCTCTGAGAAAGCCCTACGGGGCAGGGAGGAGCGGGGTTCCGAAACGCCTTTCTGAAAAAACTTTGAAAAAAGTTGTTGACAGGAAGAAGCAAATAATGCATAAAGCATC
>JAFQTU010000077.1 GCA_017408905.1 Mailhella sp. | reverse complement strand
TGCGATGGAGATGATGATGAGAGACCACGCGAAGCCGAGCAGGGAGCAGACAAGGCCGGTACCCGCGCCCACGATAGTGCCGAGCAGGGGGATGACGCTGGCAAGCACGGAGAGAGGAGCCACGATGGCCTTGAGGCCGCCGATGACGAGGAAGGTACCCACCACGCGGAGTATCCACGTCCACGTGCTGTTGGAGCTGTGGGCCTTGCCGAACATCTGATCGGAGCTGACCACGCCCATGTTCAGGCGGCTGACGGTCTTGCCGTTGGAAGCATAGACCTTTTCAAAGGTGGTTCCGTTGTACTTGGCGATGATGCTGATATCGGCAGGATAGACGGCCTTATAGGTGATGCGTACGTCGCCGACCTTGGGAGTGCCGGGGGTGAGGCCGATGTACAGGGTGTTGCCGCTCACATGCACCACTTCGCCGCCGAGGGCGGGGTTCAGGACGTTGGAGACCATCTGCACCACGGCGGACTTGTTCTCAACGGTCTGGGCAGGAGCGAGGGGGGCGCCCTGCTGAGGAGCGGTCTGCGCCACGCGCTGATCGAAAGAGCTCTGGGTATTGCTGACCGGAGCCATGGTCACGGGGCGCAGTTCGGGGAAGGCGCGGTAGATGTTCTGGCTGATGCCGTTCTTCACTTCCTGAGGCATCTGAAGGTCGAAGGGCTTCGCGCCGGAAATGGAGCTGATGAGGAAGTCAGGCAGCTTGGCAGGGCCGAAGGTCACTTCCGTAGCGCGCACGGTCTTGTCCTTCGCCTGAACGTAGGTGTAGTTCACCTTGCCGGAACGGGCGGCAGGATCGCGGAACCTGTTGGAATCCACAGGTTCGTCCACCCACTTGGTGTCGTAGTAGTAGACGGTCACGGTCTCTTCGCCGCCGCCGAGCTTCTGGCGCTTCTTTTCCTCGGAGCGTTCCGTCCACTGGTAGTATTCGACATCACGAACCAGAGCGATGGCGTTCTGGCTGATACCGAACTCGCTGTCGTTGAGCACCTGCTTGGTGTCGGCATAGCCGGTCACATGGACGACCTTGCCGGAAAAGGAGGGGCCGAGGTTATCGGCACTGCCCACGATCTGCGTCTGGGCCTGCGTTTCGTTCAGCGCGTCGCGGGTAGCCACGAAATCACCTTCGTTCCACCAGAGCAGAGCCGTACCGGCCACGAACAGGGCAATGCCCATACCGATACCGGAGAAAGAATTGCCGAGCCTTGAGAAGAAACTGGTCTGCGTGGTCTCGGTGTAAGCCATATGAACCTCCTATGGGAATAGTGGTGATTTTGGCTTCAGCATACGAGAAAATATCGTTTATAGAAATTACCCAAGGGGTGAAATTGGGCTTCTTCGCATGAAAAAAAAGGGCAGGATTCCGGCGCGGCAAGCCCCTTCCGGGCTTTCCCCTTCCTTTGCAGGGGCAGGCCCGGCTTTTGCCGGAAAAAATTTTATTTTATAAATAATATGTAATTTCAATAAGTTATACTGCGATGCGGGAGGGGTAATCACCCCTGGGGTGATATACAAAAATCAGAGAGGTGTGATAGCATTTTTAAGATTATCTTCTCTAAAGGCTGGTGATGGTGATGTTCCGCCGCGTTTTCACTCTGCTCCTGCTCGTTTCCCTCTCCCTGCTGGGCCTGACGCTCTCCGGCTGCCGGGACTCCGTGCTCGACCCGGACGACCCGGTCTCGCTTTCCTTCTGGCATGTGTACGGCGCGCAGGCGGATTCCCCCATGAACAATCTCGTGCGGGAATTCAACCAGACTGTGGGGCAGGAAAAGGGCATCGTGGTCAATGTGACATCGCTTTCCAACAGCACGGCCATGCACTTCCCTCTGGTGGCCGCCGCCAAGGGCGAGCCCGGTGCGGGCCTTCTGCCCGACATCTTCGTGGCCTACCCCAAAACCGTCCTCACCATAGGCCCGGAACGCTTCGCGGACTGGAAGGGCCTGCTCAAGGAAGAAACCGTCCGCTCCTATGTGCCCTCCTTCGTGGAGGAAGGAAGCGTTGACGGCAGGCTGGTCATGCTCCCCGTGGCCAAATCGTCCAGCGCCCTGTTCGTGAACTCTGTCATCTTCGACAGCTTTGCGAAGGAAAAGGGCTTTTCCTACGACGATCTGCTCACATGGGAAGGGATGTTCCGTGCGGCGGAAGCCTATTACGAATGGTCCGGCGGCAAGGCTTTCTTCAAGTATGACGACTGGCTGCATTACAGTATGGTCAACCTTGCCTCCTACGGGGAAGAGCTGTTCCCCGGCGGCAGGTTGAACTTCGATTCCCCGCAGTTCGCCAAGATCTGGAAGCGGCTGGCCAAAGCGGCGGCCTCCGGCCATGTCTGCCTGCTGGACGGCTATTCCACCACGGCCATGATGACGGACGAGGCCATCTGCGGCATAGAATCCGTTGCGTCCATCCTATACTTCAAGGACAGGGTGACCTTCCCCGACAATACCCATATGCCCCTGCGCCTGCGCATCCTTCCCGTTCCGCACTTTTCCGACGGCGAAGCGCTCGCCATACAGCGCGGCTCCGGCCTCTGCGTGCCCAAGTCCACGGAGAAAAAGGAAAAAGCGGCCGCCGTGTTCGCGGAATGGCTCACCGAAGAAGAGCATAACCTGCCCTTCGTCATGACGGCGGGCTACCTGCCCGTGAAGAGCGCTGCCTACGAACGCATACGCGACCCGAAGAATATCGTGAGCCCCACGCCCAACGCTGTGGAACTCTATAACACAGTGAACCGCATACGCGACAATTACCGCTTCTGGGTTCCTCCGTACTTCGACGGCTACGGGGAACTGGAAAAGAAGTTCTGTGAAGAGCAGATGAAGCTCTTTGCCCGCTACCGTGAAGCCTGTGCCGGAAAGCCCGTTTCCCAGAACATCCTGGATGCCATGTTCAAGGAATTCAGGGCCGTTATGGAGTAAGCATGGGCGACAGGGGCTTCGTTGCATACCATAAGGCGCTGTTCAGCGTTCTTTTCCGCCGGGATAACAGGCATCTGAGCATCCGAGGCAGACTGCAGATCTCCCTTCTTGCGCTTTCTGCCGCGCTCATTTTCAGCACGTTCTTCCTGCTCACCTCGCTGGGCATGCTCCCCTCCGTGAAGAACGACGTGGAAGAGCATCTCATTGCCGAGCTGGACGCCTACGAACAGCATCTGCACAGCTATTTCGGCAATACGGCAGGCATGGGCGTCAATATGTCGCGCCGCCTCTCCGACGAACTTTCCCACGAGCTGGCTCTGCACAAGGCCAGCATAGCGGACGCTTCCGACAATCCCAAGCTCCTGCTGGCACTGGAAGAACGCATCTATTCCGTATTGCAGAACACGCTCATTTCCGCCGACTGCAGCGGGGCTTTCGTGATGCTGGACGCTACGGTCAATTCCTCCCTGCCCGATGCGCATCTCTCGCGGGCGGGCGTGTACCTCAAGCTTGCCAACATCAGCAAGCATAACGCCATTGCCCCCGACCTGCTTTTCGTGCGCGGGATGCACGAGATAGGGACGAAACATAAGCACATTTTCCACAATAAATGGGAACTGGAGTTCTCCATCCAGCGCTGGAATATGTACGAGGAGCTGAAGAAGAAAGCCCAGCCTGACCTTACCAAATGCTACATGGTCACGCCCCGTGTGCATCTTCAGGGAACATGGGAGACCATGATGCTCTTCCTTGTGCCCATCCTCGATGGCAGGGGCGGCTTTCTGGGGCTGTGCGGGCTGGAGATAAATTCGCTTTACTACAAGCTGGCCCTTTCGTCCCACGCCTTCACCAAGCAGTTCACCGGCCTTATCACCTGCCGGGATGGGGACAGGCTCCTTCCGGGAACAGGGCTGGAAAGCGGAACGCTCCACGGATATTTTGCGGGCATACAGCCTTCCCCGATACAGATAGAACGCTATGGCGGCCTGAACCGCTACGAATCGGCAAGCGGCTCCTTCATAGGGCTGGACCGCGCCATTGCCCTTTCTCCGCTGGACGGGGCGAACCGCTGGGTCACTGCGGTGTTCATTCCGGAAAAGCTCTATTCCTTCAACCTCCATATGCAGTACCTTAAGGTATTCGCGCTTTTTGCCTGTGTCCTTTTCATCGCCTACCTCTTCTGCTACCGCATAGGCCGCCGCTATATCGACCCCATCCTCGACGGCATAGATTCCTTTACCAGCGGCGCTTCGGAACGCACCGCGATCCCGGAAATAGACGACCTTATCGTGTACCTGAGCCGCGAGGAGCAGAAGAAGCGCCCGCCGGAAGACATCCCCCCTATCGACTTCAAGACCTTTTCCGCCAACGTGGAGCTTCTCAGCAAGGCGGAACGCGCGGTTTTCGACCTCTATATGAAGGGCCTTTCCGCACCGGACATTGCCAATCAGCTCTGCCTCAGCATGAATACCATCAAGTCCCACAATAAGCGCATCTACAAGAAGCTGAACGTCTCTTCCCGCAAGGAACTGCTTTTCTTTGCGAAGATGATGACGCTTGCGCGCGAGGACATGGAGAGTTCCGGCGGCAGTACGCAGGAAGGAAAGGCCTGATAAAAAAATACCGTGCGGGTGAAGCACGGTATTTTTTTATGGCCCACGCCTTCGTTCCTTCCAGCGGGGCGCTCCCGCCAGCGAAACGGGCATGAGCTTTTACGCCCCGCCGCCAGCCTTCACGAGTATCCGATTCTGCCAAAAAAGGAAGGCGGGCAGCAGGGCATACATGTTTTAGAAGGAAACCTGCGGCACTTCGCGTTCCGCCACATTGTCCAGCTCGAAGAAGTCCGCCTTCTGGAAGCCGTACTGGCGGGCGATGATGCTGGCCGGGAACACTTCGGTGCGGGTATTGTACTCGCGCACCGTGCCGTTGTAGTAGCGGCGGGCTATCTGTATCTCGTCTTCCAGTGCGGTGAGCGTGTTCTGGAGCTGCATCACGTTTTCGTTGGCGCGGAGCTGGGGATAATTCTCCATCACGGCGAAAAGGCGGCCCAGAGCCTGGGAAAGCATACCTTCCGCCTGTGCGGCCTGGGCCACTCCGGCGGCGTTCTGGGCCATGGAGCGCATCTTGGCTATTTCTTCAAGCACGTCCTTTTCGTGGGCCATATATCCCTTCACGGTATTGACGAGATTGCCCACAAGGTCGTGGCGGCGCTTGAGCTGGACGTCAATGCCGCTCCAGCCCTCATCCTTCAGGTTGCGGAGCCGGATGAGCCCGTTATAGACGCCAATGCCCCAGACGGCGATGACGAGTGCCACAGCCAGCACGATTCCTGCAATGATCATATGCCCCTCACAAGGTTAGAGGATGGAAGAGCGCCTTTGGAAAAAGGCTTTCGATTCATACGGTATCTTACGGGGCAACAGAAAGAATTTCTATTACCCCTGGGGTGAAAATGGGCTTCTTTTTTTCAAAACAGCGCAAAGGGCGTTTTTCCATGCTTACGCATGCAATTTCACCCCAGGGGTAATTGCCGCAAAGCGTATCTTATGCCATGCTTTCACCAAAGCCCATCGGCATTTTTACGCTCGTGAGGTACTCCATGGCTTTCTGGAATATTCTTGGGATAGCTCCCACCACGAACGAAAACGAAATCGGATACGCCTACGCCTGTGCCGTTTGCGGCGCTGCGGGCGGGCAGGCCGTCGCTCTTCCGACGCTTGAAGACGCCTATTCCAAGGCGCTGGAGTTCGCCCGCCGCGGCCTCCCCCACGTCAGGGATATGGCGGACGACGCCCGCACCGAGGAGAGGACAGCCGCCCTTGTCCAGCTTTTCCAGCGTTCGAAAAAGCTTGCGGAATCCCATGCCGATGAGAACGCCTGGCTGGAATTCACCTCTTCCCCCGCCTTTCTGGAACTTCAGGACGA
>JAFQTU010000014.1 GCA_017408905.1 Mailhella sp. | reverse complement strand
GCATGTGTACCCACGTTTCCCCAGTCATTCAATACTTTTCAGCTCTTCTACCCGCTTATGAACCAAGGCAGCGTGACATCATCCCCCTCCGCCCCGGCAGGGCTTCCTTCGACCTTTGCCGAGTTCAAATCACGTTGCAACTCCGTTGCCAGGAGTCCCGAAGGGGCTGTCAAAATGTATTTTGACGCCGTATTCTGCTACTTTGATCCTAGTCGCCGGACGGAAGCATCCAAGATGCTGCGCTATATCATGCACGCTGATGCCAACTGGGAAAAAAACAGAAGTATGTGACATTTGCACGTCGCCTGAAGGATCCCGCCTGCCACTACATATTCAGAAGTTTTGCTTCGGGAACGAGTCCTCAAAACGGCTACCGCCCGTCGCGCCGCGAACAGAAAGGCTGAACAGGCGACCCCATTGCGTATGTTCACATCGGCACCGTGACGGATCAGGGTTTCCGCCACAGCAGGATTTTTGTTCGCCCGGCAGGCCATCATCAGGGCACTGTTGTCATCCCACTGCTCAACTCTACCGGGCTTTACAGGTGCAAGATGCGCCCGCATAGGGCCAAGCTCACCATCAGAACGGAGCGAGGCAATGGCGGCGGCAAAGCGGACCTCAGGACTTCCATCATCACAGGCTTCTATCCATCCAGCGGGAAGTCAGCACGGCCTCGGCATAAGACTGGGAAGCGAGGACAGGGCATCCAGTCTGGCAAGGCAACGACTCACCTCAATGAAGTGCGCGGCATCCGGCTTTTCCGTACATTGGAATACGGCTTAGGTGAGCCTGCGGCGCGCGGAGGTGAAGGAAGCAGGAAGCCTGTCCTCTTTGACTAGCGGCCGAAGCTTCAGATATTCACCAACGCTGTCCAGAAGAGCTACGGGCTGTCGCCAGCCAACAGACACGGTTCCGCTGGGCAAAGCCACATAACTCTGACCGCGACGTTCCAGCAGGCTGAAGCGCTCGAAGCCGTCTATGCCCCTGTCCACACCGAGCAACGCGGCAGCACGGGCAAAGTCCAAGTCTTCACGCACCTTCTCCCGCCCAAGGCTGGCACGGCCCTCACCAAGAAGGCGGCGCAATTCGCGTACCGTTGCAGGATGAGACCACATGGGCATCCAAACCTCGCCTCGCCCCTTGTCCTGGAGATGGGAAGAAGCAAATCCTGCCGACAGCGAACTCACGCTGAACGGAGCGGCCGCCTGCGCCATGTCATTCGGAGAACGCCGCACAAGGGCCGAAGCAAACAGCAACGTTCCCTCAAGCATGAAGATGAAATCCCACGGGTTGCTCTGCACGTCCTCATTCTTGAACGCCATGCTCTGGTTGATACCGCCCGCATTGCCGGGGTCAAACTGGCCGACCTTTATCACGGGAAGGGAAGACACGGGAACATCAAAGAGGCTGGCCTTGAGCCACGCTTCCTGCAAATCTGCGGGCGTTTTGTGGAACAGTTCGCACACCCTCTGCATGAAGTTGTTCGAGAACTCAAGCCTGCCTTCGTTTCCGCCAGTACCAAGAAGCGGCGGGAAGAATGCCTTGTCTTCCCGCAGAGCATACGCTGCGTCCAGCCACGGCAGGCATTCATCCGGGAGCGTTGAGCGGCAACGCTGAAGGATACGTTCCTTACCCTTCTTTATCTGTTCGCCATACGCTTTGCGCTTACTTGTGGGCAGGGCTTCGAGTTCGCGAAATTCCGGCCAGTTGAAAATACAGGCAATAGCCTCGCGGTACACGGAAAGGCGCACGTCATCCGACGCGGACACGGCTTCTATACCTGCTTTGTTATCGCCGGGATAAAAACCACTGCCGCCATTCCAAGGCGACACCAGAGGAGAAGGCTGATATCCTTCAAGAAAGAAATCCAGCAAAACCTCCCTGTCCATACGACAGGAAAGGCAGAACACTCCATGCTGCCACGAACCGCGTGCCGTGGAATCGCTCTGTTCGGAAACAAGGCGCAAGATTCCAAGCGCCTTGAGATAAGACGCTAACGGCTTGCTCTGACACCCATGCAGGATATGTTCAGGCATGGTCACCTCCCTGCGGATGAGCACTGGCCCTCCAGTCTGCCGTGCGTATGAGAGCCTCCATCATGGCGAGGCGGAAAGGCCCCCACTTTTCAAGCAGGCCCGCCACACGCTCCGTCCAGCTTGCGCCAAGCTCCGAGTCGCCCAGCTCCATGCAGGCCAAAGAAAGTTCAACGGAATCTTTCCCCAGTGTTTCGGGCAAGGCATCCCCTTCCCAGATACCACGGGCAAAACGCCTGCCTTCCGGCACGTCTTCCCCCGGCATGGCGCGGAGCGAAAGGCGAATCTTGCCGTGATGCGCCGCCGCCAGATAGGCGGTAAGGTCGGAATGACCACTGGCCAGCAAAGCCAGAGCCGAGGCCAGCTCGTGCCGGAAGCCCTTGCGAGCATACGATGTCATGCGGGGAGCTTTGGCCCAGAGCCGTGAGCTTTCGGCATCGGCACAGGCAAGCTGAAAAACTTCGTGCGCTTTGCCCCAGTCGTGCAGAAAGGCAGCCTCCTTCATGTCGTCGCGAGCCTCGGCGAACGTACCCAGCCCCACGGTGATGAACAGTCGTTCCAGCTCCTCCCGTGTCCTTCGGGCGTGATCCTCCAACGTCTGCCACTCCGCCTTGCTGGCAGGGTCGCCCGACATGGACTGCGGTTCAGACTTTGCAGAACAGGCCACAGGCTCCACCCGCTTACGGGAGGACGCATCCCATCCATAGGCACAGTCATAGCCGCCTCTGTTGGCATGGATGAGGTACACCGCACCCGGAACAGCCCTACGCACCCTGCGCCAGTCTTCTTCAAGATGGTCCCAGAACCAGAGTTCCCTCCTGTCCTTCAGCCATCCGGCTATCTCACCCAGAGGCACAGTGCAGAGTTCTTCCCGCACGGCGTCCTTCGTATCGGCTGGAGGCCTGTCTCCTTCCCAGTCCCGCCAGAATACCTGCACGTCAGCTTCATTCCCGTCCCGTATAAATCGCGAGATATCGATATCCGCACCGGCGAGGTCGGGAGTCGTGTCGAAAAGTTCCAGAATATCGCGGGTGCGCGGTATGGGATATTCCTCTGCCCTGCTGTCCGGTCTTGGCAGGAAGGCAGGCCCGCCGTCTTGCAGCTCCTTCAGAATTTCAAATGAGGCAGTCAGTTCCTCCACAGTATAGGGAAGCGCCTTTTTCTCCGAAGGAACTTCGTTCAGCCAGAAGATACGGGCGTTATCCAGCTCGCCAGCACGGTTGCAGCGCCCGAAACGCTGGACAAGCGACGACCACGGCGCAAGGTCGGTGAACAGGGCCGAAGCCGAGATATCCACACCCGCTTCAACCACCTGCGTGGTCACAAGGATAAGCCCCTTTTCCCCCGGAACGGAAAGGGCTCTGGACAGAATCTCTTTCCTTTCCTGCGGGCGAAAACGGGAATGAAGGAGTACGGCAGGCACACCCTTGGCCTTCTTCACCACCTCTTTGTACGTGGCGACCGCCTCTTTCACGGTATTGCGGATAACGAGCGTAAGCGTACCCGGACTGTGATGTTCTACAACGGCCTTCACCAGAGATTTTGGAGCAAGGGGAACAAGCGCCTTTCTGGAATGTGTGCGCTGGCGCACACGGGCATAGGCAAGGTCATCCTCCTGCAGGCTGGCAGTAACCAGAGAGGAAAGGCGAGGGGCGAAGTCCACAGTGCGAAGCCATTCCGGGCGAAGCGTAGCACTGCACCAGAGAGAACGGCAGGGGAACGCCGTACCGAAGCGATGCCGGAAGGCCTCGAGCTGGGCAGATGTGCCAAGCGCAGGCCCCATGAGCTGAACTTCATCGAAAACCCAGAGGCAGTCGCTATTGAGAAAGGCAAAATCCATAGGCCAGCGGAAACGTCCCATGGAATAGCCGCGGTTGAGCGCTCGGGAGAGGAGCTGATCCTGCGTGCCGATGACGACCATATCTCTGTCCGGCACGGAATCCCAATCCTGTTCGATATGGCCGCCCATGAGGACATGGACCGACGGAGCCTCCTGAATAAGCCCCGCCTCCTTCAGCCGTACTGTCCATTGTCGAATGAGTTCCGCTGTCTGTTCCACCAGAACACGCATGGGCAGGCACCACACAAGGCGGAGCGGCGTTGCATCATCGCCGCTGGCCCGCTTGAACTGCCATGCCAGATAGATGGCGGCCGTCTTCCCCAGACCGGTAGGCACATCCAGCATATCAGGCCAGAGGGAACAGGCCAGCCGTGCCTGATAGGGGTAAGGCTCGTAACCGAGGACTACGTTATAAAAGGAAGAAATATCCACAGGCATGGAGTCTCCTCTTCTTGCCGCGAGAACCAGAAATTGACGACAGTATAAGGCAGGGTTCTCGCAATGGCAATGTACCTGAAACCCAAGGAATTCTGTGCAGGCATACTCCCGCTATGGCCCGTCTGGAAGCCGTCCGAGCCGGGATACTCGAAAAAGCCGTTTGCAGGCTTTGTTTTCTTTTGATATTTTTGGGGGACAGATTCATCCGAAGTGAAAACTTCGGCTCCATTGAAGGCAGTTGCCAGTAAACACATTTTTGACAAAACCGAGATTCATCCGAAGTGAAAACTTCGGCCCCATTGAAGCCAAGAGTTCCGATTTGTCGAGCATGAGCCTTTTCGATTCATCCGAAGTGAAAACTTCGGCTCCATTGAAGGGACAGCGCGTTTACGGAGTCAGCAAGCGCGAAAGGATTCATCCGAAGTGAAAACTTCGGCTCCATTGTACCTCTCGCAAAGATTGGAATTGACTTCTCACTTCCCCCGACCTAATCTTGATACATCAAGAAATTTCAAGATGAACGGAGTATTCCATGACTCAGGCCGCTACCGCCAGCCCCAAGGTCAAATTTGCCACCCAGATGTCGGAGGATGTTCTCACCCTCCTGCGTGAAACGGCCAAACAGGAAGGAAGGCAGATACAGTCCATTCTGGATGAGGCCCTGCGAGAATATTTCGAGGCACGCCAGCAGAACAAGGCACGCCGCCATGTCGTATCGGCCTTGCAGGCCAGCATGGCGGAATTCGACTCCCTGTACGATGAGCTGTCCAAATGAGCCGCGACTATCTGAGCACTGCGGATGTACTGGGCATTCATGCCGTCCTTCTCCGCAAGTACGGAGGCGCGGAAGGCATACGCGATATGGGCGCGCTTGAGTCAGCCGTGTTCCGCCCCCAGAGCGGCTACTATGCCGACCTCGTACAGGAGGCCTGCGCCTTACTGGAAAGCCTGCTTATCAATCATCCCTTTGTGGACGGAAACAAGCGCACCGCCTTCGCCTCCTGCGATATTTTCCTGCGTATCAACGGCGCACGCATCAACGCCGCTCCTGCCCTGCTCTACGAGCTTATCATCGGCTGGATACAGCTCCCGCCTGCCGACCGCTGGAACAGGATGGAAGCCGACCTCAGACGCCTTGTCTCCATTTCCGAATAACCACTGTGATTCCAGCAAGTTAGGCACAAACTCGCAACCTGTTGGTATCGTCGTTGGTATTAAAAATTTTAAATTTTTTATTCATAATAAAAACGAATAGTTGCATTTCTTGAGCGGTCTCTTCTTCACCAGTAAGAAAGCAAGCCTTCTGAGAAATCAGAGGGCTTTTTTCGTTTCTGCGGTGCAGGGCGTATGCCGGAAGGGTTCTCATTCACTTGAGCTTTTTCCTTTTTACTGCTATGGATTTTCGCTTGGGCACGCAGGGCGAAGTTCCCGCCACAGGGCCGGGATGCCTTGCGCGGCAGACCTTTTGAAGGAAAGGGAGGCCAGCTATGGTGAAAACGTGGAACATCTCCTTCCCGGCTCTGGAACGGAAGGAACAGCGGCGCAGGGCCTACGTGTACCTGCCCGTCATGTACAAGGCCCAGCCGAGGCGGCGCTTCCCCGTGCTCTATATGTTCGACGGGCATAACGTCTTCTTCGACGAGCACGCCTCCCACGGGCATAGCTGGCGGCTGGCCGAATACCTCGACTTCAGCGCCCTGCCCCTCATCGTGGCGGCGGTGGAATGCAACCACAGCCCCGACAACGGCCGCCTGCGCGAATACTCCCCGTGGGACTTCGACGATCCGGAGGTGGGCCACGTGCAGGGCATGGGCCGCGAAACCATGGAATGGTTCGTCCACAGCTTCAAGGCCACGATTGACCGCCGCTTCCGCACCATCCCGTGGCGCGAGCATACCTTCATCGCCGGTTCGTCCATGGGCGGCCTGATGAGCCTTTACGCCGCGGCCCGCTACAACCACATCTTTTCCCGGGCCGCCGCGCTTTCCCCCCACATCTGGGCCGGGAAGGGCAGGCTCGTCGAGCTCCTGCGCCATGCCCCTATGGCACGGGACACCGTGATCTACATGGACTGGGGCGCCGCCGAAGTGGACAGGAACATGGCACGCGACCAGCGCGACGTGGCCGACGCCCTGTTCGACCGCAAGATTTCGCTCACGGCCCGCGTGGTTCCCGGGGGCGAACACTGCGAGGCAAGCTGGGAACGGCAGGCCCCCTTCTTCCTGGAAACTCTGATGTACGGCGTGGAAGCCTGACATCACCCCATAAAGGACAGCATATGCAGAAGCAGTACTTCAAGGAATACAGCCCGGCCCTCGGGCGCGACATGGAAGGCATGGTTTACGGCCACGCAGGCCGCCCCATGCTCTTCATCCCCTGCCAGGACGGCCATCACCCCGACTTCGAGGGCTTCCACATGACCGAGACCCTCGCCCCGTGGATCGAGAGCGGCCAGCTTCAGGTCACCTCCATCGACACGCTGGACAAGGAGACCTGGTCCGACAAGAAGGGCGACCCCTATTTCCGTGCCCGCCGCCACGAAGCGTGGATGAACTACATCTTCCATGAAGTCGCCCCCCGCATGATAGCCCGCGCCCGCGACGTGAACGGCGAATGGGCCGACAACCACATCATAGCCTTCGGCTGCTCCCTCGGCGCCACCCACGCCGTGAACTGCTACCTGCGCCGCCCCGACCTGTTCAGCGGCCTGCTCGCCCTTTCCGGCATCTACACCGGCTCCTTCGGCTGGGGCGGCTACTCCGACGAGGTGGTCTATGCCAACTCCCCCGTGGACTACATGGCCAACCTGCCCCGCGACCATCACTACGTGGACATCTACAACCGCCAGCGCGCCGTCATCTGCGTTGGTCAGGGCGCGTGGGAAGAACCCGAAACCACCTTCCGCCTGAAGAACATCTTCGCGGAAAAGGGCATCAACATCTGGGTGGACGCCTGGGGCCACGACGTGAACCACGACTGGCCCTGGTGGCATAAGCAGGTGCCCTATTTCATGCCCTACCTTCAGGGCAAGTAAGCCGCAGGCATACGAGAAGCATCGCCCGAAGGGCGCAACATATCGCTCCGTCCCCGCTCCAGAAGATGCGGCGCGGACAAAGGAACCCTTATGAAAAACTTCGTCTTCATCTCCCCCAACTTCCCCACCAACTACTGGAAGTTCTGCCATCACCTCAAGGCCAACGGCCTGCGCGTGCTCGGCATTGGCGACCAGCCCTACGACGACCTGCTCCCCGAGCTCAAGGAAAGCCTGCACGAATACTACAAGGTGAACAGCCTTGAGAACTACGATGAAGTCTATCGCGCCATGGGCTACTTCATCCACAAGTACGGCCGCATCGACTGGCTGGAATCCAACAACGAATACTGGCTGGAACGCGACGCCGCCCTGCGCACCGACTTCCACATCACCAGCGGCTTCCAGGCCGCCGACATGGCCAAGATCAAGTGCAAGTCCTCCATGAAGGCGTTCTACAAAAAGGCCGGCATCGCCACCGCCCCCTACTATCTGGTGAAGGACATGGCCGGCTGCAAGCGCTTCATCAAGAAGGTGGGCTTCCCCGTGGTGGCCAAGCCCGACAACGGCGTGGGCGCTTCCGACACGTGGAAGATCAAGGACATGGAAGGCCTTGAACGCTTCATGGAAAAGAAGGTGGAAGGCGTGCAGTACATCATGGAAGAGTTCATCCACGCCGAAGTGAACTCCTACGACGCCATCTTCAACTCCAATGGCGACCCCATCTTCGAGACGGGCAACGTCACCCCCATGTCCATCATGGACATCGTGAACGAGAACGACAACTCCATCTACTACATCCAGAAGGATCTGCCCGAAGACACCCGCGCCGCAGGCCGCGCCACGGCCAAGAGCTTCGGCGTGAAGAACCGCTTCGTGCACTTCGAATTCTTCCGCCTCACGCAGGATCAGGAAGGCATGGGCAAGAAGGGCGACGTGGTGGCCCTTGAAGTGAACATGCGCCCCTGCGGCGGCTTCAGCCCCGACATGATGAACTTCGCCAACAGCACCGACGTGTACAAGATCTGGGCCGACATGATCGCCTTCGACAAGACCGACCTTGCCCAGGGCGAACACTTCTACTGCGCCTTCGCCGGCCTGCGCGACGGCAAGGAATTCAAGTTCAGCCACGACGACATCATGGCCAAGTACGGCTCCAACATGAAAATGGTGGGCCGCATCCCCGCCGCCCTTGCCGAGGCTATGGCCGACAAGATGTACATGGCCAATTTCTCCACCAAGGAAGAAATGGACCAGTTCTACTCCGATATCCTCGCCCCCAGGAACTGAGGGCGCTGATATACGCCGGGTGAGGCCGGCACGCTGGTGAGGCCAGCGACCAACGAAGGGGACTGCCGGAAGGCGGTCCCCTTTCTGTCTGCTCCGCCCCTCCCCTGCCGTGAAGAGGGCCGCCCGGCACACAGGCGGCCCTGCGGAGCATCGCGGCCTCTGCCTACTGGATGGCGACCTTCCGGTCTTCCGGCTCCTTCTTGGCGGGAGCCTTGGGGAAGCAGAGCTTCAGGATGCCGTCCTCGTACTTCGCCTGCACATCCTTAGGACTGACGCCTTCGCCCACATAGAAGGTGCGGCGGCATTCCCCGAAGGAACGCTCGCGCCGGATGTACTGGCCGGGCTTCTCCTCTTCGCGGCTCTGGCCCTTGCAGGCGCAGATGGTGAGGCAGCCGTCCGCCACTTCCACGCCTATCTCCTCCTTCTTGAAGCCGGGCAGGTCCACGTCGAGCTCGTAGCCGTGCTCCAGTTCGCGCACGTCGGCCTTCATGAGGTTGCGGCCGTGCCTGCCGAAAAGGCGGTCGTGCACATGGGCGTAGGGCATGGGGAAAGCGTCGCCGAACATATTGTCGAACAGGCGTTCGCTGAAAGCGCTGGGCAGCATGGGGACCTCCTTGTCGTTTGCGCCCCGGGCGGGATGCCGCAGGGCTTTTCCTCCAGCCTAGCATGGCGACGCGGGCGGTCAATGATTCGGCCCTGAGTATCAAGGCCCTGCCCGAATTTCCCCAAGCAAAGCGCACAGTTCGCTTGCCTGCACGGACAAGTCGGGCTATACCTCTGCAAAAGGGGAATGTATGGCTCACGGAATCCTTTTCGACCACGCACGCACCGCCCGCATAGGCCTTCCCGAGGCCGTGTTCTGCGAAGGCAAACCCTTTCCCGCCCTTGCCGACCTGCTTTCCCGCTTCGGGCGCGGTTCAGGCCATGCCGTGCTCTTCACGCGGCTCGCGCCGGAAGTCTTCGCGCGCGTCCCGGAAGAAGTGCGCTCCCGCTACGATTACCACGCCCTTTCGCGCACCGCCTTCGGCGAATCCATGCCGCCGCGCAGGCGCGGGCGCGTGGCCGTGGTCTCCGCTGGCACGGCGGACGGCTTCGTAACGTGGGAAGCGGCCCGCACTCTGGAATACCTCGGCATCGAGCACCGCGTTTTCGAAGACTGCGGCGTGGCAGGGCTGTGGCGTCTGGCCGAAAGGCTGGACGAGATCAACAGCTTCGACGCCGTCATCGTGGTGGCCGGGCTGGACGCGGCCCTCGCCAGCGTGCTTGGCGGCCTTACGCCCAAGCCCGTGTTCGGCGTTCCCACGTCCGTGGGCTACGGCGTGGCCAAGGGCGGCGATTCGGCCCTTTCCAGCATGCTTTGCAGCTGTGCGCCCGGCGTGGGCGTGCTCAACATCGATAACGGCTACGGCGCGGCCTGCGCCGCGGCAAGAGTAGTGAACGCCTTATGAGCGAAACGCATCACCACGACCATGCCTGCCACGGGCATACGCACGGGCATCACGGCGGCCACAGCCACGGCCCTGTCCTCACCATACGCGCCCATTCCGGCCTCTCCGGCGACATCATGCTGGCCGGGCTCATGCGCATGACCGAGATATCCTCCGAGGATTTCGAGGCCCGCCTTGCCTCCATCATGCCGGAACTCGCCGGTTCTGTGGAGCTGGTGCGGCACGAGGTCAACCACATCGGCGGCTGGCACGCCCGCGTAAACCTGCCCCATCAGCACGAGCACCGCACCCTTGGCGACATACTCGGCATCATCGGGCGGAGCGGGCTTTCCGAACGCGGCAAGGAGCTCTCCGCCGCCACCTTCTCCCTGCTGGCCAAGGCCGAAGCCGCCGTGCACGGCAAAGCCCCGGAAGACGTGCACTTCCACGAGGTAGGCGCGCTGGACAGCATCCTCGATATCTGCATGGCCTGCGAGCTCTTCGCCATGCTCGCGCCGGAACATTTCGTGGTGAGCCCGCTCCCCGTGGCCGACGGGCACGTGCACTGCGCCCACGGCATCATCCCCGTGCCTGCGCCCGCCGTGCTCGAGCTCATGGAAGGCGTGCCGGTGCGGCCCTTCCCGGCGCGGGGCGAAACCGTCACCCCCACGGCGATGGCGCTCCTCAAGGCCCTTGGCGCAGAGTTCGGCCCGTGGCCTGCCATGCGCGTGGAAAAGCGCGCCCTTGCCTACGGCACGAAAGTGTTCGAAGGCGCGCCCAACGGTGCGCTCTTCGCCTTCGGCCCGGCCGAGCACGACTAGGAAGCCGCCATGCCTGCCGCCCCCGCCCCTGAGATACGCGAAGCCCTGGCCTGCCTCGAGGCCGTGCTCTGCCGTATCGCCTCCGGGGCGGAAGGGGCTTCGCGCGGGCATTTCGGACTTGCCTATTCCGGCGGCATGGACAGCCGCTTCCTCGCCCATGCGGCGCAAGTTCTGGGCTTCACGCCCCATCTCCTCATGGCAGTCGGACCGCAAATCCCGCCGGAAGAAGCGCATTTCGGGGAAGGCTGGGCAACGCGCGCAGGCCTTCCCTTCCGCAAGGTCGAGGTCGATACGCTTTCCCTGCCCCTTGTAGCCGCGAACGATCTGCGCCGCTGTTACGAATGCAAGCGCGCCCTGCTCCGCCGCCTGCTCGAAGCCCTGCGGGAAGACGGGCCGGGCCTGCCCCTCTGCGACGGCACGAACGCTTCGGACGCCCTCGCCTACCGGCCCGGAACGCAGGCCGTGCAGGAACTGGACGTGCTTTCCCCGCTGGCCCTTGCCGGGCTCGCCAAGGCCGACATCTACCGCCTTGCCCGCCTCTGCGGCATGGAGCGGCCCGAGCAGAAGCCGCGCCCCTGCCTGCTCACGCGGCTGCCCTACGGCATGAGGCCCGAGCGGGGCACGCTCGAAGCCCTTGCCGCCGCCGAACGCGCCGTGGGCCTCGCCCTCGAGTCCGCCGGGCTTCCCGAAGCCGACTTCCGGCTCAGGCTCGTCCCGCAGGGGGAAGGGAGCGCCGCACTGGAACTGCATCTGCTGGAAAAGGATGCGGAACGGCTTCCGCCAGCCCTGCGCGGGGAACTGCCGCGCCTCGTCGCCAGAGCGGCCCCGGCCCTGCCCGGGCCTGCCCGCCTTGCCCCGCAGGGAACGCTTTCCGGCTTCTTCGACAAACGGACCGAATTTCCCCATTCCCATTGAAACGCCACACTGCAAACGCTTCGGGCTTGGCCCACAACAGGAGGGAACATGGCTTCCAAAGTGTATTTCACCGATATGAGATGCAAGGTAGGCACAAGCCTGCTTGCCAAGATGGACAAGCTCATGCTGGCCGCCGGTATCGGGAACATCGACTTCGCGGATAAATTCGTGGCCATCAAACTGCATTTCGGCGAACCGGGCAACCTGTCCTTCCTGCGGCCCAACTTCGCCAAGGCCGTGGCCGACCGCGTGAAGGCCCTCGGCGGCCGCCCCTTCCTCACCGACTGCAACACCCTTTATGTGGGCCGCCGCAAACACGCGCTGGAACACCTTGATTCCGCTTACGAAAACGGCTTCTCCCCGCTTTCCACCGGCTGCCAGATCATCATAGGCGACGGGCTCAAGGGCACGGACGAAGTTGAAGTAAAGCTTGAAGGATGCGACGAGTTCCAGAGCGCGCTCATCGGCCGCGCCGTCATGGACGCCGACATCTTCATCTCCCTCAACCACTTCAAGGGGCACGAGCTGGCAGGCTTCGGCGGCGCAATCAAGAACATCGGCATGGGCTGCGGCAGCCGCGCGGGCAAAATGGCCATGCACAGCATCGGCAAGCCCACCATCTCTGAGGAAAAGTGCCGCGGATGCCGCACCTGCACCCGCTGGTGCGCCCAGAACGCCATCAGCATGAACGCGGAGAACAAGGCCGTCATCGACCACGATAAATGCGTGGGCTGCGGCCGCTGTATCGCCACCTGCAACTTCGACGCCATCTCCAACAAGTACGACGCCGACAGCAATATCCTGAACCGCCGCATGGCCGAATACGCCCTTGCCGTGGTGCAGGGCCGCCCGCACTTCCATGTGAGCGTGGTGAACCAGGTTTCGCCCAACTGCGACTGCCACGGCGAAAACGACGCCGCCATCGTGCCGGATATCGGCATCTTCGCCAGCTTCGACCCTGTGGCCCTCGACCGTGCCTGCATCGATGCCGTGAACGCCGCGCCCGTCATCGGCAACAGCGCCCTCGGCCAGAGCCATCACCACCACGACGACCACTTCACCTGCGTGCACCCCACCACGGACTGGCGCTCGCAGATAGCCCATGCCGAGAAGATAGGCCTCGGCTCCGGCGAATACGAACTCATCACCCTGTAGTCACTGGAGAAAGGAGAGCCCGCCATGACGTACGCCACCATGCTTGCCGTCGCGGCGGGCTCTTGTGCCGCCCTTTCGCTGGGCGCGTGGCTCTTCCTGCACAGCGAACGCTTCGGCGCCCTGCCCGCAGGCGACGAGCTGGACGCCCTGCGCCACTCCCCCAACTGGAGCGAAGAGCACGGCGGCTTCCGCAACCCCATACCCACGCCGCGCATGGCCGACGACGCAGGCTTCCTGCGCACGCTGGCCGAATACGTGCTCACCCCGCGCCCCTACGCCGCGCCGGAAAAGCCCCTGCCCACGCAGAAGCCCGACCTGCGCGCCCTGCCAATTGATAAGGACTGCGTCATCTGGCTGGGCCATTCCTCCTTCTTCCTCCTGCTCGGCGGCAGGCGCATCCTCATCGACCCTGTGCTCTCCGGGAGCGGCGGCCCTGTCTCCCTGAGCACGCGCGCCTTCCCGGGGAGCGACGTGCTCACCACGGGCGACCTGCCGGACATCGACATCCTGCTCCTCTCCCACGACCACTGGGACCACCTCGACCACGAAACGCTCAAGGCCCTGCGCCCGCGCATCGCAAGCGTGGTCTGCGGCCTCGGCAACGGGGCGCATCTGCGGCGCTGGGGCTTCGAGCCTTCGCGCATCCACGAGGGCGACTGGGGGCAGGCCTTCCGCTTCGGGCCGCTCACCGTGCGCCTTACCGAGGCCCGCCACTATTCCGGGCGCGGCTTCACCACGCATAAGGCGCTGTGGTGCGGCTTCATCCTCGAAACATCCGGGGAGATTTCCGGGGAGAACGCAGGGGAAACGCGCCGCCTCTTCTTCAGCGGCGACAGCGGCTACGGCCCGCACTTCGCCCGCATCGGCAGGGAGCACGGCCCCTTCGACCTTGCCCTGCTCGAATGCGGCCAGTACGACCGCCGCTGGCCCTTCATCCACATGAAGCCCGAAGAAACGGCCCAAGCCGCCGAAGACCTGCGCGCCCGCGCCCTCCTTCCCGCGCACAACGGCAAGTTCTGCATTGCCTACCACGGCTGGCGCGAACCGCTGGAACGGGTAAGCGCCGCCAGCACGGGCAGGCCCTACCGCCTTGTCACACCCCGCATCGGCGAACAGGCCGCCCCGTGGGACGGGCTGGCCCCCTCACTCCGCTGGTGGGAGTGAGGCCCTCCGCTTTTCTCCACATTCTCCGCAACTCGGCTCTTCCTGCCACTTTTCAGCGAAAGGAAACAGGGAAATAGCGCCCTGCCCCCTTGTAAAACACGCCCTTTCAGCGTTATTGTCGGGAACGCGCCTTCCCCGATATGGAGCAATGCTTCGGGGAAGGCCCATAACGCAGGACCATCGCCGCTGCCCAGAGGAGCGGGATACGAAAAGGAGTGTTTTATGTCCGGCAAGAAAAGTGAATTTGGATTGATCATCAAACTGCTGGCGGCCCTTGTCATCGGTGCCGTTGTCGGCCGCGTGGCCGGTGTGGGCTTCATGGACGCCCTCGTGTCCCTCAAGTACGCCGTGGGCCAGCTCATCTTCTTCGCCGTGCCGCTGGTCATCGTGGGCTTCATCGCCCCGGCCATCGCCCGCCTCGGCCAGAACGCCAGCAAGATGCTGCTCACCGCCGTGGCCCTCGCCTATTTCTCTTCCGTGGGTGCGGCCTTCTTCTCCGCCTTCTCCGGCTACGCCATCATCCCCCATCTTTCCATCCCCACCACGGCTGAAGGCCTCGTGGCCCTGCCCAAGCCTTCCTTCGTGCTGAACATCCCCCCGCTGATGAGCGTGATGTCCGCCCTTGTCACCGCCCTCCTCCTCGGCATCGCCGCCAACTGGGCCAAGGCCGAGACCATGATGAAGCTCCTTGACGAGCTGGAACGCATCATGACCAACGTGGTGGTGCGCCTTGTCATCCCGCTGCTGCCCTTCTTCGTGGGCGCCACCTTCTGCGAACTCTCCTACGAAGGCCGCCTTACCGAACAGCTCCCCATCTTCCTCGTCATCATCCTCATTGTGATCTTCGGCCATTACATCTGGCTGGGCCTGCTCTTCACCATCGGCGGCATCATCTCCGGCCGCAGCCCCTGGCAGGTCATCCGCTTCTATCTGCCCGCCTACCTCACCGCCATCGGCACCATGTCCAGCGCCGCCACCCTGCCCGTGTCGCTGTCCTGCGCCCGCCGCTCCCCCGTGCTTTCCCGCACCATGACTGAGTTCATGATCCCCCTCGGCGCCACCGTTCACCTTTGCGGTTCCGTGCTCACCGAAACCTTCTTCTGCATGGCCATCAGCCTCATGCTCTACGGCACGCTGCCTTCCTTCGGCACCATGGTGCTGTTCATCTTCCTCTTCGGCATTTTCGCTGTCGGCGCTCCCGGCGTGCCCGGCGGCACTGTCATGGCCTCCCTCGGCCTCGTGACCAGCGTGCTCGGCTTCGACCCCGCCGGTGTGGCCCTGCTCCTCGCCATCTTCGCCCTGCAGGACAGCTTCGGCACGGCCTGCAACGTCACCGGCGACGGCGCTCTGGCCCTTATGATGGAAGGCATCTTCAACAAGAACAAGCAGCTCGACGATAAGTTCGGCACCGGCGAATAAGCCGCTGACCGCGCCGTTTCCAAGGCCGTTCCCATTGCGGGGGCGGCCTTTTTTCATGCCCCTGCGCATTTTCCCAGCTAAAAACTAGGATTTTTCTCCGCACAGCCCCGGCGCACTATTGACATTTTTGCAAGGCTACCATATAAGGATTTCCAGATATACAACTATACCACGCGAGGCAAAAGCATGGCTTCCCTTTCCTTCCTTTTCGAAAGCATGTGCAGGTACGGCAGAAGTTCCGCACCCGTCTTCCCTCGCATCCAGTGAACACCGAAGGCCCGTGCGGAAGCGCGGGCTTTTCTTTTATCGCCCGCCTTGCCCCGGCTGGCATACGCTGATACTATCGCGGCATCCGCTCCCAGCGGGAACAGCAGTAAAGAACACGGCCCAGCGCCGTTCAAGCCCCTCAACATAAAGGAAACATCATGGCCAGACGCATCGAGACCACCTGCGTACAGGGCGGCTACACCCCCGGCAACGGCGAACCCCGCCAGATCCCCATCATCCAGAGCACGACCTTCAAGTACGATACCAGCGAAGACATGGGCAAGCTCTTCGACCTCGAGGCCAGCGGCTATTTCTACACCCGCCTGCAGAACCCCACCAACGACTACGTGGCCGCCAAGATAGCCCAGCTTGAAGGCGGAACGGCCGCCATGCTCACCTCGTCCGGGCAGGCCGCCTCCTTCTTCAGCGTGTTCAACCTTGCCGGTCAGGGCGACCATATCGTGGCTTCCTCCACCATCTACGGCGGCACGTACAACCTCTTCGCCGTCACCATGAAGCGCATGGGCATCGACTTCACCTTCGTTGCACCCGACTGCTCCGACGAAGAGCTCGAAGCCGCCTTCCGCCCCAACACCAAGGCCGTGTTCGGCGAAACCATCGCCAACCCCGCCCTCGTGGTCTTCGATATCGAGCGCTTCGCCAAGGCCGCCCATGCCCACGGCGTGCCGCTCATCGTGGACAACACCTTCGCCACGCCCGTGAACTGCCGCCCCTTCGAATGGGGGGCGGACATCGTCATCCACTCCACCACCAAGTACATGGACGGCCACGGCGCAGGCGTTGGCGGCTGTATCGTGGATTCCGGCAAGTTCGACTGGATGGCCCATGCCGACAAGTTCCCCGGCCTCTGCACGCCTGACGAAAGCTACCACGGCATCACCTACGCCACCAAATTCGGCAATGCCGGGGCGTACATCACCAAGGCGACCGCCCAGCTCATGCGCGACTTCGGCGCTATCCAGTCGCCGCAGAACGCCTTCCTGCTGAACCTCGGCCTCGAAAGCCTGCACGTACGCATGGCCCGCCATTGTGAGAACGCCCTTGCCGTGGCCCGCTTCCTCTCCACGCACGACCTTGTGGCGTGGGTGAAGTACCCCGGCCTTGAAGGCGACAAGAGCCACGAACTCGCCCAGAAGTACCTGCCCAACGGCTCCTGCGGCGTGGTGAGCTTCGGCGTGAAGGGTGGCCGCAAAGCCGCCGAGACCTTTATGAAGCACCTGCGCGTGGCCGCCATCGAGACCCACGTTGCCGACGCCCGCACCTGCTGCCTGCACCCCGCCAGCGCCACCCACCGCCAGATGAACGACGACGAGCTCCGCGCCTGCGGCATCGCCCCCGAACTCGTGCGCTATTCCTGCGGCATCGAGAACGCCGACGACCTCATCGAAGACATCGCTCAGGCTCTGGAAACCCTGCGCTGAGAACTCGGCTCCGCCCTGCCCGCGAGCCTGTTCCGGCCACAACGCCCATCCCTTGGAGCGCCCATGCCCATCAAGATCCCCAACGAACTGCCAGCCGTCAAAACGCTGAACAGCGAAAATATCTTCGTTATCACAGAAACCCGCGCCCTCACGCAGGACATACGCCCCCTGCGCATACTCCTGCTCAACCTCATGCCCACCAAGATCGTGACCGAGACCCAGCTCTCCCGCCTTCTCGGCAACACGCCCCTTCAGGTGGACCTGACGCTCATCCATACCAAGAGCCACGAATCCAAGAACACGCCGCGCTCCCACCTGCTTTCCTTCTACAAGACCTTTGAGGAAGTGCGCCACGAATACTTCGACGGTATGATCATCACGGGTGCGCCCGTGGAGCTCATGCCCTTCGAGGAAGTGGAGTACTGGAAGGAACTGTGCGAGATCATGGAATGGACCAAGAAGCACGTGCACAGCACCTTCCATATCTGCTGGGGCGCGCAGGCCGGGCTGTACTACCACTACGGCATAGGCAAGCACCTTCTGCCCAAGAAGCTCTCCGGCGTGTACCCGCACAAGGTCGATCACGTGGGTTCCATCCTCTTCCGAGGCTCGGACGACGTGTTCATGGTTCCGCAGTCGCGCAATACCACCGTCCTGCGGGAAGACATCGAGGCCTGCCCCAAGCTCAAGATACTCTCCTCGTCCGAAGAGGCTGGCGTCTATGCCGTGTCGTCGGCCAACGGTAAGCAGATCTTCATCACGGGCCACTCGGAATACGACGCCGATACCCTGCACCGCGAATATACCCGCGACCTTGCCGCCGGTATAAACCCCGAAATACCCCAGAACTACTACCCCAACGACGACCCCAGCCAGACGCCGCGCGTCTCGTGGCGCTCCCACGCCCACCTCATCTACGCTAACTGGCTGAACTACTTCGTGTACCAGTCCACCCCCTACGACCTCACCGAACTCGAAAAACAGGTGGCCGAAGCTCGCCTCGTGCCGCATCACTGATGAGAGGAAGGAAGAGAGATTGAGAATGATTTGAGGGGGAAGGAAAGACCTTTTGAAAAAGGTCCTTTCCTTCCCCCTCAAACTCCCCCATCCTTTTCCAAAACTTTTTAATAGGAAAGGCCGTCTCTTCGCATGGAAGGGGCGGCCTGATGATTTAAGAAAAAGGCCGGAACCTCGGGGCTCCGGCCTTGAAAAGGGGCCTGCCCCGTGTTGGCGGTCACGGAGCAGGCATGGAGGCGGCTTGGAGATTCCGCGCTCCGCTTGCCAAGGGCATGGCAATTCATGCGCCGCCCGAAAGCGGCAATTAAAAAGTTTTGTGGGGAGGGGTTCGGGGAGGGAGAACTTTTTCAAAAGTTCCCCTCCCCGCAAACTCTCATTCCCCTAGAAACTATAGCGCAGGCCCACAGTGCCGCGCCATTCTTCGTCGAGGTCGGCACCGGCGGTGCGTTCCACGTCGGCCCAGATGTAGGTCTTGTCGGTGAGCTTGACGTTCGCGCCGATGCCGTATTCCATCCACGTATCGTTGCCGTCGATTTCCTGC
>JAFQTU010000076.1 GCA_017408905.1 Mailhella sp. | reverse complement strand
TGGGGGTGTTCAGGTGGGGAGATTGGCAGGGGGGAGTGTTTGCGGGTGGTTATGTGGGGGATGTTGGGGGTGTTCAGGTGGGGAGATTGGCAGGGGGCAGGTGAGGGGGATTGCAGGGGTGGCTTGTGCGGGTGGTTATGTGGGGGGATGTTGAGGGGATTGCAGGTGGGGTGTGTCTGCGGGGTGGTCATGCTGAGGTCTGTGCGAGTCTCTGCGGGGGCAGGTGGGGGAGTGTTTGCGGGCCTGCGGGCGCTTTATTTTAGGGGGAAGTGGTGCTAGAGTGCGGGAAATTTCAGCCTAGGAGAAGGTTTATGTTCCAGCAGGAAAAAGGCGAATCCACCGAATTCACCGACGCCCTCACCGGCAGGAAGCATTTCGAAGCCCACGGCGACCGCTGGGCCTCGCTCGACGAAAACGACGCCCTCGCCCTTGCCGTGCTCATGGACAGGCTCTTCCAGCGCGGCGGCTTCACCGTGGAAGGCCTGCCCGGCAGGTACGATATGCTCATCCAGCCCTCGGGCGACTGCCGCGCCGCGGCCCTCGTTTCCGAGAACGAGGCCGGTGAACCCGGCATCGATTCCGTGTATCCCGTGCTCCTTGGCCGCCGCCATCGCCTGCGCGTGGAACATATCCACGAATGGGCCATGCCCGTCCATGCCGAGGCCGAACTCTACGCCGAAAGCCCCGCCACCGGGCCGCTCACCTTCTTCGAGCCCTTCTACTGCCGCGACCGCGAAGCCCTTGAAGCGCTCAAGGCCAGCGGCGGCGAGGCCGACTTCCTGCTTTCCGCATGGGCCTACCGCGTTCAGCGCGCCGGGGAAAAGCCCGCGCCCGCCCTGCGCCCGCATCTGGTGGCCTCGGAATACCTGTTCCGCCTTACGGTGAAGGAAGCCGCGCCCACGGAATTCTGCGGCTATCCGGTGTGGCGCCTCTCCGTGGAGCTGGCCGAAGGGGCCGCGCCGCTCTTCCTCTACGCGCCGGAACGCGCCCTTGGCGGCCTTGTCCCGCAGGCCGGGGACGAGCTGGAAGGCCTGCTCTGGCTTTGCGGGCATCTGGCCGACGCCTTCCCGGCTTGGAAGGATTAGACGCTTCTAACAGCTTCATCCGATAAGAAGAAAGGCCGCCTCCCGTGTTTGGGAGCGGCCCTTTTCATTGCGGATGTTCAGGAAGCGCGGGGGCTTACATGTACTTGCCCCAGATGGCCTTCACGCGCTTGGCCACGCAGAAATAGCGGTACCAGATGACGGAGAGCAGGAGCATCCCGCTTATCTGCCCGGCCACTTCGGCGGTGTAGGCCTGCTTGACGAGCGCAAGGTCGAGCTTGGCGTCGGGTATGGTGGAGGTCACGGCTATGGCCCCGAGCAGGGGCGTGAGCGCCGCGATGACCGGGCCGGAAGCCAGCATGATCTTGGTAAGGCGCACGGCCTTGGGCTTTTGCAGTATCACCTGCACCATGCAGTAGAAAATAAACACGTTCCACAGGCCGATGACGCCCACGATGGCAAGGAAAGCCCCGGCGAACTTCGGGAGCTGGAAGGCCGCCATGAAGGCCGGGTACAGGCCCAGCAGGCCCTGCGCCGCGCTGATGACGTACATGGCGATGAACACGATGAGCCAGCCGCCCATCGGCGAGCCTTTAATTCCGTAGTCGCCGTAATTGTTCTCAGGAGTGGGAGGGGCGGGGATTTCGGCCATAGCGTTTCCTTTTTGTCAGGTGTTTTCCCTGTCTTAGCGCCTTGGGCAGTCTCCGGCAAGTTTTTTTTCGAAAAGCGCTCCGCCGCCCCTGTACAAAGCGCTCTTCGGCCCCATCTATGGTGGCAGACGACAAAAGGAGCACCCCCATGTTCAAGAATCTTGTGGAGGAAGGCCGGGCCTCCGCGCTCAACGGCCTTGTTTCCCACCCTGCCGTGCTGAAAATGGCCAACGCCCGCCTTGCCCGCTATGCCGAGCTTCTCTCCCTGAACTACGGGCGCGAGGGCTTCCACGCCCGGGCGCGCCTTCTGGGTTCGGGCGAAGAGGTGCGCGTGTGCGTGCGGAGCGTAGTCTTCTCCGACGACTGTTCTTCCGTGAAGCTGGAAGGCTTTTCCGCCTCTGCGCCGTGGTGTCAGCACCTTCTGGAAGACTTTGTGGAAGGCCGCAGTTTCGCCATCCCCGAGCCCGCCCGCCTGCCCCTGCGCCCCTTGGCGAAAATGCTCTAGCCCGCCCACAGAAAAAGCCCTGCCGGTTCTGCCAGCAGGGCTTCTGTGTACTGGGGCGTCTGGAAGGGGAGGAGTACGCCGGGCGCGGCGGCGGGGGCTTCCGTGTGTGGCGTCAGTTCGCGGTCACGGCGGCCAGCATGGTGTCCGCGTCGTCGGCGGTCTTCACCTTGTCGTTGGTCTGCACGATAACGCCGTTCTCGTCGATAAGGTAGGTGGTGCGCACCACGCCCATCGAGACCTTGCCGTAATTCTTCTTTTCCTTCCACACGTCGTAGGCTTCGATGACCTTGCGTTCCGGGTCGGCCAGCAGGGTGAAGGCAAGGCCGTACTTGTCCGCGAACTTGCGGTGCGAGGCCACGCTGTCCTTGCTCACGCCCAGCACCACGGCCCCGGCTTCGCGTATCTGCGGCAGGCGTTCGCTGTAGGAGCAGGCCTGCTTGGTACAGCCGGGCGTGCTGTCCTTGGGGTAGAAGTAGAGTATGACCTTGCGGCCCCGGTACTGCTCAAGGCTGTGGGGCACGCCGTCCTGATCCTGAAGGGTGAAGTCCGGGGCTTTGCTTCCGGGTTCGAGCATGGATGACCTCCTTGGGCTTGGGCGCGTTTCTGAGCCCTGAGGGTATCGGCGCGCCTTTCCCGCGTCAAGGGGATGAGCGGGGAGAGGTGGGGAAAGCAGGAGTTCCGGCGAGGCGGGGGCGAGGGAACGCGGGAATTCCGGCGAGGCGAGGGGGCGTTCCTCTCCGAAAGGCCTTGCCAGCGGCGCGGGACTCTGGCAGAGCTGGAAAAGGAAAACGCATGGAAAAAGGAGGAGACATGGACGAGAAACTTCGCGCCTTTGCCGCAGAGCAGGGCAGGGCCGCCCCGTATTTCATCATGGAATGGAACGGCTTCCACGTGTGGGACGCCGCCCTGACCCGCGCCGCCCTCGGGGACGAGGAAGACGAGATGCCCGGCGACGCCCAGTTCGAGGGCGCGGACACGCAGGAAGAACGGCCCTTCCTCCTTGTGCGCGGCGGGAGCATACGCCTGAGCCGCCCGGACGAGACCGCCGCCATAGTGGGCCTCCTCCCGCCCGAGGAATGTTCCTGCGAGGACTACGAGGAAGCCGACTTCAACGGCGGGGACTGACGCGGCCCGCGAAGCCCCGCAGGCCTTGCGGCTTTGGGGCTTTGGAGGCGGGAGACGTTCCGGCCTTCCCGTGTGTCCCTCATGGCCCGGCTTCTTGGTGCGGCGCTCGTGGTCCGGGCCTTCCGCGTTCCGGCCTGCCCGCGTTCCGGCGGCCTGCGATACGCCGGGGGTATTGCCTTCTGCCCCCGTTGCCCCTATCCTTATTAAAGAGACCAAGCATAGCAAGCCCAAGGAGAGCGGCGTATGGATTTCCTCAATTCCGGCATTTTCACGATCATCGCGGCCTGCTGCCTTTTTGCCGGGATAAAGGCGCTCATCGACTGGCTCGGCACCAAGGCCGAGGGCGAGCGCAAGCACCTCATCCTGCTTTTTTCCCTGCTCTTTGCGGCGAACCTTGCCCTTCTGTGGTTCCTCACCCGCTGAAAGGCGAACCCGGAAAGGCGGCGCTCTCCGCCCCTGCGGCCCTTTCTGCCCCGGCGAAAATTGACAAAAAAGCGCCTTTGTGCTTTCTTGGGCATGGCCCAAAAAGATGAAGCATTCTGCATCCCTGCAAAAAGTGTTTCTGTAACAGCCCGTTATCTGATTTTCGGAAGGAGAAGCTCATGGCCCTGTTCACCCGCGAAGAAGCTCTCGAATATCATCGCTCCCCCCGTCGCGGCAAACTGGAAGTTATCCCGATAAAGCCCTGCGAAACGCAGAAAGACCTCACGCTCGCCTATTCCCCCGGCGTGGCCGAAGCCTGCAACGCCATTGCTGAAGACAAGAAGCTTGTCAGCGAATATACCGGCCGCTCCAACCTTGTGGCCGTGGTGTCCGACGGTACGGCTGTGCTCGGCCTCGGCAACATCGGCCCGGAAGCGGGCAAGCCCGTCATGGAAGGCAAGGGCGTGCTCTTCAAGGTCTTTGCCGACGTGGACGTGTACGACCTCTGCCTGAAGACCTCCGCCCCCGGCCAGCTCATCGGCGTGGTGGAAGCCCTCGAGCCCACCTTCGGCGGTATCAACCTCGAAGACATCAAGGCCCCGGAATGCTTTATTATCGAGGAAGCGCTCAAGGCTTCCATGAACATCCCCGTCTTCCATGACGACCAGCACGGCACGGCCATCATCTCCGGCGCGGCCCTGCTCAACGCCTGCGAGCTCACCGGCCGCAAGATCGAAGACGTGCGCGTGGTCGTGGTGGGCGCTGGCGCGGCGGGCATCGCCTGTTCCCGCTTCTACATGGAACTGGGCGTGAAGCGCGAGAACATCTGCATGTTCGATTCCCGCGGCCTCATCCACGAAGGCCGCAAGGGCCTGAACCGCTACAAGAAAATGTTCGCCCAGAAGGAAGACCTTGGCGACCTTGCCGCCTGCCTCAAGGGTGCGGACGTGTTCCTCGGCCTGTCCAAGGGCAACCTGCTCACCAAGGACATGGTGAAGTCCATGGCGCCCCAGCCCATCCTCTTCGCCATGGCCAACCCCGTTCCCGAGATCCCCTATGCCGACGCCAAGGACGCCGTGCCGGACTGCATCATGGGCACGGGCCGTTCCGACTACCCCAACCAGATCAACAACGTGGCGGGCTTCCCCTACATCTTCCGTGGCGCGCTTGACGTGGAAGCCACCGAGATAAATGAGGAAATGAAGCTGGCCGCCGCCTACGCCCTTGCCAGGCTGGCCAAGGAGGACGTGCCCGCCGAAGTGTGCGAAGCCTACGGTGTGGAAAGCCTTTCCTACGGCTTCGACTACATCCTGCCCAAGCCGCTCGACCCGCGCATCCTCACCTGGGTGACGCCTGCCGTGGCCAAGGCCGCCATGGAGACCGGCGTGGCCCGCAAGCGCATCGACGACCTCGACGCCTACGCCGAATCCCTGAAGACGCGCGTTGCCGCTTCTCAGGCCCGCATCAAGGCCTTCACGCAGGACTACTACAAGTAAGCCGCAAGGCCCAAAGCTGAAAAAAGCCCTTCCGCACCCCGGAGGGGCTTTTTCGTTTTTTAACCAAAAAAGGGCATCTCCCGCGTACATGGAAGATGCCCTTCTTTACTGGTCAAGGCTTATGGCGGAACGAGCCGTTTTTTAGTCGGCGTCGTACCAGAACGGATGCTTGAACTTGAGCCCGCAGATCTCGCCTTCGTTCAGGCGCACATCGTTACGCCCCTTCTGCACGCGCAGGAACTGTTCGCCAACCTTAATGCTATAGTCCACGATATCGCCAAGATAGGTGCGACGCACCACCTCGCCGCGCAGGCCGCCTTCAGCCACGAAGTCGATCTCGGAAGGACGGGTGGCCATGGTGAACAGGCCGCCGCGTTCCTCACCGCTGTAGGGAAGGATGAGGTCGGAGCCCTTCACGTAGACCTTGGCGTCTTCAGCCGCGACATCGGTGAAATTCGAGAGGCCGATGAAGCTGAACACGAACTTGTTGGCCGGATGCGTGTACACGTTGAAGGGAGTATCGATCTGCTGTACCACACCGTTCTTCATGACCATGATGCGGTCAGAGAGGGCCATGGCCTCGCTCTGGTCGTGGGTCACGTAGATGATGGTGAAGCCGTAGTGACGCTGGAGATCCTTGATCTCGAAGCGCATTTCTTCGCGCAGATGCGGGTCGAGGCTGGAGAGCGGCTCGTCCAGCAGCATCACGTCAGGATTGATGGCAAGGGCGCGGGCCAGAGCCACACGCTGTTTACCGCCGCCGGACAGGGAGTCCGGGCTGTCGTTGGCCACGTGCAGAAGGTTGGTGTGTTCAAGAGCGTCCTTGGTACGGGCGTCGATCTCCTGCGAGGAGAGCTTGCGCAGGCGCAGGGGGAAGGCCACGTTCTCGTATACGCTCAGGTGCGGCCACACGGCAAAAGCCTGAAACACCATGCCGAAGTCGCGCTTTTCCGGCGGGACGTAGAAGTTGCGGCGCTTGGCGGAAAGCAGACGTTCGCCCACATGGATCTCACCGTCGTCAAGGTCTTCAAAGCCCGCCACCATGCGGAGCGTGGTGGTCTTGCCGCAGCCGGAAGGCCCGAGCATGGAGAAACATTCACCCTTGTTGATCTCAAGGTTCAGCTTATCGACGGCCGTCACCGAACCAAACTTTTTCGTTACATTAACAAGACGTACATACGACATGGCTTACCCTGCCTTCCTGTTCTGGAAGTATTTGATGACGCTCTGACCGGTGACGATGATGATGAGCGCGATACCGGCGAGGGCCGCCGAGAGCACGGTTTCACCGTCTTCGTTCAGGGTGTAGATGGCCACGCCGATGGTACGGGTGGTGGGGGCATAGAGCATGATGGACACGGTGAGTTCACGCATGGCCGGCAGGAAGATGAGGAAGAAGGCCGCGAACATGCCGGGGCGCACCAGCGGCAGAACGATATCCTTCAAGGCCTGTCCCATACCTGCGCCGCAGGCTCGTGCGGCCTCCACCAGCGAGTCATGCACCTGTTCCAGCGCCGCCGAGTTGGCCTTGAGCGAGAAAGCCATGTAGCGCGCGATGTACGAGACGAGGATGATCCATACCGTATTGTAAAGATTGATGCCGAACTTGCCGCTCCACGCAAGGATGACGCCGAGGGCGATAACGGAACCGGGTACGGAGAAGGGAAGCATACCGAGAAATTCAAGGATGCCCTTGCCGCGCACCTGCATCTTCACGATAACGTAGGAAATCATGACGCCAGCGAACATGGTGATGACGGCGGCACCGAGGCCCAGCGAGACGCTGTTCCAGATAGCGTCGCGGGTGAGGTCCCATTCGAAGAGGATGAACTTGTAGTTGTCGAGGCTCAGGTTTTCCCAGGTGATATCCACGCCGTAGGTGGAAAGACCGCCCACGAGGAAGATGGTCACAGTGGGAAGAACGATGGTGAAGCCGATGTAGGCGAGGCAGAAGATGAACAGCGGGATACGCAGGCCGCGAAGTTTGACTTCCATGGGGCGGAAGCTCTTACCCGCGATGATCTGGTAACGCCCGCGCGAAAGCACCTTGTTCTGCAGCCAGATGATGAAGGCGGCCGAAACGATGAGCACGGCGGCCATAACGGTACCAGCGCGGATGGAATCGAAACTGCCTGCCGACTGGTGTATCTTCTCGTAGATGAGAACGGGGATGTTGAAGATGCCGTTTTCCATGCCCAGCACGGCCACGGTACCGAAGTGCGCCATGGAGTACAGCACGATGAGGAGCGCGCCGCTCATGATGGAAGGCGCCATGAGGGGCAGGGTGATCTTGCGGGTGATGGTGAGCAGGCTGGCACCGGAGATACGGGCGGATTCTTCCAGCGTGGGATCCATGCGCTCAAGGGCGCCGCAGACCTGAATGAACACGAAGGGGAAGAGGTACATGGTTTCGATAGCCATGATACCGCCGTAGCCGTAGATGTCGAACACCGGCTCTTCAAGGTTGAAGAGGTCCATCAGCAGAATGTTGATGTAGCCGGAGCGGGGCGAAAGCAGCATCTTCCACGCGATAGCGCCGATGAAGGACGGCAGCATGAAGGGCACGAGGAAAAGCGTTTTCATGAAGCCCTTGTACGGCAGGTCAGTACGCACCACCAGCCAGGCGAACAGCGTGCCTATGAAGGTGGACATGATGCAGGTACCGCTGGCGATGAACAGGGAGTTCAAGAGGGCTTCATAGATATCCGGCTCGGACAGGATGGACATGACCTGCCCGGCGTTGAAATGCCCGTCCACAAAGAAGGACGTATAGAGGATGAGCAGAACAGGTACGGCAACCACGATGACAAGGATGGCCACCGACAGGAAGAGGAGCATTTCGGGCACACCGAAAGAACGGCGTTTCATGACGGGCATTTAGGCATCCTCCTTCTCTTCGGCGGGGAACCAGTGTATCTGCCTGAGGCCGATACCGCAGGGATCGCCTTCCTTGAAGAGGCCGCTGTCCATGTGCATGGTCAGGGTATCGACTTCGGTACGGATCTCCTGCCCGCCGAGGTCAAGACGGTATTCGGTCATGGCGCCGAGGAAGCTGGCACGACGGATAGCAGAAGGCACACCTTCGCCTGCGGGCAGCAGCATGACATCAGAGGGGCGGAAGCCAACATGCCACTTCGTACCCTCGGCAGGAAGTTCGCCGTCCTTGAGCCACGGAACAGGAGTACCGTCGGCCAGCAGGGCCTTGCCGCCTTCTATGCGCACATCGAGGATATTGGTCACGCCCATGAAGCGGAACACGAATTCATCGACAGGATGTTCGAAAATCTCTTCCGGCGAGGCTATCTGACGGATCGTACCCTTTTCGTCCATGATGCCTACACGGTCGGAAATGGCGAGGGCCACTTCCTGATCGTGGGTGACGTAAAGGATGGTCACGCCAAGGTTGCGCTGGAGCATCTTGATCTCGAAGCGCATTTCTTCGCGGAGATTGGCGTCGAGGTTGCAGAGCGGCTCATCGAGCAGGAGCAGGGCCGGGCGAGCCACAAGGGCGCGGGCCAGAGCCACGCGCTGCTGCTGACCGCCGGAAAGTTCGGAAGGCAGACGCTTTTCAAGATTGGTCAGGCCCACCAGATGCACGGTATCCATGACGCGCTTCTTCAGCTCTTCCGCCGGGACCTTGGCCAGTTCCAGAGGATAGGCGATGTTCTGGTACACGTTCTTGTGCGGCCACACGGCGTAGTCCTGGAACACGACGCCCAGACCGCGCTCGTTGGGGGCGATGATGCGCCTGGAAGAACCATCGGCCACAAGATCTTCGCCAATGGAAATAGTGCCCTCATCCGGCACTTCGAAACCTGCGATAAGGCGGAGCAGAACCGTCTTGCCGCAGCCGGAAGGACCGAGCAGAGTAAAGCACTCGCCGTCCTTCACAGTAAGCGAAAGCTTCTCGAGCACGGTTTTCTTACCGTACTTTTTCGCTACGTTTTTGACTTCAATGGTTGCCATAAAAGATCCTTTCGCTGTTTCGGAAGCGCCTGTTCCGCCAGCGCGGAAAATGCTGATGACGCGGGCTGAGCCGCCGCAAAAAACAGTAAGGGCAGGACGCGAGAACGCCCTGCCCTTATCATGGCTTCTTACTTCTTCTTACCGAAGATTTCGGTGAACTGATCAACAGTAGCCTGCTTGGAGGTGATCAGCTTGGGGTAGTCGATGGGGATAGCGCGCTTCATGGCTTCGGTCTGGTCGGGCAGGTTGTACTTGGCCGGGACCTTCACGCCGGGATGCACGGGCAGGGTGCCGTTTTCGGCCACGATCTTCTGGCATTCTTCGGTCAGCATGAAGTCGATGAACTTCTTAGCGGCTTCGAGGTTGGGAGAATTCTTGAAGATGGCGGCGGGGCTGGGAACCACGAGCATTTCAGGCGGATAGGCCATGCCGAGGTAGGCGCCCTTGTCGATCTTGCTGAAGGTCTGGTAGTCCACGCCGAGGCAGGCGAGCAGGTCGCCCTTGGCGGTATCGTCGATGACCTGGCCGGAGCCCTTACCCATCTTGGCCTTGTTCTTCTTCAGATCCTTGAAGAAGTCCCAGCCGAACTGTTCGCTCAGCAGGAACACGGATACGAAGGCAGTGCCGGAGAGGGCGGGGTTGGCGATGCCGAAGGGAGAGTTCTTCTTTTCAAAGAGGTCGCTCCACTTTTCAGGAGCCTTCTTCATGAAGCGGGTATTGTACACGATGCCGAGGGTGCCGAGACGGATGGGAGTGAAGGAGCCGTCGAAGTCAGGCAGGGGATTCAGGATATCCTTGGCATTGGGGGAAACGTAAGGTTCGAGCAGGCCTTCGCGCTTCAGGGCGTAGAAGTCCGGCACTTCACTGGTCCAGAGGATGTCGGCAAGGATGGTGCCGGACTGACGTTCGGCGGCGATCTTAGCCATGAGCTTACCGGCACCGGCGGACTGATGGTCGACCTTGATGTCAGGATGCTTTGCCATGAAGGCCTTGGTCATGGGGCCGATGAGGGCTTCCTTCATGGAGGTGTAGATGACGAGATCCGCAGCTGAGGCCTGAGAAGCAGGGGCCACGAGAAGAGCGGACAGGGCAAGGCCGGCGAGAGCGGCAGTGAAACGGCGTTTCATGAGAAACTCCTTCCGTTGAGGTTGATATCGCAAAGAGCCTAGCGATACTTTTGGGTGAAAAGTATCACCTTTTTCCCTCATCTACAATATATTTTCCTCCTAAACCCCTTGCACAGGCATGATAACTGGCTCTGACCGGAAAAACATCGTTCTCCGCACGATCCTGTAGAGATTCGCAGTCTCTGTCAAAGATAGAAGCAAGGGTAAAAAGAAAGGCATACCACGAATGTGATATGCCAGCAGTGCGTCCCTTGCCTTTCAAATTCCCTGCAAAAACCGATGCTCTCAGCTTAGGTAAAAGCTCGCGCACCTCGCCATAACAATGCTTTCCAGTTATTCTCCTGTCTCCTGGTCTGCTTCTGCACTGCACGGAGCCTCTATTGCTTGACCTCCACCTCAAAGACATGCGTGGAAAGCTTGTCGTAGGTCACACCTGCACAGCTCCCCTTGACGACGATGCCCGTTTCCACAGCACAGCGATACCTGCCGGGCACGAAGAAACGAATATCCGTTTCCGGTACTCCGGCCAGCACTTCCGGGGCGCGCCCTTCCGGTTTTTCGCTCCAGGTCACGTCCACGCGCCAGAATCCTCCCGCAGGAATGTAATGAGCGGATTCTATCAAGAGCCGCACCTTTTCGTTGACCTTGGCGCTGTCGGGCAAGCTGACTGTAACGCCATTCTGCGTACTGGCCCCGCCGAACGCCTTGACAGGAATGACAGAAAGAAGCAACAAAAGTAAGAGTGAAACAGTTTTCCTTCGCATAACAGTATCCCCTCTCTGGCGGTGACGTATGGGATCAGGTTTCAGCCCCACGCCTAACACACTTTCCTTCGCAGGAGAAGCGGATTCCGGCTTCCATAAGCTGTCCGCCGAAGACTGGCGTTCGGCCCTGCGCGCCCTCGAAGGGCTGGATGCCGTGATGGAAGATTTCCTTGCCTTCTGGACCCAGCGCATGTGCCGGTCGGGCTACCTTTCCTTCACTACGGCCAAACGGGCCGACTGCATAGCCTCCTGCGAGATATTCCTCGAACCCATTCTGAAGCATGGCCGCGAGGGCTTCCTGCCCACCTTCGAACTTCTGCGCGATACCAGCGCCGACTGGAGCGGCGGGCTCATTGCCATGGGTATGCGCCATTGGCGGCGCGGCGTACACGGCGGGCTTTTCCTCGGCTGTTTCAAGAACTTCGTGCTGGCACTGGAGGATGCGCTCCTGCTCCTGCCCGCACGCGACGCCCGTTTTTCCCCTGCTGACAGCTCCCATGCGGTAACGCTGATCCATATCTACGCCGCCAGCTTCGAAGTGCTGTGGCTGGAAGCCTGCATGTCCAAGGGCCACCATGCCGAGGCCGAAGCCTACGAAGACGTGTTCCGTATGCTCACGCTGGAGAAGTGCCGCTTCGAGAACATCCTCAACACCACGTCGGACTGCGTGCTGGTCATGGATGCCGAGTGCCGCGTCACCGCCGCCAACCGAGCCCTGCGCCAGTACGCAGGCGAGAACGTCACCGGTCGCCCGGTGTGGGACGTGCTGGGCCTCGAAGGCCACACGCCGGAAGAATTCTTCCGCTACTATCCGGCCGGGCAGACAGTGGAAATAGCCCCCTTCAGCGACGATCTGGTGTTCCGCCTGTCCATCTCGTCCCTTGCGGACGTCAGCCTTGCCAGTGCGCGGGAATATCTGGTCCTGCTCACCAACATCACGCCGCACGCCATGGAGCGCGAGCTTCTGGAAAAGGCCATTCGCCGCCACACGGCCGATCTCGTTCAGGAAAAGGAACGGCTGGAAGAGATGAACATCACCCTGCGCAACGTGCTGAACAACGTGGAAAAGACCCGTGAGCGCGACAGGGAAGAAATGGCCGAAACCCTTCTGCGCTTCCTCGGCCCGGCCCTGAACCAGCTTTCCGAAGACGGCGACAGCGCACGCCGCTCCGAACGAGCCCGCCTCATTCGCGAACAGGTCGAACGCCTTCTGTCGGGCGGCACAGCCCCTGCCATGCTGGGCAAAAGCCCCGATCTGCGCAAGCTCACCCTTTCGGAACTCAAGGTCTGCCAGCTCATACAGGAAGGCCGATCCACCAAGGAAGTGGCCGAAATCCTGAAGATATCGCCCGACACCGTGCAGACGCACCGCAAGAACATACGCCGCAAGCTCGGTGTGAAGGGCCACGGCGAACAGCTTTCTGTCTACCTCATGGCCGGGCAGGAATCGCTCTAGCCCCCACGGTACACACCTCCCGCCTCACCCGGCCGCCCCACGTCGGGCCTCTTCGTTCGTCCTCTCTTCTTCGTCCTGCGCCGGGCAGGCACAGGACAGGCATCCCGCGTCCATCGGGTATGCCCATATACCCGATTTCTCCCCAATGATTCTCTCTGGCGTATTTCCCCCGCCTCATGGCATATGACCATTATGGGAAAAGCTTCTTTTCTCAAATGCCATGTATGACATGGGGGAGATATGTCACTCAACGCCGACCACACTCTGAGCCTTGCCATGGCCCTGCGCGACTTCTTCAGCGCAGGCTGTGCCACGGAAATGGCCGACGCCGTGCCCGCACTGTGTGCAGGCCGCACCCTTGGCGAAGACGAAGCGCGCGAACTGGAATACGAGTTCAACCGCCTTTTCGTGGGTCCGCAGGCCGTGCCCGCACCGCCCTTCGCTTCCATCTACCTTGAAAAGGAACCTCAGCTCATGGGCCGCTCCACGCTGGAAGTGCGCGAGTTCTACCTAGGCCTCGGTCTTGCCGTACCTGAAGGCGGCGTCCCTGACGACTTTCTGCCCTACGAGCTGGACGCCTGGGCAAGACTGTTCATGGTGGAACTGGGCGAAGAGAGCGACGAAGCCCGCCAGACCCTGCACGAAGCCCGCGAATGGCTGGTGCAGGAACACATGGCCCGCTGGCTCCCCGCCTTCCTCGAACGGGCCGCCCAATCCTCCCCCTCCCCGCTCATGGCTGACATCCTGAAGACTCTGGAAAACTGGCTGCACGCCGCCAAGGAGAATGTATGAAACGATTCGACCATGACTCCGGACGTCGAGGATTCCTGAAGGGCCTGCTTTCCCTTGGTGCGGCTGGCGCACTGCCGGGAAGCCTGCTCGTTCCTGCCAAGTCGCAGGCCGCACCCTTCGACGCCTCGGCCTATCAGGTGTTCCGCAACGCCTGCCCGCGCAACTGCTACGACACCTGCAGTATCAAGTCCTATGTGAAGGACGGTGTGCTCCAGTTCGTGGAAGGCGCGCCTGAATCCACCTACACCAAGGGCTCTCTCTGTGTGAAGGGCTACGCCTACCCCCGCCGCATCTACAGCCCCGACCGCATCAAGTATCCCATGATCCAGGAAGGCGGCCGCGGTTCCGGCAAGTGGCGCCGCCTGAGCTGGGACGAAGCCATGGACATCATCGCGGACAAGATCCTCGACATCAAAAAGCGCGACGGCTCCCTGCTGGGCCTCGGCCTCACCAAGTATTCCGGCCAGTTCGGCATTGTGAACTACGGCGTGGAAGGTATGATGAGCTCGCTGGGCTACACCACCCGCTTCGTAGGCACGCCCTGCTGGCCCGCCGGTATAGACGCGCAGAACTACGACCTTGGCGACATGTGGTGCAACGACCCTGAAGACATGGTGAAGTCCAAGTATATCATCGTGTGGGGCGCCAACCCTGCGTGGTGCTCCATGCACAGCATGAAGTACCTGTACGAAGCCAAGCGCCGCGGCGCGAAGGTGCTGGTCATCGACCCCATCTTCACCCAGACCGCCGCCAAAGCCGATGTGTTCTGGCAGGTGCGTACCGGTGCGGACGGCGCGCTCGCCCTCGGCATGGCCCGTCATCTGCTGGACATGGGCCTCGTGGACAAGGATTTCGTCGAAAACCACGCCGTGGGCTTCGAAGAATTCGCCGACTACCTGCGCAAGAACGTCACCGTGGAATGGGCCTCCGAGGTCTCCGGCATCCCGGCCTCCGAGATCCGTGAAGTCACCGAAGAGTTCGCCGCGGCCAAGCCTGCTACCGTGTGGATAGGCTACGGTATGCAGCGTCACACCAACGGCGGCGCCATGGTGCGCTCCATCGACGCCTTCGTGGCCATGAGCGGCAACATCGGCGTAGAAGGCGGCGGCGCACGCTACGGCCACCTTGCCACGTGGGGCTTCAACTATCATGCCATGGTGCAGAAACAGCCCGAAGGTTCCGTGGGCTTCGCAGGCGCCAGCGGCCCCAAGGGAGAATTCGACTTCGCAGGCGGCGGCAGTGCCAAATACAGCGACCGCGCTGTGAACATCAACAAGACCGCGCAGGAAATTCTGGACGCCAGGGATCCCGAGCTCAAGATGCTCTGGATCTCCTGTAAGAACCCCTTCGCACAGGACTTCGACCGCAATAAGCTGGAACGTGCCTTCAAGAAGCTGGAGATGGTGGTCTCGGTTGAGCAGTTCTTCACCGAAACCGTGAAGCATTCCGACATCGTGCTCCCCGCTACCACCCTGTTCGAAGAATGGAATGTCAACGTATCCTATTGGCATTACTGGCTGTCGCTCAACGAACAGGCCATCAAGCCCATGCACGAGGCCAAGAGCAATATCGAGATTGCCGCCGCCCTTTCCCGCGCCATGAACCGCAAAGAACCCGGCTCCTGCACCTTCGCTCAGGAAGTGGACGGCAAGGAATGGATGGTGAAGGAATTCAACAAGGGCATCTACGGTCTCTTCGGCATCGAAAGCTGGGAAGATCTGCGCAACGGCCCCGCCAAGGCGAAGCTGGCCTCTTCGGCCTCGTGGAACGAAAAGAAGTTCCGCACGCCTTCCGGCAAGTACGAATTCAAATCCGACCTCTGCGCCAAGAACGGCTTCAAGGCTCTGCCCGAATACGTAGAAGTGCGCAAGGCCACGGCTCCCTTCCGACTGCTCACCCCGCACGTACAGTACGCCCTGCACTCGCAGTTCGTGAACCTTGACTGGATGGAAGCCTTCTACCCCGAACCCTACGTGTTCATCCATCCCGATGCGGCCAAGGCCAAGGGCATAGGCGAGCTCGATATGGTACGCGTGTTCAGTTCCATCGGTGAAGTAAAAGTCCGTGCCAAGCTCACGAAGAACGTGCAGAAGGACTGCCTCGTCATGTACGAAGCGTGGTTCCGCAAGCTGGACTTCAACGTGCAGAACGTGGTGGACGACTGTGCCGCCGACATGGGCGCCATGAAGACCGGCGCGCCCGGCGTAGCCATCCATGACCAGTTCGTCGATATCGAGCGCATCTAGCGGAGGTGACCTATGAGCAAGCGATATGCCTTTCTTCTGGATATGGACAAGTGCATAGGCTGCCGCGGCTGTGCGATGGCCTGCAAGAACTTCAATCAGCTCGACCCCGGCATGGTATGGCGTCAGGTCTACCCGCTGGCCGAGAGCATCTACCCGCACAGGGAACGGGCCTTCCTCTCCCTTTCCTGCAATCACTGCGACGATCCGGCCTGCCTGCGCGCCTGCCCCGTGGCCGCCTATGAAAAACGCGACGACGGCATCGTGGTACACCATCAGGACAAGTGCATCGGCTGTACCAACTGCGTGCGCTCCTGTCCCTACGGAGCTCCCCGCTTCAATAAGGAAGAGAAGCACGCCGAAAAGTGCAGTATGTGCGTGGAACGCATCGAAGCCGGGCTTCTGCCCGCCTGCGTGCAGGGCTGTGTGACCGGCGCGCTCCAGCTCATCGACCTCAACGAGTTCGAAGAGACCAACGCCGTACAGTATCCGGCCGGCTATCCTGTCATGAAGCGTCTGAATCCTTCCACCCGCTTCATTCTGCCTAAAATGCCTCGTCAGGTCAGGGGGTAACATGAACTACGAATTCCCGCTCGTCATCTTCACGGTGCTTACGCAGTTCGCCGTGGGCCTTGCCCTGTTCGCGGCCTTCAAGAGCCTGAGCTGTGCAGGTTCCACTGCCAAGGAATGCGAGGATATCTCGGCATGGCGCAGTAAGGACTGGTTCGCCGCCTTCCTGCTGGCCGCCTTCGGCCTTGGAGCGTCCATGTTCCACCTTGCCCAGCCTCTGCGCGCCATGGAAGCCCTTGGCAACCTCTCCGTTTCGTGGTTGAGCCGCGAAGGCCTCATCTTCGGCCTGTTCACTGTTCTGGCGCTGGTGAACGCCCTGCGCGAAAGCCGCTGTCTTGCCGTGCTGGCCGCCCTGTGCGGTCTGGCCGGTATTGTGGCCCAGGGCATGACCTACGCCCCCGCCGCCATGCCCGCCGTGAGCAACGGCGTACCCATGCTGATTTTCATGCTCACGGCCCTCGCTCTCGGCTCTTCCGCCGGTCAGGTGAACGGCTCGCACGATTTCAGCACGGCCTTCCGCGTGTCCTCTGCGTCTCTCGTGGCTGTGCTCCTCATCGTGCCCTGCCTGTGGACTTCCGGCGGCACGGTGATGCAGGCTTCCGCCGCGCTGTGGATGCAGTCGTGGATGTTCTGGGCAGGACTGGGCCTCACGACTCTGGCCTTTATCGTCTCGCTCCGCGCTGGAGCTGAAGCCGCCATGCCCTGCCTCCTCCTCGTGCTCGGCGGCGTTGCGCTGACCCGCATCATCGTCTTCGGCGGCGTGGTACACACAGCCGTGAACCTCGGTATGCCCTACTAAAACAACATGCACAGAGCGGCACTCTCCCTGTGCCGCTCTGTCCCTCCCCGCCCCTGACTTTCTCTCCTGTCGGGGGCTTTTTTATTTTCGAACTTTCTCCCCAAAAGGAGTGGATAGGAGGCTTTCCCTCAAAAAAAGGGGGCAAAGTCAGAACCACCCGTAAAACGGGTGGTTTGCTCAGCCCTGTAAGGGCTTGTTACTCACTCGCGCCTAAAGGCGTTAAAAACAAAGCCCCGCAGGTACGTACGCACGTGCGGGGCTTTCTGAAAAAATATGGTGGTGCCCCCAGCAGGAATCGAACCTGCGGCCTACTGCTTAGGAGGCAGTCGCTCTATCCAACTGAGCTATGAGGACACAAGGGGATTGTTTATCCCGAGGGCGGGGCGCTGTCAAGGGGCAGAGCGGGGCGCGGGAAGGCCGCCTGCCCTGCGGCGGGAAAGCGGGCAGCGTGCGCGCTGGACTGCGCCGCCATGCGAAAGGGGAGCCCGGAAGCTCCCCCTGATATGAGTTAGATGCGTCTTACTTGCCGAGGCCGGGCGGGGCGTGCCGTTGTGCCCAGCGGCGGGGCAGGTTTCGTTCCGTTACGCCGACTGAGCCGGGAGGTTTCACACCTCCGCGCTAGGCGGATTTCGTTCCATTACGCCCCGCGCTAGGCAGATTCGTTCCGTTCCACCCAGCGGCCGGGCGGCTTCACGCCCCTTGGGCCGGGCGGCTTCGCTCTACGCTTCTGCGCCGAGCAGGAAGGCCTTCTTGTTCAGTTCCAGCGCCTTGGCGGGAACGCTGGCCTCGATGGCCTGCATCCATTCTTCCTGCGAGAAGTCGAAGTACTTGGAAAGGCGGCCCATGAGCGCGATGTTCACCGCGCGGGAAGAACCGGCCTCGTTGGCTACGGAGAGGGCGTCGAAGGCGTCCACCTTCACGCCGAGGGCCTGCATCTTGTCCACGAGCTGGCCGGGGTATTCCATAGCGCCGATGACCACGGGCATGGGGTTGATCTGCTGGGTGTTCACCACCACCGTGCCTTCGGGCTTCAGGTAGCTGGTCCAGCGGGCGGCCTCGAGCAGTTCGAAGGACACGATGAAATCGGCCTCGCCCTTGTCGATGATGGGGGAGCACACGCGCTTGCCGAAGCGCACATAGGTGACCACGGAACCGCCGCGCTGGCTCATGCCGTGTACTTCGGAGACCTTCACGTCGTAGCCGCGCGAAAGCAGGAGACGCCCGAGGAGCTTGCTGGCCAGCAGAGAACCCTGGCCGCCCACACCGACTATCATGATGTTCTGGGTTTTCATTGCTTGTCCTCCCCGTTGAGAGCGCCGAATTTGCAGAGCTGGGCGCACACGCCGCAGCCGGTGCAGAGCGTGGCGTCGATGATGGCCTTGCCTTCCACCATGCTGATGGCCGGGCAGCCGATGCGCATGCAGGCCTTGCAGGACTTGCAGGCTTCGCGGTCCACGCAGAGCGGGGCGGCGTGCTTCACGTACTTGAGCAGGGCGCAGGGGCGGCGCGCGATGATGACGGAAGGTTCGTCGGCGGCCAGCTCTTCCTTCACGGCGGCCTCTGTGGCCTTGAGGTCGTTCGGGTCGACCACGCGCACGCGGCCGATGCCCACGGCGCGGCACAGGGCTTCGAGGTCTATCTTGGAGGCCGGGTCGCCCTTCAGGGTCTTGCCGGTGGTGGGGTTCTGCTGGTGGCCCGTCATGCCGGTGATGGAATTGTCCACGATGATGACGGTGCTGGCCGAACCGTTGTAGGCGATGTTCACAAGGCCGGTGATGCCGGAGTGCATGAAGGTGGAATCGCCGATGACGGCCACGGTCTTCCCGGCGAGCTCATTGCCGCTGGCCTTGTTGAAGCCGTGTATGCCGGAAACGGAAGCGCCCATGCAGAGCACGGAGTCCACGGCGTTGAGCGGGGCCACAGCGCCGAGGGTGTAGCAGCCGATATCGCCGATGACCGTGAGCTTGAGCTTGGCCAGCGTGAAGAAAAGGCCGCGGTGCGGGCAGCCGGCGCACATCACGGGCGGGCGCGGGGGTATCTGGGCGTCCACGGCGGGGCCGCTGTGCGGCGTGCCGCCAAGGGCTTCGGCCACCATGTTCTGCGAGATCTCGCCCAGCAGGGGGAAGAGGTTCTTGCCTTCCACCTTGAGGCCGAGGGAGCCGCAATGCTCCTCGATGAAGGGGTCGAGCTCTTCCACCACGACGACGCGCTCGCAGGAGGCGCAGAATTCGCGCAGCATCTTTTCGGGCAGGGGCCAGACCATGCCGAGCTTGAGCACGCTCACATCCTCGCCGCACACTTCGCGCACGTACTGGTAGCAGGTGCTGGAGGTGATGACGCCGAGCCTGCCTTCCGTGCCGCGTTCCCAGCGGTTGAGGGGCGAGGTTTCGGCGTATTCGGCAAGATCGGCCATGCGCTGTTCCACAACGGGGTGGCGGCGGCGGGCATTGCCGGGCATCATAACGTACTTGGCTATGTCCTTCTTATAGGGAAGGGGGGCGAAGTCGGCACGCGGGCCTTCTTCCACAAGGCTCTGGGAGTGGGCCACGCGGGTGCACATCTTGAGGAGCACGGGGGTATCGAACTTTTCGGAAAGCTCGAAGGCGGCCTTGGTGAAGGCAAGGGCTTCGGCGGAATCGGCAGGTTCGAGCATGGGGGCTTTGGAGGCCTTGGCGTAGTGGCGGGAATCCTGCTCGTTCTGCGAGCTGTGCATGCCCGGGTCGTCGGCCACGCCGATGACCATGCCGCCGTTCACGCCCGTGTAGGTAAGGGTGAAGAGCGGGTCGGCGGCCACGTTGAGGCCCACGTGCTTCATGCCGCAGAAGGAGCGCCGCCCGGCAAGGGACGCGCCGAAGGCGGATTCGGCGGCGACCTTTTCGTTGGGGGCCCATTCGGCGTAGATGTCGCCATAGGTGGCGGCGTATTCGGTTATCTCGGTGCTGGGAGTGCCGGGATAGCTCGAAACGAAGGAGCATCCGGCCTCGTACAGGCCGCGAGCCACGGCTTCGTTGCCAAGCATGAGTCGTTTCATGGTGCAGTCCTTTTATGGGGAGCTGAGGATATTCTGGTGTGGCGGAAGAAGTTAGATTTGTCTAAAAGAGCCTTGCGCTCCGGGCCGGGGCGTCCGGGCCTTGGGCGTCGGCCCTAGCCGGTAATCTGACCTTCCACGAGGCGTCCGGCGCAGTACTTCCGGCGCAGGGCGGGCTTTTCTATCTTGCCCGTGGGGTTGCGAGGGATGGCATCGAAGATGATGCGGCGCGGGCGCTTGTAGCGGGGCAGGGCCTCGCAGAATTCGTGCAGGGCCTCTTCGGTGCAGGTGAAGCCTTCCTTCAGCTCCACGATGGCCACGGCTATTTCGCCGAGGCGCGGTTCGGGCATGCCGATGACGGCCACGTCCTTGATGGCGTCGTGGGAGCGCATGAAGTTTTCTATCTGCACGGGGTAGATGTTTTCGCCGCCGGAGATGACCACGTCCTTCTTGCGGTCAACAAGGTAGATGAAGCCGTCCTCGTCCACGCGGGCCATGTCGCCGGTGTAGAGCCAGCCGTCCCTGATGCTCTCGGCGGTGGCCTCCTCGTTCTTGTAGTAGCGGAGCATGACGCCCGGGCCGCGCACGATGAGTTCGCCCACGTCCTCGCCGGAAACGTCCCTGCCGTTTTCGTCCACGATGCGGGTCTCCCACAGGTGGCCGGCCTTGCCGATGGCGCCCACCTTGTGCAGGTTCTCCATGCCGAGGTGTACGCAGCCGGGGCCGATGGATTCGGAAAGGCCGTAGTTCGTGTCGTACTTATGGTTGGGGAAGTAGCCGAGCCAGCGGCGGATGAGGCTGGGCGGCACGGGCTGTGCGCCGATGTGCATGAGGCGCCACTGGTCGAGATAGTAGTGGGAAAGGTCGATGCGGCCTGCGTCCACGGCGTCCAGCAGGTCCTGCGCCCACGGCACGAGCAGCCACACGATGGTGCACTTTTCCTCGGTCACGGCGCGCAGGATCCATTCGGGCTTCACGCCGCGCAGGAGCACGGCCTTGGAGCAGGAGACCAGCGAACCGAACCAGTGCATCTTGGCGCCGGTGTGGTAGAGCGGCGGGATGCAGAGGAACACGTCGTCGTGCTTCTGGCCGTGGTGGGCGGCTTCGGTAAGGCAGGAATTGGCCAGCGCGCGGTGGGCGTGCAGAATGGCCTTGGGGAAGCCGGTCGTGCCGGAGGAGAAATAGATGGCGGCGTGGTCGTCTTCTTCCAGCACCACGGGCGGGGCGCTCTGGGCGCAGTAGTTCACCAGCTCGCGGTAGGATTCGGCAAAGGCAGGCACGTCCGAGCCCACGTAGAACAGGGTGCGCACGCGGCCAAGGCGGCCGGACTCGTCGAGCAGGGGCTCGATGCGGCCCGTGAATTCAGGGCCGAAGACCAGCACGTCCACGTCCGCAAGGTCGAGGCAGTAGGCTATTTCTTCCGAGGAGTAGCGGAAGTTCAGCGGCACGGCAAGGCAGCCCGCCTTGAGGATGCCGAAATAGATGGGGAGCCATTCAAGGCAGTTCATCAGGAGTATGCCCACCTTGGTTCCGCGCTTGATGCCGCGCGAAAGCAGGAGGTTGGCAAAGCGGTTGGCCTTGGTGTCGAACTGGGCCCAGGTGAGCTCGCGGCGGTACGGGAGATCGGGGCGGGTGTTCTCGATAAGGCTGAAGTCGCGCCACGTCACGGCGTTGTCGCGTTCCTCGGAGGGATTGATCTCCACAAGGGCCACTTCATCGCCGGCAAGGCGGGCGTTTTTTTCAAGGAAGTCAGTGATGACCATGAGGGCTCCAGTGTCGGGCCTGCGCGGCAGGCGGGTGATTGAGGCAGTCCGCAGGGTATGCGGGCCCCGCAGGGGGGCTGTTCCACGGTGGCGGTGCACACTTTTGTCAGTGCTGGGTGCTCACCACATTGTAGAAATCAGGCATGATTTTTAGCGCTATCCTGCCGCAAGTCAATCAGTTTATGAGGAAATAGTTTACAGAAATGTAAAACCGGGCCAGAGGTACGAGAAAGCCCCCGTCGCAGAGGGCGGGGGCGTAAGGGCAGTGCCGGGGAACTAGATCTCGGCTCCGGCGCGCATCACTTCGAAGACCAGCCCGTCGGGATGGGCCACGAAGCAGTAGTTCTCGTTGGGGCGGTTGACCACGCGGCAGCCGTAGCCGTTCACAAGGCCTTCGGCAAAGGCGTCGGGGTCTTCCACGCGGATGCCGAGGTGGTTCAGGCCGCGCGCGCCGCCCACGGGGGTGGGGGAATCGGCGGGGAGGACCTTGATGAAAATGGGCGTGCCGGCAAGGCTGACCACAGCGCCGTCGGCCCCGCCGAACTGGCGGTATTTCACGAATTCGGCACCAAGGCCCTTGGTCCAGAAGGCGACCATAGCTTCGAGGTCGGTGCAGAACAGATGGACATGGTCAAAGGTAGTCATGGCGATGTCTCCTTAAATGGTATGGGGCAGGCCTTACGAGCCTTCGGTTTCGTTGCCGATGCCGCCAAGGATGCGGTAGGCCACATGGGGGGCGAGGAGGGTTCCGTCGTCGAGGAGCTTCTTGCCTGCGGCCTTGATGGCGCGGCCCGGGGCTTCGTGCGTCATGAGCACGAGGGAGACGCGGTCGTCCTCGTCGGCGGCCTTCTGGATGATCTGGGCGAAGCTGATGCCCTCGGCGGCGAAGGCGGCGGCGATGTCGCGCAGCACGCCGGGGGTGTCGCGCACGGTGGTGCGCACGTACCAGCGGAACACGGCGTCGTCGGCGGGAAGGATGGCGGCGTCGCCAAGGTCTTCCACGTAGCCGGTATTGGCTTCACAGGTGTTGATGACGCTGCGGCGGGCAACGGCCATCAGGTCGCCGAGCACGGCGCTGGCCGTGGGGCGGCTGCCTGCGCCGAGGCCGTGCAGGAACAGCGAGCCCACGGCGTTGCCTTCGATGCGCACGGCGTTGTACGCGCCGTTCACGCGGGCCAGCAGCATGCTCTTGTGCACGAGGGCCGGGAACACGCCCGCTTCGATGACGCCGTCTTCCTCGCGGGCCTGCCCGATGAGCTTCACGCGGTAGCCGAAGTCGCGGGCGAACTGCACGTCGAGGCGGCTGATGTCGCGTATGCCGCGGATGACCAGCTTGTCGTAGTCGAAGTGTACGCCCCATGCAAGGCGGATGAGCAGGACGAGCTTATGGGCCGCGTCGCCGCCGTCGATATCCAGCGTGGGGTCGGCTTCGGCAAGGCCGAGGGACTGGGCGTCCGCAAGGGCGTCGGCAAAGGAGGAGCCCTTGCTGTTCATCTCCGAAAGGATGTAGTTGGACGTGCCGTTCAGGATGCCCATGACCGAGGTGATGTGGTTGCCCGCCATGGAGTCGCGCAGGGTCTCGATAACGGGGATGGCGCCTGCGGAGCTGGCCTCGTAGCCGAGGGAGACGTTCTTCTCGCGGGCGAGGGCGAAGATCTCCTTGCCGTATTCGGCCAGCAGGGCCTTGTTGGCCGTGACCACGCTCTTGCCGTTCTGCATGGCGGCAAGGACGAGTTCACGGGCCGCGCCCGTGCCGCCCATGAGCTCCACGACCACCTGGATGTCGGGGTCGCTGGCGAGGTCGAGGGGGTTGCCGGTGAGGATGACGCCTTCGGGCAGGTCGCGCTTCTTGTTCAGGTTGTGGACGGCCACAGCCTTGATGACGAATTCACGGCCGGAGCGGCGCAGTATGTCCTCGCGGTTCTTCTGGAGCATTTCCACAAGGCCGCTGCCCACAGTGCCGAGGCCGGCTATGCCAATGATGATCTTTTCAGACATGGGAGTCCTTGAACGTTTCTGTTTGAGGCTGATTCCCCTAGGCCTTGCCCTGCATCATCTTCTTGATGCCCTGGATGGCCTGGCGGGTACGGTGGAGGTTCTCGATAAGGGCGAAGCGCACGTATTCGTCGCCCATCTGGCCGAAGCCTATGCCGGGCTGGACGGCCACGTTGGCCTTTTCCAGCAGCATTTTGGAAAATTCCATGGAGCCGAGGTGGCGGAACTTCTCAGGTATGCGCGCCCACACGAACATGGAGGCCTTGGGCGGCTCAACGGGCCAGCCCACGCGGTTCAGGCCGGAGCACAGCACGTCGCGGCGCTTCTTGTACTGTTCGCATATCTTGGCCACGGCTTCCTCGCCCTCGTTCAGGCCCACGGTGGCGGCTATCTGGATGGGCTGGAAGATGCCGTAGTCGAGGTAGCTCTTGATGCGGGTGAGGGCGTGCACCAGTTCCTTGTTGCCCACGCAGAAGCCCATGCGCCAGCCCGCCATGGAATAGCCCTTGGTCATGGAATAGAATTCCACGCCCACGTCCTTCGCGCCGCGGGCCTGAAGGAAGCTGGGGGCCTTGTATCCGTCGAAGCAGAGGTCGGCGTAGGCCATGTCGTGGATGACCCAGATCTTGTGTTCCTTGGCGAAGTCCACGATGCGTTCGAAGAAGGGGATGTCCGCCACTTCGGTGGTGGGGTTCTGCGGGTAGCTGATGATGAGCAGCTTGGGCTTGGGCCACGTCTGCTTCATGGCAGTCTGTAAGTCTTCGAAGAAGTCGCGGCCCGGGCCTACCGGGATGCGCCGCACGTCCGCCCCGCAGAGCACGGGCGCATAGACGTGGATGGGGTAGGTGGGGTCGGGCGCGAAGACCACGTCGCCGGGGTTGAGCATGGCAAGGCAGAGATGGGCGAAGCCTTCCTTCGAGCCGATGGTGGTGATGGCTTCGGAATCGGGGTCGAGATCCACGTCGAACTTGCGTTTGTACAGGTCGCACACGGCCTTGCGCAGGTTGGGTATGCCGCGCGAGACGGAGTAGCGGTGGTTCACGGGCTTGCGGGCCGCTTCGCACAGCTTGTCCACGATGAATTTCGGGGTGGGCAGGTCAGGGTTGCCCATGGAGAAGTCAACGATGTCCGCGCCTTCCTGGCGCAGTTTCTTCTTAAGGTCGCCAACCACGGCGAAGGCGTACGGGGGCAGGCGGTCGATACGGGAGAATTCAGACATGGCTTCCTCGCAAAGGGGCGGGCCTTCCTGCGTCGCGCCTTTCCCTCCGGCTGTGGCATCAGCCTCGGGGCGGCCTCGCGCAGGCGGGGCTGCTGAGGATACGGGCGCGCACTGCCGCCTTGCGGCTGGCGGGCCGGGCTCGCACCGGGAACCGCCGGGCAGGACGCGCCGGAAAGGGCAGGCTCCCTGGCCTTGCCGCAAGCGCGCTGGCATAACGCGATGCGGCGGAGCTCTGCCTTGAAGATATTCCTCATTTATAGTAGGACAAGTGGGAAGTTGTAAAGGGGAGAGCCGCTTCCGAGCCTTGCTTTTCCCCGTTTTTCCGGGCTTCGCGGCTTCTTTTTCCGGCAGATTGTGCCGTGGCGGTACTTATGGAACAAATGCATATGCTCACAGACGGCGCAGGCGACGGGCTGGAGGAATTCTCCGGCACGCTGGAACGCGTGGTCTATCATAACGAGGACAACGGCTGGACCGTGTTCCGCCTGCGCATGGAGCAGCGGGAAGACCCGGTGGCCGTGGTGGGCAGCATGGGCACGCCCCAGCCCGGGGTGCGCCTGCGCCTTACGGGCCGCTGGATAAGCCACCCCAAGTTCGGGCGGCAGATACAGATGCACTCGTGGGTGGAAGAGCGCCCCGCCACCGAAGAGGGCATTCGCCTCTTCCTCGCCTCGGGCTGCATCAAGGGCATAGGCCCCAAATGGGCCGACCGCATCGTGGACCATTTCGGCGCGCAGACGCTGGACGTGATGGACAAGGAGCCCGACCGTATGCTCGAGCTCCCGCGCTTCGGCAAGAAGCGGCTCGAAGCCATGAAGGCCTCGTGGGCCGAGCATCAGGGCATACGCGAGCTTATGATATTCCTCCAGCCCTACGGGGTCACGGCCGGGCTTTCGGTGCGCATTTTCAGGCATTACGGCGCGCAGGCGCTGGACGTGGTGCGCGAGAACCCCTACCGCCTCGCCATGGACATACACGGCATAGGCTTCACCACGGCGGACGCGCTGGCCCGCAAGCTGGGCTTCGAGGACGACAGCCCCCTCCGCGCGCAGGCGGGCGTGCTCTACCTCCTCATGCGCCTCACCGACGACGGGCACGTCTATTTCCCCCGCACCCAGCTCGTGGAAGAGGCCGTGGACAAGCTGGGCCTGCCTGCCGACAGGGCGGACGAAGCCATCAGCGACCTCGAGCTGGAACAGCGCGTGGTCATCGAAGACCTTGGCGACCATGCCGGCGTCTATCTTGCCCGCCACCACCTCTACGAATCCAAGATAGCCTTCTACCTGCACCGCCTTTTGCGTTCGCCCAAGGCCGTGCACATCCCCGACCCCAAGGGGCTGGTGAAGTCCGTGCTCGAGAAGATGCCCATGCAGCTTGCCGAAGAGCAGAAGAGGGCCGTCTATACCGCCGCGCAGAGCAAGGTGATGGTGCTCACCGGCGGCCCGGGCACGGGCAAGACCACCATCCTGAACGCGATCATCAAGGTCTTTCAGGAAGTGCGCGCCAAGATACTGCTGGCCGCGCCCACGGGCCGCGCCGCCAAGCGCATGAGCGAGGCTTCCGGCCTCGAGGCCAAGACCATTCACCGCCTGCTGGAATACAGCCCGCAGGAGGACGGCTTCAACCGCAACGAGAACAATCCGCTGGCCTGCGGGCTCCTCGTGGTGGACGAGGCCTCCATGATGGACACCATGCTCATGTACCACTTGGTGAAGGCCGCGCCCGTGGGGGCTACCTTCATCCTCGTGGGCGACGTGAACCAGCTCCCCTCCGTGGGCCCGGGCAACGTGCTGCGCGATGTCATCGCCTCGGGCGTGGTTCCCGTGGTGGAGCTTCTGGAAGTGTTCCGTCAGGCCGCCGAGAGCGATATCATCTGCAACGCCCACCTCATCAACAAGGGCGAACTGCCCGAACTGCACCAGAGCGCAGGCCAGAAGACCGACTTCTACTTCTTCCGGCAGGACGACGCCGAAGCCGCCGCCGACCTTGTGGTGGACCTCGTGCGCGAGCGCATCCCCCGCAAGTTCGGCTTCTCGCCCGACGACATCCAGGTGCTTTCGCCCATGCTCAAGGGCGGGGTGGGCGTGAACAGCCTGAACCGCCGCCTTCAGGACGCCGTGAACCCCCAGCCCGTGCAGAATTCGCTGGTGCGCGGCGAACGCATCTTCCGCCTGAACGACCGCGTCATGCAGATACGCAACAACTACGACAAGGACGTGTTCAACGGCGACACCGGCACCATCGTATGGCTGGACGCCGAAGAGAAGGAAGTGACCGTGCGCTTCGACGAGCGCAACGTGAACTACCTGTGGGAAGAGATGGACGAGCTGGTCCCGGCCTACGCCATTTCCATACACAAGTCGCAGGGCGGGGAATACCCGGTGGTGGTCATCCCGCTCATGATGCAGCATTTCATGCTCCTCCAGCGCAATCTGGTCTATACCGCCGTCACGCGCGGCCGGAAGATGGTGGTGCTGGTGGGCGAATGGCGCGCCCTTGCTATGGCCGTGAAGAACAACCATATCCGCCGCCGCTGGACATGGCTGGCCCATCGCCTCGCTGGCGAGGACGGCGCGGTGAACACCCGTATGCTCCCGGACGTGAACGCCGTGCGCAAGCGCCGCTCCGCCAAGGGTGCAGGCGCGAAGCCCGAAGCGGAAAGCGCCCATCCTGCGGAAGCCTTCCTCTATTCGGAAGGGGCGGAATAAATGAGGATTTTTGGAAGAAAGCAGAACGGCGCGGCCCGCGTGGGGCTTTTCTCCGGGCGCAGTGCCGAGGGGTCTGCCCCGGCGCGCCTGCTTTGGGAGCAGGATGCCGACCTTCCTTCACGCCGCAGGCTTCCGGCTGTGCTCCGCCGTTCCCCGCGCCTGCCTGCCGCGCTCCTTGCCGCCGCCCTTGCGGCCTCGCTCTGCCTGCCCGGATGCGCTTCCGCCCCGCGTTCACCGAACGTCCCGGCCTCCGTGGCCGACCTGCGCGATTTCCCGCAGAGCCTTGAAGTGCTTGCCGAACTCTACGGCACGGCAGGGCAGGGCGCGTGGGCCGAAGGGCCTCTGCGCGGCGCGGAGACCGTCCTTCGCGGCCACGCCGAAGCCCGGGAGGACATGGCCTATTTCCGCCAGCGCTTCTTCCAGCCGTGGGACGGGGGCGGCGTGGACAGGGAAGTGGTGCAGTACCTTCTGGACGAGCTGGAACGCGCCCCGGAAGAGCGCGGCTTTGCCGAAAATATGCACCCGTGGGGCGCAAGGGCGTGGCAGAACATGGTCGATAACGCCGACCTGCCGCGTTTCGAACGCATCCTGCACGGGGGAAGGCCGCGTGCCGCCATCACCGTCCGTTCTACGGACCTGCGTTCCGCCCCCACCATGAGCCCGCGCTTCTCCCAGCCGCACGGGCCGGGCGCCGGCTGGCCCTTCGACCTTTTCCAGCAGAGCCGCCTGCACGCCGGAACGCCGCTGGCCGTGTACCATAAAACGCGCGACGGCGCATGGCTTCTTGTGCAGAGCCCGGCGTCATGGGGCTGGATGCGTGCGGAAGACGCCGCCGGGGCAGGCGAGGAATTCTGCCGCCTGTGGCGCAGAACGCCGCTTGCCGCCTTCGTGCGCGAGGGCGTGGGCCTGAAGTTCAAGGCGCTGGGTGCGGGAGGCGCTTCCGCCCCGGCCATACGCCCGGGTTCGTACCTCGCCACGGCAGATATCGGGGCCGTGCTCCCTTCCCTGCGGGAGGGCGAAGTGCTCCTGCCCCTGCGCGGGCTGGACGGCGAGGCCTACGCCGTTACGGCGTCCTTCGCGGACTACGGCGCACCTTCCGCCGCTTCGCCCGACAGGTTCGACCCGCTTTCCCGCCCGGCGGTGCGTATGCCGCTCCTGCTCACGCCCGGCAACGTGGCCCGCGTGGGCGACCGCATGATGGGCCAGCCCTACGGCTGGGGCGGGCTCTACGGCAGGCGCGACTGCTCCGCCACCATGCAGGACCTCTTCGCGCCCTTCGGCCTCTGGCTTCCGCGCAACTCTAAGGATCAGGGCGAGGAAGGCAGGCCGCAGAGCCTTGAAGGCCTGAGCGCCGAAGCCAAGGAACGCGCCCTGCTCGAGAAGGCGCGGCCCTTCCGCACGCTCATCGCCATGCCCGGGCATATCGGGCTCTACGCGGGGCAGTGGGAAGGGAAGGCCGCCATGTTCCACACCATGTGGGGCGTGAGGAACAGCGCCGGCGGCGAAGAGGGCCGCCTTGTCATCGGGCGTTCCGTGGTCACGGGCCTGCGCCCCGGCAAGGAGCGCGGCGACGTGGACGAAGAGCGCCTGCTTATCGAAAGGGTGAAGGCCTTCACCGTGCTGGGCTTGGAATAATCTTTAGAAATCAGTGGGATGCCATGCAAGAGTTAAAGCAGGACTTTAAGTTTTACGCCATCACCTACGGCTGCCGCGTGAACCAGTACGAAACGCAGTCCATCCGGGAATGGTGGCTTTCGCTGGGCGGCACGGAGACCGAAGACCCGGCCGAGGCCGACGTCATCCTCATCGACTCCTGCGCCGTCACCGCCGAAGCCGTGGCCGACGCCCGCCAGATGGCCCGCAAGCTGGGCCGCCTGAACCCCGGGGCGCGCATCTTCGCCGCAGGCTGTGCCGCCACCGCCGCCCCTGCCGACTTCCGCCAGCTCCCGGGCGTGGCCGCCGTCATCCCGCAGGTGCAGAAATTCGTCCTGCTGAACGGGCATCCGCTGGCCATGTCCGACTTCTCCACCCCCGGCGGCGAGGAGGGCGCGGCCCGCTGCTTCGCGCCGTTCTCTATCAGCGCCTTCAAGCGGGCGCGGCCCGTCATCAAGGTGCAGGACGGCTGTTCGCAGGGCTGTGCCTACTGCATCATCCCGCTCACACGCGGGCCTTCGCGCTCCCGCCCCGTGGACGACATCGTGGCCGAGGCGCACCGCCTGCTGGCCTCCGGCCACCGCGAGATACTGCTTTCCGGCGTGAACCTGCGGCAGTTCCATTCCGGCTCTGGCGACGGGCGGAACTTCTGGGCGCTCCTGCGCAGGCTGGACGCCGAACTTTCCCCGGAATGGGCGGGCAGGGCGCGCTTCCGCCTCAGCTCGCTGGACCCGGCGCAGGTCACGGGCGCGATGGGCGCGGAATGCCTTGAAACGCTGGAAGCCTGCCGTATGCTCTGCCCCCAGCTCCACCTCTCGCTCCAGAGCGGGAGCCTCACGGTGCTGGCCCGCATGAACCGTTCGCCGTATTCGCCCGAAAGCATTGCGGAAGCCGTGGCGAAGATGCGCGCCTTCTGGCCCGTCATGGGCCTTGGGGCGGATATCCTCATGGGCTTCCCCGGCGAGACCGAGGCCGAGACCGAAGAGACCCTTGCCATGCTCCGCACCCTGCCCATGACCTACGCCCACGTTTTCCCCTATTCGGAGCGCCCGGGCACGAAGGCCGCGGCCCTGCCCCAGCTCCCCAAGAAGGTGCGGCAGGAACACGCCGCGCGGGTGCGCAATCTCATTGCGGAAAAGAAGGCCGCCTTCCTCGAGGAACAGCTTGGCCTGCCCGCGATGTGGGCCGCCTTCGACAGCGCGGACGCCCGCCACGGCAACAACGAGTTCTTTGTGGACTGCCGCATGGAAAGCCCGGAAACCTTGGGGCACAGCCCTTCCCGGCCTTCCGCGCCCGGCCACGAGCTCATTAAAGTTAAACCTTTGCGCATCGAGCGGAATTTGCTTATAGTACGTCCGGCGTAAGTTATTCAGTGGGGTTATCCCGTTGTGTGGAAGGCCTTGCTGGCTATGCGAGGCGTTCTTTGACCGACAGCTCCCGGAACGAGATGTCTTGGAAAACCTGCCGGTTTTCCGCTGGGGCCGACTTCCAGTCGACCCAAGAGTCCTTCGGGCGATGGCCTGACCGAATCGCGCCTCACAAGCCTGCGGCTTGTTCCGGCGGCGCTTCGCTGTGACCTCAACCGCTCTTCGCCCACCTCAGATGCCGACTTCCAGTCGGCGTGGGCTCATCGCTCCAAAGGCCGCTCTGCGGCCTGCCCTCCGGGCGGGTCAAGGAAGTTTATACATTTTATAAGTATATCAAAGGAATATAGCATGCCTCTCCGCAGTATGACCGGCTTCGGCCGCTGCCAGCTCGACGACGCCGATATGGTGCAGACCTGGGAGATCCGCAGTGTCAACAGCCGCTTCCTCGACCTCAAGTGGAAGCTCCCGCCTCAGGCCCGCAACATGGAAGCCCGCTTCGAGAAGATAGTGCGGCGCTTCGCCTCGCGCGGCCGCGTTGAGATCTCGCTGAACCTCCAGCGCCAGAGCGCCGCCCGCGCCAGCTTCGACGCTGAACAGGCCAACGCCATGCTGGACGCCATCAAGGCCTTCGCCTCCTCGCGCGGCGACATTTTCAACGTGAACTACATGGCCCTGATGAACCAGTCCGCCCTGTGGACTTCCGCGCAGGACGAGGACGACGAGGCCCTGTTCAACGCCCTCTCCGAAGGCCTCGAGACCGCCCTTGCCGACTGGAACGACGCCCGCGAGGTGGAAGCGCAGGCCCTTGCCGCCGACCTCGAGACCCGCTTCAGCCGCATGGCCGCATGGGTCTCCGCCATCGAGGAGCGCGCCCCCGAGATAAAGGCCGCCCGCTTCGAACAGGTGCGCGAACGCCTTGCCGCCATGCTGGCCGACATGGGGAGCGACCTCGACGAGAACCGCTTCCTTCAGGAAATGGTCATCATGGCGGACAAGCTGGACGTTTCGGAAGAGCTCACCCGCCTGCATTCGCACCTCGTGCGCCTTGCCTCGCTCATGGAAAGCGGCGAGGACGCAGGCCGCAAGCTCGACTTCACGCTTCAGGAATCCTTCCGCGAGATCAATACCTGCGGCAACAAGATTCAGGACCAGCACGTTTCCCGCATCGTGGTGGACTGCAAGAACGAACTCGAAAAGTGCCGCGAACAGGTGCAGAATCTGGAGTAGGGGCATGGCCGGTCAGCAGCTCGTCAACGTCGGCTTCGGCAACTACGTTCTGGCCTCCCGCGTGGTGGCCATCGTGAACCCGCTTTCCTCGCCCATGCGCCGCCTGCGCGACGACGCCAAGGCCGAAGGCCGCCTCGTGGACGTTTCGCAGGGCCGAAAGACCCGCGCCATCCTTGTCACCGATTCCAACCATGTCATACTCTCGGCCATTTCGGCCGACACGCTGGGCCAGCGCTTCGCACAGAGCGGCCCGTCCGATACCTCCAACGACTACGAAGACGAGAACGAGATATGAGCATCGAACATGGCCTGCGCCGCGGCCTTCCGCTTGTTATCTGCGCCCCTTCCGGCGCGGGCAAATCCACGCTGGTGGGCCGCCTTACCGCCGAATTCCCCATGGAATTCTCCATTTCCTGCACCACGCGCAAGCCGCGCGGCAGCGAGAAGGACGGCGTGGACTACATCTTCCTCGACCGCGAGACCTTCATCGACCGCCGGGGCCTCGGCTACTTCGCCGAATGGGCCGAAGTGCACGGCAACTTCTACGGCACGCCGCTCAAGCCCGTGCAGGACCGTCTGGCTCAGGGCAAGGATATGCTCTTCGATATCGACGTGCAGGGCGCGGCCCAGCTTTCGCTCTCGCTGCCCGAAGCGCGTTTCGTCTTCATCCTGCCGCCTTCCATGGAAGAGCTGGAACGCCGCCTGCGCGGCCGCGGAACCGACAGCGAAGAGGCCATTCGCCTGCGCCTTTCCAACGCCCGCACCGAGATCATGAGCAGCCACTGGTTCGACGCGATCATCATCAACGACGATCTCGACACCGCGTACGACCAGCTCCGCTCCTTCTATCTGGCCTCCACGCTCCAGCCCTCACTCCAGCCCCAGCTTGCCCGGGCCATTTGCGGCAAATAAAAGGTATCTATGGCAAAGAACTGGATATTCAGGACGAGAAAAGACGGCGCGAAAGACCTGCCGCCGTACTTCGACACCCTTGCGGACCGCCTTGGCATCTCGCTCAAGCTGGCGCGTCTGCTCTGGCTTCGCGGCCTCGACGAGCCCGCCCAGCTTGAGGAATATCTGAATCCGCGCCTCAAATATCTGGCCCGGCCCGAGGAATGGCCCGGCATGAAGGAAGCCGCCCGCATACTGGCCGAAGGCCTGCGCGCCGGGAAGAAGCTGGCCGTGTGGGGCGACTACGACGCCGACGGCGTGACCAGCACCGCCATCGTTCTGGAAGTGCTGGAGCATCACGGCTTCAGCGGCCTCTGGCATCTGCCCGACCGCCGCGAGGAAGGCTACGGCATGAACGCCGAGGGCGTGGAAGCGCTGTACGCCCAGGGCGCGGAGCTTCTGCTCACCGTGGACTGCGGCATCTCCGACGGGGCGGCCATAGCCCGCGCCCGCGAGCTGGGCATGACCGTGATCGTCACCGACCATCACCTGCCGCCGGAAGAACTGCCCTGTGCGGACGTGCTCTGCAATCCCAAGCTGGCGGACTGCCCCTGCAAGGGCCTTGCCGGCGTGGGCGTGACCTTCCTGCTGATGTGCGAACTGAACGCCCGCCTTGCCGAAGGCGGCACGCCGAAAATGGATATGCGCCGCGTGCTCGACCTTGTGGCCCTTGGCACGCTGGCCGACCTTGTGGAGCTGGAAGGGCAGAACCGCATCCTTGTGAAGAACGGCCTGCTCATCATTGCCGAGGCCAAGCGCCCGGGCATTTCCGAACTCAAGGCCGTGAGCGGCTTCACGCCCCTTGCCAGCCTTGGGGCGGGGCAGGTGGTGTTCAGCCTTGCGCCGCGCATCAACGCCGCAGGCCGCGTGGCCTCTGCCGAAACGGCCCTTGCCCTCCTGCGCGCCCGCTCCTTCGACGAAGCCGCCGACCTTGCCCGCGAACTGGACACCTTCAACTCCCAGCGCCGCGCCGAAGAGGAACGCATCACCGAAGAGGCCCTCGTGCAGGCCGAGGCCGAGAAGGCCGAAGCCGCGCTGGTCATCGCCGGGGAGGACTGGAATCAGGGCGTCATCGGCATCGTGGCTTCCCGCCTTGTGGAGAAGTACCATAAGCCCGTGCTCGTGCTCTGCCGCGACGGGGCCAGCCTCAAGGGCTCGGGCCGCTCCATCAGCGAGTTCGACCTGCACGGCGGCCTTGCCGCCTGCGCCGACACGCTGGAAGGCTACGGCGGGCATCGCATGGCCGCAGGCGTGCGCGTGGCCCCTTCGCGCCTTGGCGAATTCAAGAGGAAATTCCTTGCCGTGGTGCGCGACGCCCTTGGCACCGAGCCCGTGCCTGCCGTGCAGATGGTGGACGACGTGCTGGACTTCCGCACCGCTTCCGACCAGATCTTCCTGCGGGAACTGGAGCTTATGCAGCCCTTCGGCGTGGGCAACCCCGAGCCCGTGTTCCAGTCGCCCCCGCTTTTCGTGAAGCGCCGCCGCCTTTTCGGGCCTTTGCGCAACCATGTGATGCTCGAGCTGGAAGACGAGACCTGCGGCGTCACCCTTCAGGCCAAGGCGTGGCGTCAGGCCGAGGAGTTCCCGCCGGACCTCGAAGGCCGCCGCATCCGCCTTGCCTACAGCCCATCCATCGATATGTACAACGGCGTTGCCAGTGTGAACATCAGGATACGCGACTGGAAGCAGATTTGAGAACAGGGCCGGGAGCTGCGAACACTGCGCTCCCGGCCTTTCTCCTTTTAAAAGGAAGGATTCCAGAGCCTGCCCCCGCGCCTGCGGCCTCTGCCGCCGGGGCAAGGGGGAAGGCCGCCAGCCCTGACGCGAGGCGCTCCCCGCTGGCCTCTCCTGCATCGACAGAAAAAAGCCGTTTCTTTTCACGGGGAAAGAAGCGGCTTTCTGCGTCTGCAGGAGGGGGAGGGCGGTGCTAGCCTTTCCGTTCCAGCACCAGCAGGCTTATCTCGGAGCGCGAACCCCAGCGCATGGGCGCATAGGCCCACATCCCCGTGCCTGCGCTGACGTAGAGCGGCATATCCGCCACGCGGTACAGCCCGGCGCGGAAGCCCTTGTTGATGCGCGAGACCAGCGGGAACAGGAAGAAGAACTGCCCGCCGTGCGTGTGCCCGGAAAGCTGGAGGCCGACGCCGAGGCCCGCGCTTTCGGCGGCAAGGCCCGGGCGATGGGAAAGCAGGATGGTGAAGTCGGCAGGCGCGGGGGCGGGCTCGACGCTGGGCGCGGCGGAAGCGGCGGAAGAGGGAAGGGCGTCCGGGGTGCGCAGGGCGCGCCGCAGGTCGGGCGGGCCAAGCTCGCCGCGAAATTCCGGGAAGCCGTGCGCGCACTGGTCCGTGACCCCGGCCACGCGCAGGGTGCGCCCGTTCACCGTGAAGTCCCGGTGGCTGTTCAGGAGCACGACCAGCCCCCACTTGCGCCACTTCTCCAGCCACGGCACAAGGCCGGAATAGTAGTCGTGATTGCCCGGAACAGCCAGCACGCCGTACCTTGCGCGCAGGTCGGCAAGGGGCGCAAGCTCCTTTTCGATGCGCTCCGGCGAACCGTCGGCAAGGTCGCCCGCTATCAGCACGAAGTCCGGGCGCAGGGCGCAGGTGCGTTCCACCACCCCTTTCAGCCAGCGCCCGCCGGAGCACGAGCCGATGTGCAGGTCGCTGAGCAGGGCGAGGCGCAGGCCGTCCAGCTCCGCAGGCAGGCCCGGCACAGGCACGCGCACTTCCCGCACAGCAGGCACGCCCGAGGCCAGCGCCATACCCACGGCGGCCATGCCGAAGGCCGCCGCAAGCAGGGAAAGCTCGAAGGGGACGGAGTGCAGGGCGCGCAGGGCGGCGTGGCAGGCCGGGGCAAGGCCGGGAAAGGCCGCACCCGCCAGAAAGGCGAGGCAGAGCGCCGCGTCCTTCAGAAGGACGAGCCAGAACAGCGAGAGGAAGGCCGAGGAAACATAGCCCCCGGCGCGCACGAAGGCAAAGGGCAGGTCGGGCTTGCGCGTCACCAGCACGCGCATACTGGTGATGCACAGCGAGAACAGCACCAGCGCCGCCGTGAGCGGGATGCGCCATGCCGCCGGGATGGGTTCGTGCCAGACAAGACTTGCCGACATGCAGGCCGCAACGGCGAGCATGAGCAGGGTGCTGGCGGAAAAGAACCGCTTGTTGCGTGCGTGGTCGGCCATGTTCCTCTGTTATTTCAGTGTGATATACTTTTCCATGGCCTGTTCGCCGGTGGACTGGCCGCGCCAGAAGGCCGAGGCCCAGAGTATGAGCACGGCGGCCTTGCCGTCGTCGAGCTGGCGGCACTTGGCTTCGAGTTCGCGCGGGTCCGAGCCGTGGCGGCTGTGGACGCCGTCGCTGTCGCAGCGGTCCATGACCTGCAGGAGCAGATGGGCCACGCGCAGGTGCGCGGTGTCGATGCGCACGTCCTTATGGGCGTCGATAACGGTCTTGAGTTCGGCGGGGCTGAAGCTCTTTTTCAGGGCGGCCACGGTGGTCACGTAGGTGTCGATGGTCCACGGCAGCATGAATTCTGCCCCGGCGCGGCGGCTCTGGAACAGCTCTTTCAGCCAGCCTTCCTGCTCTTCCTGCTGATGGCGGCGGAACATGGGCTATCCTTCGAAGGGGCGGGTGTAGGGGATGACGCCGTATTCGATGCTGGGGTCTTCGGCGCAGGGCAGGAGGGGGCGGCGGCCCGCCAGCCAGTCCATGAAGTGCCCGATGACCTTGCTGTGGTCGAAGCAGAGCGGACCGGGCAAATCGGTGAGCGGGTAGAAGGCGGCCTGCGCGGCGTCGTCCCCGGCGCAGAGCTGGTCGGGGTCGGCGGCACGGCCCACGAACACCGTGGTCATGGTGTGCTGGCGCATATCGCGCGGCGGGTCGGAATAGACGCCAAGGACGCCGAGGAGCTGCACGTCGAGGGAGGTCTCTTCCTTCATCTCGCGCACGGCGGCGTGTTCCACGGATTCGCCTTCTTCCACAAAACCGCCGGGCAGGGCAAGGCCAAGGGGCTCGTTGGAGCGGCGCACCAGCACGATGCCGCGCTTCTCGTCATAGATCACCACATCGGCCGTGGGCGTAGGATTACTGTATCGTTTGACCAGGGTTCCGCATTTGGGGCAATAGGTGGGGTTGTTCATAACTCGTCCTTTTTATTTTGGAAATATGGTGGTGAAACCGGCCTCGGCAAGGCGGGATGTGGGCAGGGCGCCTTCGCGGCGCAGCAGCAGGCGGCGCGAGCCGAGCGGCTCGACAATGGTGCTGGCAAGGCCTCCGCCGGGTTCGGGGCTGGGGGGCGGCGGGGCAAGCACGCCGTCGAGCCCGGGGCGGAGGAAGGCAAGGAGCTCTGGGTCGAGCGCGCCTGCCTGCGTTACGGGGGCGCGGCCGCTGATATTGGCGGAGCTCGAGACGATGGGGAAGCCGCAGGCCCCGGCAAGGGCGCGGGCTGCCGGGTGCGAGCTCACGCGGAGCGCGATGCGCCCTGTTCCGCCGGTGAGCGCTTCGGGCAAATCCGGCCGCGCGGGGAGCAGAAGGGTGAACGGGCCGGGCCAGAAGGCGGCAAGGGCCTCGAGGTCGGCTTCGATGGCGGGCGAGGGCGCGGCCACGAGGCCGAGCTGCTCCAGCGAGGCAAGGATGACCGGGAGCGGCATATCCGCCTTGCGGCGCTTGGCTTCGAACACGCGGAGCACGGCGCAGGCCCTGTCGGCACGGCAGCCGATGCCGAAGAAGGTTTCGGTGGGATAGACGGCAAGGCCGCCTTCGGCCATGCAGGCCGCAGCGTGGCGTTCATCCGGGAAAAGAAGGCCGGGGAGTAGGCTCTCGTTTCTGGCAGGAGTCAAGCTTGCCTCCGGGCAAAGCTGGGTTTATAGTGGGCGCATGAGTCTGAAACCATTGCGCATCATAACTGTCGGCAAGCCCCACGACTTCTGGAAGGAAGCCGGGGAGCATTACTTGGAACGCATAGCCCGTTTCCGCAAGGTCACGGAATCCGTCATCAAGGATTCCGACCCGGCCCTGCCCACGGCACGCCGCGTGGAAGAGGAAGGCAAACGCATCCTTGCCGCCCTTGGGCCGCAGGATATACCAGTCTGCCTCGATGAGAAAGGGCGTTCCATGACCTCCCGCGAATTTTCCCGTTTTTTGGACGGATTGTCCAGCGACGGGACGCGCCGCCTCTGCTTCATCGTGGGCGGCCCCTTCGGCCTGCACGATTCCGTGCGGGAAAAGGCGAAGCACCTCATCGCCTTCGGGCCGCAGACCTTCCCGCACGAACTGGCGCGGGTGGTCCTTCTGGAACAGCTCTACCGCGCGGAAAGCCTGCTGAGGAATATGCCGTACCATCACGACTAGCCTGATTGGCGGGGGAGTGGGGGCGCTGATGGGCGTGTTGCTTCGGGAGAAAGGCGTCCTGCCGTGGTATGGTGAGCTTCGCCCGACAGCTCCCGGCACGGGAGGGCGTGGCGCAAGGCGGGTTCAAGGCGTCCGCTTTTTCGAAAGCGTCCGCCTCTTGGGAGCGGGGAAGTGACGCGGAAGTTTGCGTGCACGTCACCCTCTAAGGCCGGGCTTTGCCCTTGGCCTCGAGTCACGGCTACGGCCTGCGGGAAGTGGTGTTCAAGGAAATATTTTCCAGAGTCTTGGATTTCCTGCCGGAAATCCGCTTCCGCGCTTCGCGCGGTGAGGAAGAAAAGGCATCCTGAAATGCCGTTCGCTCGAAGCCGCCCGGGCTTACGCCC
>JAFQTU010000075.1 GCA_017408905.1 Mailhella sp. | reverse complement strand
TCGAGCACGTCATACATGTTGACGTAGGCGTCCTTGTGGCAGGCGATGAAGTCGGCGCGGTTCACGAGGTAGGAAGACTTCAGAGGAGCCTTGCCGAAACGCAGGTGAGACACGGTGAAGCCGCCGGACTTCTTGGAGTCGTAGGCGAAGTAGGCCTGGGCGAACATATCGGTGTTGTCGCCGATGATCTTGATGGCGTCCTTGTTGGCGCCGACGGTGCCGTCGGAGCCGAGGCCGAAGAACTTGCACTGCACGGTACCGGCGGGCACGGTGTCGATGTCGGCGCCGACCTCAAGGGAGAGGTAGGTCACGTCGTCTTCGATGCCGACGGTGAAGTGGTTCTTGGGAGAGGCCACGAGCATGTTGTCGTAGATGGCCTTGCCCATGGCAGGGGTGAATTCCTTGGAGCCGAGGCCGTAGCGGCCGGCGATGATCTTGGGGAACACGCGGATCTGGTCGCCGTTTTCAACGAAAGCGGTGCAGACGTCCTGATAGAGAGGTTCGCCGAGAGCGCCGGGTTCCTTGGTGCGGTCGATAACAGTGATGGTCTGCACGGTGGCAGGCAGCACTTCAAGCATGTGCTTGGCGCTGAAGGGACGATACAGGCGGACCTTGAGGAGGCCGACGCGTTCGCCCTGAGCGTTCAGGTAATCGACCACTTCTTCGAGCACGTCGCAGGAAGAGCCCATAGCCACGATCACGCGGTCGGCTTCAGCATCGCCATAGTAGTCGAAGGGCTTGTAGCTGCGGCCGGTGATGGAGGCAACGCGCTTCATGGCATCGACCACGATGGCGGGCACTTCATTGTAGTAGGGGTTGCAGGCTTCGCGGTTCTGGAAGTAGATGTCGGGGTTCTGAGCGGTGCCGCGCTGATGGGGATGCTCAGGATTCATGGCGGCTTCGCGGAATTCGGCCACCTTGTCCCAGTTCACGACCTTGCGGATATCTTCGTAGTCGATGAGTTCGATCTTGCGGATTTCGTGAGAGGTACGGAAGCCGTCGAAGAAGTGGCAGAAGGGCACGCTGGAGTCGATGGCGGCGAGGTGGGCCACCAGAGCGAGGTCCATGGATTCCTGGGGGTTGTTGGAGCAGAGGAAGGCAAAGCCGGTCTGACGAGCGGCCATGACGTCCTGATGGTCACCGAAGATGGACAGGGCGTGGGAAGCGAGGGCACGAGCCGAAACATGGAAGACGCCGGGGAGAAGTTCGCCAGCGATCTTGTACATGTTGGGGATCATGAGCAGCAGGCCCTGAGAGGCGGTGAAGGTGGTGGTCAGAGCACCGGAGACGAGAGAGCCGTGCACGGCGCCAGCGGCACCGGCTTCGGACTGCATTTCACGGACGGCGACCTTCTGGCCCATCAGGTTAAGCTGCTTCTTGGCAGCCCACTCGTCGACCAGTTCGCCCATGACGGACGAAGGAGTGATGGGGTAGATGGCGGCGACATCGCTGAGAGCATAAGCAACGTGCGCAGCAGCGGTGTTACCGTCCATGGTTTTGAAATGTTTGGCCATAAATCCTCCTCATAGGATTACCGCCTCATGGCGGAATGATATGCCCGCATGGGTGTATGCAGAGCCGTCTTACCGTTAGAGCGGCCGCGAAACGAGCGCGTGAAGAGATACGGCGCTCCAGCCGCACTGGGAAATATAAACTTGTTTGAACAAACAATCAATATTTTTCCCTGTTAAAAATTACCAGATTTTGCTTTTTCAGTAAAGTTTTACCTCTGCAAAATGATAAATTTTTCCCAAAAAGGCGATTTATCATTTACCGGCATTGGCAAAAGGGCAATCCTGATACTGAAGGGAAGAATACGCCGCATTTCCAGCGGAATACTATGTAAAGGAGGGAGCATGGAATACAGTAATTCCATCGACAGGCTCAACCGCATCCTCGTGAGAAGCCACCGCATCATACAGAACGAACTTCTGAAGCTGGGAGTGGATGACCTCGTCCCCTCCCACGGGGCGGTTCTGGAGCATCTTAAGGCAATGGGCATACCCCAGCCCGTGACCGAACTCGTCACGGCGCTGCGCCGCCCCAAATCCTCCATCACCAAGGCTACCGACTGCCTCGAGAACAGCGGCTACCTTTTCAAGAAGCCCAACCCCGGCGACGGCAGGAGCTACCTTGTCGGCCTCACCCCTGCCGGGGCCGACGTGCTGGAACTCTTCCGTCAGGCCCATGCCATACTGGAAAAGAAGCTGTTCGCCGAAATATCGAAGGCCCGGCGCGAAGAATGTATGCTCACGCTTTCGGAAATGGAGGCCAATTTAAAATGAAAAGCCGGGTCTCCCCGGCCTTTTGCGCTGATGCGGCAATGCCGCCCGTCAGCCTGCGTTGCGTTCGGCAAGCCCCATGAGGGCATAGGTCAGGCTGGCCGCAGCGAAATCGGACACGATATGGCCTTCGCGGGGGGCAAGCTCCACCACGTCGAAGGCGATGAGAGAGCGGCCCTCTATGGCCTTCTGCGCAAGGTCGAGCGCCTGATACCAGCCAAGGCCGCCGGGAACGGGCGTTCCGGTCTCGGGCATGATGGAAGGATCGAGGCCGTCCACATCGAAGGTGATGAAAACATTCTTCGGGAAATCCGCCGGAATAAGCTCTTCCGGCATACCGTGGCGGCAGAGGTAGGGCGCATCCCAGCTCACCACGCCATGTTCCTTGCGGGCTTCCAGCTCTTCCTTGCAGAAGATGCGGTTGCCAAGCTGGACGAGGGGAAGGCCCAGATCCTTCACGGCGCGGCGCATCACGCTGGCATGGCTCCACTTGCTGCCCTCGTAGCTGTCGCGCAGGTCGGCATGGGCGTCGAACTGCACCACGCCGAACGTGCCGAAGCGTTCCTTGAGCGCCGCCATGACGCCGTAGGTCAGGGAATGTTCGCCGCCGAGCACCACGGGAACGGCCTTGCAGTCCAGAGCGGCCAGCACGGCGCGGCGCACCCTGTCCATGACGTCTTCGGCCTCGCCGGAGCAGTCCACAGGTTCATGGGTGAAAATGCCGCCCTCGCCGGGGAAGCTGATACCGTCGTAGAGTTCGAGCTGGTCCGAGGCGTCGAGGATGGCCTCGGGGCCGTTGGCCGTACCCCCGGCATAGCTCACCGTAGCCTCGTACGGCACGGGGATGACATGGAAGCGGGCCTTTTCAGGGGCGCAGGCGGGGACTTCGGAATCGAGGAAGCGGTTCTGGTATTCTTTCAGCATAGCGTTGACGTTCAGGTCGAAGGTTCGAGCCCGGGCAGAGGTCCGGGCCTTTTTTACGTATCCCGGCTTATTCGCCGGACTTTTTCTTCTCGTCGGCAAGGGCGCTCAGGCGGGCCATCTGGCGGCAGATGCCCATGAAGATATCCATCTCGTGGCGGCGCAGGTCGGCCCTGTCGAAGAAGCGGGCCAGCGGCAGGAAGAAATGGTCGGGATTGTCGCGGGGCAGGGTGTTGATATCCATCAGCGTTTCCTTGAGCGTACGGAAGAGCACGTCGCGCTCTTCGCTGGTGACGCGGCGGGAAAGGCTGGGATGGCTGTCGATGCGGGCCGTGTCGGGCAGGGCCAGATAGCATTCGTACATCATAAGGAGGACGGCCTGCGCAAGGTTCAGCGAAGAGGCGTCCGGCGCTGTGGGCACGGTGACGAGGCGGTTGCAGTTCTCAAGGTGCTCGTTGCTCAGTCCGCGGTCTTCCGGGCCGAAGAGGATGGCCACCTGTTCGCCCTGCGCAAGGCGTTCGGCTATCTCCGGGGCGACCTGGCGCGGCATGAGTATCTGCTGGCGGGCCCCGCCGGTGCGGGCTGTGGTGCCCACTACGAAGGTGCAGGGGGCCACGGCGTCCTTCACGGAATCCGTGACGGTGATGCTGTCGAGGAGCGGCTGGCCCTGACTGGTGGCAAGGGGCAGGGCCTTCTCGTAATTCCAGCGGCGCGGCTCGGCAAGGAAGAGGGGGGAATGCCCGAAATTCGACGAGGCACGGGCGGCCATGCCGATATTTTCGGGGAAGTTGGTCTGCACCAGCACGATGCGCAGGTTCTGCATCATGCGGGCGATGTCGGCGGCGTTTTTCATAATGCAAGTCGGGCGCGCGGCCCGCTCCTTCTTTCCTTAAATTAAAGAGTCGTGATGTTCGAGGTCGGAAGTTCGGGCCAGATATGGGAAGCCGTGAGCCAGAGCATGGCCATGCCGATGCCGAACTTGATCACCATGCCGAAGAACTTGCCGACCATAGCGCCCTGTGCGGCACGGAAGGCGAGTTCGGAAGGCTGGCGGCGGATGAAGCGCTCGGCAAGGTAGCATCCGGCCCATGCGCCGAAAAGCGCACCGAAGATAGCGCCCACGCCGAACATGAACGGCGCGCCGGCTAGCGCACCCGCTATAGCGCCGATGACGCCTGCGGCCGTAGAGGTCTTCGACGAGCCGTACTTCTTCGAGCCGTAGATCTGCGCACCGAACTCCACCACCTCGCCCACAAGGGCAAGGCCGATGAAGAGCACGAAGAAGGTCACGCCCAGAGAAGAACCGGGGTAGAACATCTCCCACACGATGACCAGCGCCACCATGGCCCAGTTGCCCGGAAGGGTGACGAGGTTCAGCAGGACGCAGACCGCCAGCACCACAAGGAAGAACCCGGCGATGAAGAAGCTCATGCCTGAGCCTCCGCCCTTCTGGCAAGGCCGTAGAGCAGGCCGAAACAGCGCTCGAAGCGGGCATCGCCGCAGGGGCTGGCAAGGCGGCCCGCGCCTTTCAGGGCTTCGCGGCAGGGGCCGAGTATCCAAGTGGGGCGGAAGCCCTCGGCCTCGGCCGGGAAATCGCCGCAGATACAGCCATGCCCGCCTGCGGCCCGCACCTGTTCGTCGGGCAGCCAGTTGAGGCGCAGTTCCTTGAGGTCGGCCAGAAGAGCTTCGCGGGAAAGGTCGGCGTGGCCCTCGTAGAGGCCAAGGATCTTCTCGCGGAACAGCACGAAGGCCTGCGTATGCGCCGCATCGGCAAAAAGCACGGTCACGCCCTCGCCCCAGCTCCTGTCCCTCAGGCTTTCCATGCCAAGGGCGGCCAGCACGGCGGCGATGCCGCTGTCGGCGGCAAGGGCAGGGCCGAAGGCGGCCTTCACCGCGTCGAGCAGGGGGGCGGCTTCCCAGCCCGGCATATCTTCGTGGAGGCAGGCTTCGGGAGCACCGCCGGAAACGCGGAGCTCTTCACGCCAGCGGGCCATGCGGGCGGCGCGGCCTTCGGCCGAAGTCTCCGCATCGCTGTGGCGGCCCATGGAGCAGACCAGCGTGAGGGAAGGGCGCTCAAGCCCGTTTTCGGCAAGCAGGGCGCGGGCGGCGTCCAGAACCTGCCCGTCCGAGGCGGCAGGGACTTCACGGCAGGGCCATGCGCAAGGCTCAACCCCGGGCAGGGCCAGCAGAAGGGCGGCGGAATCCATGCCGCAGTCCAGAACGAGCACAGGGGCGGCAGCTTCCCTGACATCCATGGCAAGAGTCATGTGACAGCTCCTGAAAATACAGAAAGGGGAGGATATCCTCCCCCTGTTTCCTACAGAAGAGCACCGTCCCAGTTGAAATCGCTGGTGCGGCGGACATTGGGCATATTGGGAGGAAGCGTTTCTTCCATGCGGGCGAAGAAGGCGTAGCCTGCGGCTTCAAGCTCCTGCCTGTGGTCGGAAAGATCCAGAGGCCATGCCGGGTAGAGCCAGAGATTGCGGCCGTAGTTGCGGCCCCAGAAGCCTTCGCCCTTGGGGCTGAAGAAGGCTTCGTTGGCCTTGACCAGATTCAAGCCGTGGCGGGCGATGCCCACAGGCCAGTAGCCGGAAAGCACCATGCCCATAGGCAGACAGCACTGGCGCGGCAGGGAGAGGTAATCCTCGGCCGTGAGTTCGGGGCTGGCAAAGGCGGCATCGAAGCCAAGGCGGGCAAGGACGGCCACGGCGGCAGGGTTGGAGATATTGCAGAAGGGGCCTGCGGTAAGGTGCGGGCGGCGCTTGCCTTCGCCGGAGGGGAAGAGGCTCACCTGCCACGGGGCATTGCAGACGAAATGCGTCGCCCCGTCGCGGATGGCTTCGACCACCAGCCTCTGCCACATGGCCTGTTCTTCAGGCCAGATGACCGGGGGCAGCCACCACGAAATGCGCGGCATGAAGGTGCGGGACACCGCACGCACCGAGTTCATGGACATCCAGAGCGCCGTCATCACGGAGCGGGAGCCGCGGGTCTCGCGGCCCTGCGGCAGGGAGGAGCGCACCACGTAATCCTGCTGGCGCTTGGCGCGGATGGGCTTCGGAAGCTCGGGATGCCATTCCACGATGGGGCTTTCCACCTTGCGGCACTTTTCCAGCTTGCGTTCCCATTCGTTCAGTATCTGCACGAGGCCGGGTTCACGGCGGTCGATAAGGAAGACGGGCACACCGGCCTTGGGCATCTTGTGGCGGGCCAGCTTGAGGGTGCAGGTCCCGGCTTTGGGCGTGCGGCGGGTGACGGGCACGGTGTCGTGCCACTGCTCGTCCTCATAGCCCACGCGGAGCAGGTCCTTGGGGAGCAGTTCGATGCGGGGCTTGATGAAGGGCCAGGAGGGCTTGCCGTCCTTCTTCTCGAACTGGATCTTGCCCACGAGCATGCCGGAGCTGGTAGGCTCGTCGGGCGTGGAGATGTGGAAGTCCTTCTGCGGCAGGAAGCGGGCACGGGTGGTGGGGCGGCCCAGCGCCATTTCCAGCAGGGCTTCGGCGTCCTTCTTGGCGTGCGCCCAGTCCTCCGTTCCGAGGGAATCCAGAAGCATACGGTAGGCCGTGATGACGTGATAGACGTAATGCGGGCCCTTCTTGCGGCCTTCCACCTTGAGGCTGCGGATATGCGGGATATCGCAGAGCGTCTTCACCAGCACGTCGAGCGAAAGGTCCTGACAGGAGAAGAAGCGGCCCTCGCGGCCCTTCTGCTTGTAGATGCGGCGGCAGGGCTGAACACAGCGCCCGCGCAGGCCGCTCTTGCCGCCGAGGTAGCTGGACCAGTAGCAGCGGCCGGAAACGCACCAGCACAGCGCACCGTGCACGAACATCTCGAAGTCCATGTCCTCGGGGGCTTCCTCGTCCATCTGGCGTATCTCGTCGATGGAAAGTTCGCGCGGAAGCACCACGCGCTGGACGCCGAGTTCCTTGGCGGTGAGGATGTCGCGGGGCGAAGAGAGGTTGGCAAGGGTGGAAAGGTGCAGTTCGCCCTCGAAGCCTGCCTGGCGCGCCACGTCGATGAGGCCGATATCCTGGATGATGAGGCCGTGGGGCTGGGCGTCGCGCTGGAGGCGCTTGATGAGACGCCCGGCGGACAGGATATCGCCGCTCTTGATGAGCGAGTTGAAGGCCACGTAGATGCGGCGGCCGTTCTGGTTGGCCAGATCCACCATGCGGGCCAGCTCGGTGGTGCTGAAGTTTTCCGCACCGGCACGGGCGGAGAAGTTCTTGAGGCCGAGGTAGGTGGCATCGGCCCCGGCGGCCATGCCCGCAAGGAAGCAGGACATGTCGCCGGCGGGAGCCAGAAGTTCAGGCAGTCGTTTTTCTATCATAATCACCTTGCGGCTGACGGCTCACCTCCCGGATTCTCCTGCCGGGCAACGGCCATCATGAGTTTGATTCTATTTATCTGGTTCACTTCGCTGGCGCCGGGGTCGTAGTCCACGGCCGCGATGTTCGCTTCGGGGAAGCGGCGCTTCAGCTCCTTGATGACGCCCTTGCCCGTGATGTGGTTGGGCAGGCATCCGAAGGGCTGCATGCAGAGTATATTCCGAATCCGGCCGTGGAGCAATTCCATCATTTCGGCGGTGAGCAGCCAGCCTTCGCCGGTCTGCTGGCCGAGGGACACCACGCCGTTCACCATCTGCCGCAGCTTGCGGAAGGCCACGGGCGGCTCGAACCTCCTGCTGCGGGACAGGGCCCAGCGCAGCGGAAGGCGCAGGACCAGCATGACACGCAGGAGCAGGCCGCTGAACACGGCCTTGCGGAAACTGCCGCTGAAATGCTTCCAGCGGTAGATCTCGTCGTAAAGGCCGTAGAGGATGAAATCCGTGAAGTCCGGCATGACGGCCTCGCCGCCTTCAGCCTCCACAACCTTGACCGCATTGTTGTTGGCGTCGGGATGATACTTCAAAAGTATCTCGCCCACAAGACCGACCTGAGGCCTCCGGGGGCCTTCGCAAAGCGGAAGTTCATCGAATTCCCGAACAGCCTGCCGCACATGGCGGTACGTGTTCATCACAGCGCCGTCGTGGACATCGGTATTGAGGATGGAAGCCCAGCGGGCGGCCAATGCGTCGGCCGAGCCCTTTTCTTCCTCGTAGGGGCGGGTACGGTAGAGCATGCGCATGAGGGCGTCGCCGCAGAAAAGGGCAAGTATGCCGCGCAGGAGCATGGCCCCGCTCACCTTGAAGCCGGGGTTGCGGTTCAAATCGGAAAGGTTGAAGGAAATAACGGGGATGTCGTCGAGGCCGCATTCCCTCAGGGCCTTGTGCAGGAAGCCGATGTAGTTGGTGGCACGGCATCCGCCGCCGGTCTGCGAAAGGATGACCGCCACCTTCCTGTTATCGTACTTGCCGCTCTGAAGGGCGTGCAGGAGCTGGCCGATGACGGTGATGGCCGGGTAGCAAACGTCGTTGTTCACATGGCGCAGGCCTTCCTCGATGGCCTCCTTGGCCACGGATTCCAGAAGTTCCGCCTTGTAGCCGCAGGCGCGGAGCATGGTGGGCAAGAACTGGAAATGCAGGGGCGACATCTGGGGGATGAGGATGGTATGCGTCTTCTTCATCTCCTCGGTGAAGGGCGGCGGCATCCATTCCCTGTCTTCCTGCGCCAGCCCGGCGGCGCGTACAGCCTCCATCGTGGGCAGGGTGACGACGGACTTCCTCTCCGCGAGCAGGCGGCGTTCGCGCATGGTGGCCAGCAGGGAGCGCACGCGGATGCGGGCCGCGCCGAGGTTCGCCCCCTCGTCTATCTTGATCTGGGTGTAGAGGCGGCCGGAAGCGGCAAGTATCTCTTCCACCTGATCCGCCGTCACGGCATCGAGGCCGCATCCGAAGGAGACGAGCTGCACAAGGGACACGCTGTCCGACTGCGCGGCATAGGCGGCGGCACGGTAGAGGCGAGCATGGTACGTCCACTGGTCCACCACGCGAAGCCTGCCGGGGTCGGGCGTGAGATGCGCCACGGAATCCTCGCTGAGTACGGCAAGGCCGGACGCGGTGACAAGATCCGGGATGCCGTGATGCACCTCGGGATCGACATGGTAGGGGTGGCCCGCAAGGATGATGCCCATGCGGTCGTTCTCCTTGAGCCATGCCAGCACTTCCTCGCCCTTATCCTTCAAGTCTTCCTTGAACTTTTTCTTTTCGCGGAAGGCCTCGCCAAGGGCGTCTTCCAGTTCCCAGCGGGGAATATTCTTAAAGATATCAAGCTGAAGCAGGCTGTCGGCCAAGGCGCCGAACTCCAGGGGCAGGAAGGGGCAGATAAGGTTCACGCCCTGCTCGCGGAGCTTTTCCACATTGTTCTTCAGAAGTTCAGGATAGCCGCCCACCACAGGGCAGTTATAGCGGTTGTGCTGGGTGATGAATTCCTGCCGCTCGAAGGCGATGCAGGGGTAGAAGATGCGCCTCACGCCCTTGCCGATGAGCTCCATCACGTGCCCGTGGCTGAGTTTGGCCGGATAGCATACGGTCTGGGACGGGATGGTGTTCATGCCGTGCGCATACTGCGCCTTGGACGAGGCCGAAGAAAGCACCACATGGAAGCCGAGCCGCGTGAACAGCGTGAACCACATGGGGTAGTCTTCGTACATGTTCAGCACGCGGGGGATGCCCACGGTCCCGCGCAGGGCCTTATCCTTGGGAAGGGGCTGATAGTATTCGAAAAGGCGCTTGTACTTGTAGTCGAAGAGGTTGGGCAGTTCCTTGCTGGCGGCCGTAGCCCCCGCGCCCTTTTCACAGCGGTTGCCGGAAATGAAGCGCTTGCCGTCGGAAAAGCGGCTGATGGTGAGCAGGCAGTGATTGGAACAGCCCTTGCATCGCGTGACCGTGCTTTCGGACTTGAAGGCGGCCAGCTCCTCGCGGGAAAGCAGGGTGGAGCCTGCCGGGCTGGCATTGGCACGGGCGATGAGCGCCGCGCCGAAAGCGCCCATCAGTCCGGCGATGTCGAGGCGCAGGACCTCGCGGCCAAGGCTGAGTTCAAGGGCGCGGAGCAGGGCGTCGTTCTTGAAGGAACCGCCCTGGGCGATGACGTGCGTACCGAGCTCTTCGGGGCTGGATATCTTGATGACCTTGTAGAGGGCGTTCTTCACCACGGAATAGGAAAGGCCTGCGGCGATGTCGCCCACGGAGCGGCCTTCCTTCTGGGCCTGCTTCACGCGCGAGTTCATGAACACGGTACAGCGCGTGCCGAGATCGACGGGATGGCGGGCGCTCAGGGCCTCGCTCACGAAATCGGGAAGCGTCATGCCCAGCGATTTGGCAAAGGTCTCGATAAAGGAGCCGCATCCGGCGGAACAGGCCTCGTTGAGCTGTATCTTATCCACGATGCCGTCCTTGACGTGCAGGCATTTGATATCCTGCCCGCCGATGTCCAGCACGAAGGAGACTTCGGGCAGGAAAAACTGCGCGGCCTTGCAGTGGGCGAGGGTCTCCACCTCGTCCACGTCGGCGTGCAGACCGGCGCGGATGAGGCCGCCGCCGTAGCCCGTGACGCCCGCACCGGCAATGCAGGCATTGTCGGGAAGGATGTCATAGATGCCCCTGAGGATATCCACGGCGGCATCGAGGGGGCGGCCCTGACTGGGCGCGTAGGTAGAATGGGCTATGCGGCCCTGTTCGTCGGCCAGCACCGACTTGATGGTGGTGGAACCGGCGTCTATGCCGAGGTAGAGCTTGGACGGGCGTTCGGGCGTGCCTTCAAGTTCGCTCAGTCTAACTCTGGGTGCGGTATGGGAGGCATGGCGGCTGCGGAAATCGCGCAGATCGGCGGCATCCTCAAAGAGGGGAGGAAGCGATTCCTCGTGGGGGGCATGGGCCGTGCTGGTCATTTCATCAGCAAGAGACGACAGCTCTGCGGCTGTCCACGCACGCTCTCCAACCTGCTGCTCGATACCGGGGGTCTCGCGCCGATGAAGGGAATGAAGGGCCGTGCCCATAGCCACGAAGTATTCCGCGTACTCAGGGAAGATGGCGTTTTCTTCCGTAAGTTCCAGCGTTTCCACAAAGCGCTGGCGCAGACTGGTGAGGAAGGCCAGAGGGCCGCCAAGGAACGCCACCTTGCCCTGGATGACGCGGCCGCAGGCAAGGCCGCTGACGGCCTGCTCGACCACGGCCTGAAAGATGGAGGCCGCGATGTCTTCGCGCGCACAGCCTTCGTTCAAGAGGGGCAGGATATCCGTTTTGGCGAAAACGCCGCATCGGGAGGCGATGGGGTAGATGTTGCGGCTGCGCGAGGCCAGTTCGTTGAGGCCTGCGGCATCGGTATTGAGGAAGGCCGCCATCTGGTCGATGAACGCGCCCGTGCCGCCAGCGCAGGTCTCGTTCATGCGCTGTTCCACACCGCCCGTGAAGAAGGTGATCTTCGCATCCTCGCCGCCAAGCTCGATGGTGACGTCCGCATCGGGGATGCGCCGCCTGATGCTCTCGGCAGAGGCGATGACCTCCTGCACGAAGGGGATGCCGAACTCGTCGGTCAGGGCGATAGCGCCGGAACCCGTGGCCGCAAGGGTGAAATCGAGCCCCGAAATCCGCTCGTCGGCGAGGGCTTCGTGGAAAAGCTGGGCAACCGTTGCCCGGACATCGGAGAGGTGACGCTGATATCGTGCGTAGAGCACACGACTAGACCGGTCGAGGACAACGAGCTTCACCGTGGTGGAGCCGATGTCGAGACCAAGATGAGCCAAGGTCGAACTTGCAGTCATACAAGACACCCTGAGGGAATCGAACGTGAAAATAATGGGAGAAAAAGCTCCAGGAGTCAAGACAGGAAAAGGCCAGCCCTGAAAAAGGCCGGCCTTCCCGATATATCCTGTCTGCCCTTCGAAAAAAAGGTGCTTATTTTTCCGCCGATTCCCCTGCGCCAAGGGCTTCGAGGGCTATGCGCGCGGCTTCCTGCTCGGCACGCTTGAGGCTGGCCCCTTCGGCCGTGAAACTGCGCCCGTCCGAAAGGTCGAGCTGGACGCAGAAGACCTTGGCGTGTTCAGGGCCTGTGCTGGAAAGCGGCACGTAGACGGGCAGGGAATGCAGGATGGCCTGCGTGGCTTCCTGAAGGCGTGTCTTGTAGTCTTTGCTCTTGCGCTCCGTGCCGGCTTCGGGCCAGCGGCCTTCGTACAGCCTGCGGATGAGCGCGGCCGCGGCTTCATGGCCGCCGTCAAGATAGACTGCGCCTAGCACGGCTTCCATAGCGTCGGCCAGAAGGGCAGGGCGCTCGCGCCCCCCCTGCGATTCCTCGCCGCGCCCCATGAAGAGCAGGGGGCCGATGTCCAGACTGCGGGCGAGTTCCGCCAGCTTGCCTTCACTCACCATGCGCGAGCGCAGGCGCGTCATGCCGCCTTCCCTCTCCTTGGGGAAGCGCTTGTAGATCTCGAGGGAGACGTTCACTTCCAGAACGGCGTCCCCAAGGAATTCAAGGCGCTCGTTGTGCTGGGTATTATGCTCGTTGGCCCACGAACTGTGCGTGAGCGCGGAGGCAAGCAGATAGATGTCGCGGAAGCGGTAATCCAGCTTGCTTTCGAGCTCGGAAAGCTTACGGAGAGCGTCGGCAGGGTAGGTCTTTTTCTTGTGCATGGCATCCTCGCTCAACAAGAAATAGGCCGACACGGAGCAAATGGCAAGAGCCCGCCTTGACAAGAAAGCGGCCACTGCCTACTTATGCAGTACACTATTCCAAGGAGTTTTCCCATGGCTTATGATATCCGTCTGGTCAAGATCGTGACCGGTGAACTCGTTATCGGCAAGTACGACGCCGAAGCCCATGCCCTGAACGACGTTGTCATCATGCAGACCGTGCCCACCCAGCAGGGCGTGCAGCTCATGATGCTGCCCTACGGCTACCCCTTCGACCGCGACTGCAACGGCCGCATCGACGGCAAGCACTTCCTCTTCGAATACAAGCACACCCCGCAGGACGTGCAGGACAAGTACATCGAAGCCTGCTCCAACATCACCATGGCTTCCGGCGGCCTGAACCCCAATCCCAGCGAAGGCGGTTCCGGCCTCATCCTGTAATCAGGAAGGCAAAACGCACATGAAAAGGCGGATGCTTCGCGCACCCGCCTTTTTTCATGGCTGATTTTCACTGGGGCCCGGCTTACAGCGCTGTGAGCATATACTTGCGCACCAGGGCCCGGGCGGCCTCGCGGCAGGCCTCGTCGGTCTCGAATTCGGCGGAATGGCGAAGGACGGGCATGGATTCCTGCACATACTGCGGGCGGGCTTCCAGCAGGCGGGCAATGGCCTTGTAGCAGGAGATGCGCAGGGGGGCATGGTCGCAGAAGCTGGTGCTCTTGCCTTCCGGGGCGTCATAGACATAGTGCAGGAGCACGCGGCGGAAGGTTTCGGCAAGCGGGGCGGACTGGGCGAGGGTCTCTCCGAAGGCTTCGGGGATGCCCCAGCCGATATTGCCGGATTCCTCGTTCATATGCCACATGAAGCGGCGCACGATGTTCTTGGCTTCTTCGTGGGATTCTTCGTACAACCTGGCCATGACGCCGCCAAGGGCGTAGGCGGCCCGGTCGGCCATATAGCCGCCTTCGGTGAGGCAGGCGAAGAGCGGATTGACAAGGGAAAGCGTGGCTACGCCTTCTCCATAGCATTCGGGGGGAAGGGGGCTCTCCTTGCTCCATCCTTCGGAACGGAACCAGGAGCGCACAAGGACTTTAAGGGAACGGAAGCGGGGCATGGTTGACTCCTTTATTATTAGGAAAGTTTACTATAAAGCCCCCGTACCTGTCCAGCAGGAACATGATTTCACAAGGAATGCATTTTAGGCTTGACAGAACGGCGATTACAGGACAATTAATCGTGTTCCTAACCGAGCTGACTAGTCCCGTTCTTCGGGAAAATTATTTGGAGGATTCCTATGAGCAAAGTTCTTCAGAACGCCGTCAAGACTGAAGCCGGTGTCGAAGTGAATGGCATTCTCGTCCAGCCCATCGACGAAAAGTGCGTGGGCTGCGAACGCGTGTGCGAATTCGAAGGCCAGCAGTTCTGCACCAGCTACCCCATGCCCGCCAAGAAGTGGACTTCCGGCAAGTGCAACTTCGCCACCCACATCAAGGTCGAAACCGCCGCCAAGGCCAAGGTCAACCCCCTCAAGGCCTCCAAGCGCGCCGCCAAGGGCAAGTAAGCCGTACGCGTCTGCAGGGCTGGCAGGAATCCTGCCTTGCCTTTGTGCCGCACAGGCTTCTGTGCGGGAACAGCGCCAAGCCTATCGGCGGAAGAGCTGTTCAAGCCGTCTTATTCTCGGCCACCTCACCGGGTTCCGTATTTCGGTTCCCGGTGTTAGGTGTTTAATCGGAGATATCTATGTCATTGGAACAGAAGCAGAAAGTGCTCGCCGCCCTTGCAGGCGGTGCGGAACGTGTTTTTGAACTGCAAAGCAATCTCACCGCCCTGCGCGGCCTCGGGCCGGACAATGGCGGAACCGGCGAACAGGACAAGGCCGATTACCTTGAGAACTGGCTCCGTTCCTTTGGCATCGACGATATCGAACATATCGATGCCCCCGACGAGCGCGTTCCCTCCGGCAAGCGCCCCAACCTCATCGTACGAGTGCCGGGCAAAAGCGAGAAAACGCTCTGGATACTCGGCCACATGGATGTGGTTCCCGCCGGTGAGGAAAGCCTGTGGCGCACCGACCCGTGGACCGTCACCCGCGATGAGGACGACCCCGACCTCATCTACGGCCGCGGCGTCGAAGACAATCAGCAGGCCATCGTCTGCGGCTGTATGGTGGCCGCCGCGCTGAAGGAGCAGGGCGTCACGCCCGACCTCAGCCTCGGCCTCATCTTCGTGTCGGACGAAGAGACCGGCAACGCCTACGGCATACAGCATCTTCTCAAGGAAAAGCCCGGCTTCGTGAAGGAAGGCGACCTTGTCATGGTTCCCGACTCCGGCAGCCCGGACGGTTCCTTCATCGAAGTGGCGGAAAAGGGCATCCTCTGGCTGCGCGTCACCGTGCAGGGCCAGCAGTGCCACGCCTCCAAGCCCGACGACGGCAGGAACGCCCTTGTCGGCGCGGCCGCCATGATACTCGGTGCGGCCGAGGTGGAAAAGAAATTCGACGCCCGCAACGACATTTTCAGCCCCAACCGCTCCACCTTCACGCCTTCCAAACATGAAGCCAACGTGCCCAACGTGAACACCATGCCCGGGCGCGAAGTCTTCTATATCGACTGCCGCGTGCTTCCCTGCTACCCGCTGGACGACGTGCTGGCCGCCTTCCGCGAACTGGGCGAAAGCGTGGGCAGGCAGTACGGCGTGGACGTGAGCGTGGATATCCAGACCTATGCTCCGGCCTCCGCTCCCACCCCCGAAGACAGCGGCGTGGTGGTGGCCCTCAGAAAGGCCGTGAAGGAAGTTCTCGGCGTGGAATGCTGGTGCGGCGGCGTGGGCGGCTCCACCGTGGCGGTGAGCTTCCGCCAGCTCGGCATCCCTGCCGCCGTGTGGGCGCATATCTTCGAGAACTGCCACACCCCCAACGAGGCGGCTCGCCTTTCCTTCGCCGTGGGCGATGCGCAGGTTTACGCCTCCATGCTCTTCAGCGACTAGGAGCCTGCCATGCGCACCATTCAGGTCGTCAACGTACGCTGGTACAACGCTACCGCATGGTATGGGGTAACGCTGGCCAAATGCCTGCAAGAGGCCGGACACGACTCCATCGTGGCGGGCCTTGAAGGCACGCCCCCCCTTGAAAAAGCAAGGGAACTGGGCCTGCGCACCATCGCCCTGCCGTTCAACAGCGCATCCCCGGCCAAGCTCGCCACCCTCTGGCGCGGCATGGATAGGCTCGTCCGCGATTTCCGGCCCGACGTGGTGAACTGCCACCGCGGCGAGGCCTTCATCCTGTGGGCGCTCATGCAGAAGAAATACGGCTTCGGCCTTGTGCGCACGCGCGGCGACCGCCGCCTCCCCAAGAACGGCCTTGTGAACCGCTGGCTGCACTGCAAGGTCGCCGATGCCGTCATCGCCACCAACGGCCTGATGACGCGCCATTTCGCCGAGGTGCTCCATGTGCCTGCCCCGCGCCTGCACACCATACTCGGCGGCGTGGATACGGCCCGCTTCCGTGAAGACAAGGCCGCCCGCGAGGAAATGCGCCGCTTCTACGGCTACGGCGAAAACGACATCGTGATGGGCCTTCTGGGCCGCATGGATGAAGTGAAGGGCATCAAGGAGACCATCGAAGCCCTTGGCATAGCCCGCAGCCTGCATCCCGAAGCCCGGCGCATCCGCTTCCTTGTCATCGGCTTCGACTCGCAGTTCAAAACGGAAGACGTAGCGCGCTGGAGCCGGGAGAACGGCCTTGGCGAACTGGGCGAAGTCGTGACCGTTACGGGCAAGGTATCGCGCCCCGAAGCCGTGCTCAACGCGCTCGACCTCGGGATGCTGGCCTCGCTGGGTTCCGAAGCCATTGCCCGCGCCGCCCTTGAGATCATGGCCACGGGCGTTCCGCTCATCTCGTCCACCACGGGCGTCATGCCCGACCTCATCCCGGAAGCGTACTGCTTCGAACCCGGGGACACGCAGGCTATGGCCGAACGCATGGTGCAGGCGCTCGCCCCCGAATGGCGGAACGAGCTTGCCGCATACTGCCACGCCCGTGTGCTGGAAGGCGGCCTGCGCCTTGAAGACTTCCTAAGCCATACCATGAAGGTCTATGCGCCCATCGTTCAGGCCCGCGCCTGAGCCGCACTACATCACGACAAAGCCCCGCCGCTTCCTCCGGGAAACGACGGGGCTTTTCCGTATCGGCGGTCAGCGGGCCGCTTCCGGGTCTCTGTCCCACAGCGTGAGCGCCCGGCAGACCTCGCTTTCGTCCGACAGGCGGCGGATGGAGTGGAGCAGGGCCCACGGCACTTCGCGGCCCAGCACTTCGGCAGGAGCGCCTGCGGGGGCTTCCGAGGGCGCGCTCAGGCATTCCAGTTCCTCCTGCGGGAAGCATTCGGCGCGGAAGGTGATGTCGAGAAGGCGGGGGACGAGCGGCTCTGCGCCGGTCTCGCCATCCTTGGAGAGCATAGGCGTCGGGGGCAGGGTCTCCATAAGCCACGACAGGTAGCGGGTATTGTTCACATGGCCGTTGATATCAAGGTCGTCCCTGCGCACACGGAGAAGGCAGGAGGTGGCGCTGTCGCCTTTCAGGCGGGGGATGACGCGGCCCACAAAGGCGTCGCAGGGGCGCGGATCGTCAGGGAAAAGGCGGGAGATATCCTCGGGGATGGCCGTGATGCGGCGTTCGGAAAGGTCCATCGCGGTCCACGCGCTTCCGCCGCTGACGATGAGCCTGCCCTGCGCGTCGAAGACCTCGTAGCCGCGATGCGCCAGCTTGTCCGCCGTGGACGGCCACGTATGCACGCGGAGCTGTTCACCGGCACGGGGCAGGCGGTCGATGCGCAGGACGAGGCGGGTGAGTATCCACGTGATATTGTGGCGCAGCATATCGCTCTCGCCGAAGCCGAGGGAATCGGCGCTGAGGCCTGCCGCTTCCTGAAGCCAGTTGCCAAGGGCGGCCAGCGTGGCAACGCCGTTCTCCCCTATCTCCCCATAGCGGACAGGGAAGCTGAGGTCGTAGCTTTTTTCAACGTGATCCATGCGGTATCCTTTTCAGCCCCACGCCTGGGCCGGGCTAGTAGTTCTTCTTCCATCCAAGGCCTATCTCGGAATCCTTGCTTCCGGCTTTGGCCTGCACTTCAAGGCTGGGCGTCACTTCTATCTCGACCACCGCGCCCGTTCCGCCTTCCTTGCCCACGCCCTGTTCCATACCGACATAGATATTGTCGGTGATATAGGAACCGACTTCAAGGGAGGTGTTAGACACGTCTGACTCTTCGCCGTCGTTGTCGGAATTGACCTTGAACACATCCACGCCCAGTATCTTGCGGCCAAGGCCCATGACATCGGCCCCGCCGAAACCGGCAAGCGCGGCCGCACCGCTGGCAAGCTGTATGGCCTGCACATGGCTAAGTGAGCCGGAAGACTGCCCGAACATGATCTGCGAGATGATCTCGTCCTGCGGATAGGAGGGCTGGCTGGTAAGCGTGAGCTTCGGGCGGGTGGACGTGCCGGAAACGATCACGTTGGCCGTCAGTTCCGAAGCCTTGTATTCCATGTTGATATTGAGCAGGGGATTCACGGGCCAGCCGCCGTCGAAGCTCACACGGCCCTCGGCCAGCTTGAAGTTCTTGCCCAGGATGTCCAGCGTGCCGCGCACCGCCTTGAGGCCGCCGCGCACGGCAGGTTCGCTGATGGGGGAATCGATGCGGATGAGGCCGCTCCATTCGCAGTCGAGGCCGTAGCCGCGCACGAAGAACTGGTTGGGGATGCGCACCGTCACATCGAGGTGGCCGGGGGCAGCACGCTTTTCCCGTTCCTCCTCTTCCTTTGCCGGCGTCCATATCTCAAGCTCGGGTATGGACGAGCCCGGGAGCTTGGCCAGCTCTATCTGCCCCTTGTCCACGGTGATGTCGGCCTTGACCTGAGGGCTTGCCACCGTTCCCTTCACGCCCAGCGTGCCGGAAAGCATGACCTTGGCGTCCTGACGCCGCAGGGGGGCAAGGTTTTTCATGGAACCGTCGATATCGAGCGCCATCGTCGCAGGGTCGAGCCAGCCGCCCAGATCGAGCGTTCCCTTGCTGCCGGCACGGGCCGAAAGCGAGAACGTCACCTTGTCGTCCGCCTTTTTGTTCAGGATATCGAACTTCTTGGCGTCCAGTTTGAGGTCGATGGAGCGCAGGCCAACACCGTTCAGGATGTCGAAGAAGCGCCCCTTGCTCAGGGCGGCATGGGCCGTGACCACGGGAGCGGACAGGGAACCCGTGACCTGACTGTCCAGATCGAGCTGGCCGGAAAGGCGCAGATCCGCCGCAGGGACGAGCTTCCACAAGCCGCCCACTTCGCCATGCAAGGCGACATCGGCCTTGAAGGGAGCCTTCATATCCGGCAGGGAAACGCCACTCTGAGGCGAGGTGAAGGGGACGTGCGCCGCGAAGGCGAAGCGCTCCAGCCGCAGGGCCTTCAAGGTCTTTTCCGGCAGATCGAGCTTTGCCTCGAGCATACGGCGCTTGCCCTTCATGCCAAGGGAGCCGGAAAGTTCGGCATCGAAAGCGTCAAGATGCGTACCGGGAACGAGGATTTCCTTCAAGTTGAACTTGAAGTTTCCAGAGGGGGCATACGGCGTTCCCTTGAAGTCCGCCTGCATATCCACAAGGCCCGCAGGCATGGACGGCACGAAGGGCCGGTATTTCGCCAAGTCCACGCCCGTGAGCAGGAAATGGCTCTTCAGGCGGGAAGGAGAAAACGAGCCTTCCAGTTCGAGCCGCCCCGCAGGAAGGATATCCATCGAGAGGGAAGGGATGTCTATGGACGTTCCGCTGTAGGCCGCCTGCACCGGAGCGCTGAGGGAAAGGCCTGCCGCCTGCCCCTTGGCCAGCCCGAGAAGCAGGGGTTCGAGGCGGGCGTCCAGCTTTTCCAGCGTGATGCGGCCGGGCTTCCAGCGGGCCAGCACATCGCTTTCAAGGCCGCCCTTGCTTTGCAGGGCCACGTCCAGCGAAGAGAGGCCGCCCCCGGCGGTGAGCGCTACATCGGTCAGCACGGCCTTGTCGGCCTTCAGTTCCTTGAGGCGCAGTTCAAGCGAGCCCTCGGGCTTGCCCCAGAGGTCGGAGGCCGCCACGCCGAGCACCGTACCGGCCAGCTCCGCCTTCGTGCCGGAGGCATCCAGAGAGAAGGCGGGGAGAGAAGCATCGAGGGCCAGCGTCTGCCTGCCCTTGTTCTCCAGCGTGATATCGGCATGGAGGGGCTGACCGGCAAGGGAAAGGCCCGAAAGGACGGACAGCGTCTTCCAGTCCGGGACAGAGAGGGTGAGCCTGCCGTCAAGCGCCGGAAGGGCCGTGCCGACGAGGGCCGCCACAGTTCCCTTGGGCGGAACAGCCGCGAGATCTTTCAGCTTTGCGGCTATCTGGCCTGTGACGCTGTTGCCCCCCACCTGCATATCCATGCTTTCGAGGGCGACATCCAGCCCGGACTTCCCGGCTTCGCGGATGAGCCACCCGGCGGCCAGTGCCGCAGGCTGTTCGTTGACATGGAGCGCCGCCTTCACTGAGCCTTCCATGAGAGGCTTGGAGGACTTCACCGCCGCCCCGGCCAGTGCGTCGAGGATGCGCGCGATATCGGCAGAGGGGATGGCAAGACGGATATCCGTATCCTTGAGCCTGATCGCCGCCGTATCGAGGCGCGAGCTTCTGAGCTCAAGTTCGGTCTTCAGGTCGGTGAACGTGCCGGAGACTCCGGCCTTGGCTTCAAGGTCGCCCGAAAGTTCAGGGGAAAGCGTGGCGGCGTCGTTCAGCAGGACAGAGGCCGCGATATCGGCGCGGGAAGCCTTGCTGTAGAGGCCCTTGCCGTCCAGCGCCACAGAACCGGCAGCATCGGCTTTGATATGGGCGGCATGGGCGTAGAGCTTCTCTATGCCCGCCTTCACGGCCTTGCCGTCCAGCCGCACGGACGCCGAAGTCCCGGCCGAGGCTTCCCTGCCGAGCAGGGCGTCGAGCAGGGGCGTTCCCCACTGCATATCCGAAAGCAGGATATCGAGCTTCGTATCCGCTTCTGCGTCTTCCCCGGCCTTGGCCTTGGCATCGAGCTTCAGCGAAAGCCGCCCGTCCTTCTGACCGGCCATTGCCCAGAGGGGCTTTGCCAGAGCCCCCGTCTTCAGCTCAAGGGAGGCTTCGGCCTGCGGGGCTTTTTCCAGGGGGCGAAGGCCGATGCGGCCCGCCAGCGACGCGATAATTCCGGCGGCATCCTTTCCCGAAGCCGCAATGTCCCCCAGACTGCCGTCCAGCGAAAGCTTCCAGTCGGAAATAGGCCCTTTGCCCTTCGCGCCGAGCCCGATGGCCGGGCTTGCGGCCACCTGCGGCGGGATGAAAAGGGAAGCGAGGCCAAGATCGCCAAGGGCGGCATCGAGACTGAGCAGAAGCCCCGGCTCGAGCGCGGCCTCAACAGAGGCGCGGCGGTTCGGCGCGTCCGCAGGCAGGGGGCCGTCTTCGCGGAACACGGCAAGCTTTGCCGCTATGCCCTCAGGCCCGGCGGAAGCCGAAGCCGTAGCTGTGGCGACAAGGGGAATTGGAGAGGCCGCTTCCTTCACTTCTGCGGAGCGGAGGGCGATTTCCTCCACACGAAGCACGGGAAGATGTTCCGGCCAGTCTTTCAAGAAGCCGTCGAGCCTGTTCAGCATTTCCTCGGGCGAGGCAGGAGGAGCGCTCTCTTCCTGCGCAGGCTCTGCGGAAGGCTCAAGGACAGGGGCGCGCAGAAGCACGGGGCGATTGACCGAAAGTTCCGAGATGACAAAGGCCGAGGGCAGGGCAGACCAGTCGATGCGCAGAGAGGCCTTTTGAGCGGTCAGCCATTCGCCCTTGCCGTCTTTGAGGACAAGGCCTTCCACATGGGCTTCGCTGAGGAGCGGGCCCTTGAAGGCCTGTATGCTTCCGCTCAGGCCCGAAGGAAGGGAAGCGAGCGACGCGTTCAGCGTGCCGGTCAGCCAGCGTTCGCCCATGTCGGAACGCAGAAAAAGCAGTCCGCCGCCAGCGGAAACGGCAACAAGGCCCAGAAGGCCAGCCATGCCGAAGGCCGTCCAGCGGAGCACCCTGCGCACAGGGCCGCGCTTCGGCTTTTCCGGCCTGTCGTTCCTCTTTGCCGCAGTATCGGGCTGTGCCTGAACGGCCTGCCCCAAGGTCTCATCGTGCTTCGTCTCGTTCATCAGAATGCCTGACCAATGCTGATATAAAACTGGTAGCCCTTGTCGTCATCCTTCTTGTCCAGAGGAACGGCAATGTCGAGGCGCACAGGGCCGATGGCCGTGTAGTAGCGGAAGCCAAGGCCTGCGGCCCACTGGAGCTCGTCGAACATCTCGGGCAGTTCGTCTTCGTACACCATGCCGCCGTCCACAAAGGGCACGACACCGATATTCTCCGTCACCTTGAAGCGGGCTTCGAGGTTGACGCTCTGGAAGGAGCGCCCGCCCTCCGGGTCGCCGTGGCGGTCGCGCGGGCCGATGGCCTGATAGGCATAGCCGCGCACCGAACCGCCGCCACCGCAGAAGAAGCGCAGGGAAGGCGGGATATTGCCGATATCGACGCCGAAGAACGAGCCTATGGAATACTGCCCGGCCAGCACCAGCCAGTCGATATCGAAGGGCGACCAGTAGGCGGAGGCCGTGAGCTTGCTGGAAAGGCCGCTGAAACTGCCGTTGTAGCTGCCGCTGGTCGGCGCGGCTTCCAGTTCCAGCTTCGTGCCGGATGTAGGGTTCACGAAATGGTTGCGCGTGTCGCGCCGCACCGTAAAAATAGTGCTGAGGTAGCGGTATTCCTCGTCGTCATCACGGGTGAGCCTGCCCGCTTCGCCGTAAAGCTTCACGCTGGCCCACCAGCGGAAGGAAAGGCGGCGTTCCAGCCCCACATAGCCGCTCATGGACTCGCTGTCATAGGCGTCGGTCTCTTCCTCGAGTATGGCCGCGCCCGCCAGCAGCTTCTGGCCGCGCTGGAGGAAGCAGGGCTTCTCGAAGTCGGCCTGCAGGCCGCGCTTGTCCTGAGCGAAGGGGGCTGTGAGCGTGAGCTTCTCGCCAGCTCCGAAAATATTGCGGTGCTGCCATTCGCCCTGCACACCAAGGCCCACATCGGTAGAATAGCGGGTGCTGGCGCCGATGGTGCGGAAGCTCGCGTCGCGCACCTTGACCACGGCCGGAAGCTCGACATGGGCTTCGCCTTCCTTGCGCACGGCAGACGAGAGCGGGGCCGGCCTGATATCTACGGCACGGAAGAGGCCGACCTTCTGCAGGCGTTCGCGGTAGCGGGATATCCTTCCACTGCTCCACACAGCGCCCTTGCGCCATGTGTTGAGCTGTTTGATGTACTCGGGATCGACCGCCGTATCCCCTTCGACGATGACATCGCCCATCAGGGCGGGCGTGCCTGCGTCCATGGTCACTTCCACGTCGAGGGTCTTCTTCTCGCGGTCGAGGATATTTCTGGTGGAAACGGTTCTGGCCCAGGGGTATCCGGCGTGCTGGAAGTCTTCGGGGAGCTTTTCCACAGCATCGAGGACCGAACGGGCCAGCGCGGGCTGGCCGGGCTTGAGGCCGCCTATCTCCTTGGGTACGGGCCGCCTGAAACGCCCGGGCGTTTCGGGAAGAGGCGCAAGTTCGGGCTGGAAGAGCAGATCGGTCTTGCCGATGACATAGAGAGGCCCGGCAAAGAGCGTGAGCAGGACATGGGCCTTGCCGCCTTCCTGCTCCGGCTCGGTCACGAAGACGTCCGCCCGCCCGTCATAGTAGCCTTGGGAACGAAGCACCTTCAGGGCGCTGCTTTCGTCGGCATGGGCACGGCGGAGAAGGCCGAGTGCGCCGTCCGGCAGTTTGTTCTTGAGCTGGATGAGCTGACTGCTGGATTCCATGGCGGAGCGCAGGGCATCGGGCTTCTGCCCCTCGGGCAGGCCTTCGACCCTGATCTGCACATCATAATCCATGGGTTCCGATTCGATGAACTGGACCTGCTTCGGCCTTTTGGGCTGAGTTCCTTCACGGAGAAGCCCGCAACCGGAGACCTGACACGCCAGAAAAAGGGCGCCCAGGCAAAAAACGAGATGACGGAATGCCGGATTCATGCCTTCCCATTATCACGGAGGCGGAACTTCTGGCAAGACGAAGCGCGATACAAGGCGGGAAAATCACAGGAAAAAGCCCTTGAAAGCGCCTGCGCCCGCACTCCCGGCGGAAGTCTGGTCAAGCAAAGGGTTTTCGGCTACAGTGGCGGCCACACCTCAACCACGGAGAACGCGGACATGACACAGGCTTTCGTATGCATCGGCTCCAACAAGGGGGATGCGGAACAGCACCTTCGGAAGGCCTGCTCGGCCATCGCCAGCATACCCGGTGTGCGCCTTGCCGGGGCTTCTTCCCTCTACCAGACGGAGCCGCAGGGCCGCACCGACCAGCCCTGGTTCCTGAATCAGGTGCTCCGGCTCGACTGCGAAGAGGGCGTGACGGCCTTGAGCCTCCTCGACGCCATGCTGGCCAAGGAAACCGAACTGGGCCGGGTGCGCGATACGAACGACCGCTTCGGCCCCCGCGTCATCGACATGGACCTTCTGCTCTTCGGGCAGGAAACGCACGGAGAAGACCCGCACCTCATCCTTCCCCACCCGCGTATGCACGAACGGGCCTTCGTTCTGGTGCCGCTGGCCGAACTGGCCCCGGGCCTTGGCGTTCCCGGCAGGGGCACGGTGGAAAACCTGCTCAAAAAGCTGGATTACCGTCTTGAAGGTTCGGCCATTTTCCAATAAACTCTTGCCCTGTATGCCGTTCCAGCGGCCTGCGCCCCGTTATCAACCCTCAGGAGAGAACCATGATAATCAAAGTAGCCATCGTTGCGCTGGTCTGCTATGTGCTGTACCGCCTTTTTATGAACGACAATAAGAAAAAGACGGAAAAGGAAGCCGAAAAGCGCAAGAAGCGCATGGAATCCGGCGAGATGGTCAAAGACCCTGTCTGCGGGACCTACGTGGAGAAAGACAGCGCCATCACGGTGAAGAACGGCGAGCAGATACTCTACTTCTGCTCCTACGAATGCCGCCAGAAGTATATCGAAAGCGTGACCGAACAGAAGAAGCTCGACTAGCGCTCTGATTTCCCACCGATAAAGGCTGTACCCATGTGGTTCGTTCTGGCCTTACTTTCTGCGATATTTGCCGCCCTCACGTCCATTCTGGCAAAGATAGGCATCGAGGGGGTCAATTCCAATCTGGCAACGGCCATACGCACTGTCGTTGTGGTCGCCATGGCGTGGGGCATGGTGTTCCTCACCCATGCCCAGAACGGCCTCACCGGGATAAGCGGCAGAAGCTGGCTCTTCCTGATCTTGTCCGGCCTTGCCACGGGCGCTTCGTGGCTGTGCTACTACAAAGCCCTGCAAATAGGCGAAGCCTCCAAGGTCGTTCCCGTTGACAAGCTGAGTGTGGTCATCACCGTGCTTCTGGCCTTCGTGTTCCTGCATGAAGCCGTTACGATGAAATCGCTGATAGGATGCCTTCTGATCGGCATCGGCACACTGGTCATGGTCTTGTAGATATCATCCGACAGAAAACAGAAACTCCGGCCCAGGTATCCCACAGGTCGGAGTTCTTTTTTAAGCTTTGCCGCTGAAGGGCCGTCAGTCCTGCTTCTGGGCAAAGGCGCAGAAGTGGCGAGTATCCTTGCCTATCTTGTAGGAGGCGTGCCCCGTAGCCGTCCAGTCCATGCCCTCGTCGGCCTTCAGTTCTTCAAGCGTGAGGAAGACGATCTGCCCGCCGGGGTTGAGATGCCCCTTGATGAAGGCCAGCAGTTCCTTCCACGGCATGAAGGCGCGGCTCACGATAAGGTCGGCCTTCTTGCCCTCCATGAACTGTTCGGCGCGGCCGTGGAACACATGAGTCCCGGCAAGGGGCGAACGGGCAAGAACCGTGGAAAGAAAAATGGTGCGCTTGTCGCGCGATTCCACCATCCAGTAATCCCCCTCGTTCCACAGTATGCGCAGAGGGATGCCGGGAAGCCCCGCACCAGAGCCGAGGTCCCAGCAGACGGGCGAGGCGGGAAGGGCGGGGAGCACCTGCGAACGCAGGAAGGCGTTCAGGTGGAAGCTGTCCATCACAAGGTCGTCGAGGGCGTCGCGCCAGTGCCGCGCCCCCACAAGGTTCATCACCTTGTTCCACTGCATGAGAAGCGTCAGATAGGCCGAAAGCTGGCCGGCTTGTTCCGGCGTGGTCTCAAAGCCGGACTTGCGGCAGCAGTCGGCCAGAAAGGCGGGTGTGCATCCGTTAGGCTTTGCCATCGGCGGCCTTCCACGCATCGAAGCTGTTCTTGATGAAATCCACGATAGCCGTGTGTTCCTCGCGGCCGTCCCGTATCTCCACAGGGGCGCCGAAGCGCACATGGACGGGGAGCTTCGGGTCGATGGGGCCGATATCCTTGATAAGCGAACCTTCGCCCCATGCGTCGGTCTTCAGGGCGATGGGGACCACAGGCACGTTGGCCTTGCGGGCCAGCTTCACGGCAAGGGTGTTGAAGCTGGAAGGCTCCACGGTATTGCGGCGCGTTCCCTGCGTGAACACGATGACCGAACGGCCCGAAGCCAGTATCCTCTGCCCGTCTTCCATAACGAGCTTGAGGTCTTCGCGGGGGTTGGCGCGGCCAAGGGCTATGGGTTCGCGCGCCGCGAGCACAGGGCCGAGGCAGGGGTAGCCGAGGAGCTGCTTCTTCACCACGAAGGTGACATCGCGCAGGGGCTGTATGATGCAGGGCAGGAACAGGGTCTCCAGCGTGCTCATGTGATTGGCCTCGAAAACGCAGGGGCCTTCGAAATCCAGATTCTCGATGCCTTCGATGCTCACATGGATGCCCATGTCTTCCAGAAGGGCGCCCACGCGTTCACTGTCTTCGGTCCAGCGTGCACCGTCGTATTTCCCGGCCTTGGCCACCTTGCCCGCATTCCAGAAAATGGAGGCCATGCGGCAGTAGAAGCGCAGAGAGGTGAAGCTGGCGGCCTTGAGGGCGGGCGACTCGTAATTGCGTGCGAAAGGATGTTGCATGATTCTTCCTGATGTTATCAGTTCTGGACATTGCGGCGATGGCGCCGATGCCATGCGTTGAGGCGGGGTTCTTCGCCCTGATCCTTGGCCTGATAGTAGCGGCGGGCAAGGACGGTTTCGGGCAGGTATTCCTGATCGACCCATGCGCCCGGAAAATTGTGCGGGTACTGGTAATCCTTGCCGTAGCCCCACTGCTTCTGCATCTTGGTGACGGCGTTGCGCAGGTGGAGCGGCACGGGCTGCATACCGTTGTTCTTTATCTCCCGCGTGACGTTGTGGTAGGCGGCGTAGGCGGAATTGCTCTTGGGCGCAAGGGCAAGATAGACCACGGTTTCCGAAAGCGGGATATAGCCTTCGGGCATACCTACGAACTCCACGGCCTGCTGGCAGGAAACGGCCATCGTCAGAGCATGGGAGTCGGCAAGGCCCACGTCTTCGGAGGCCGAAAGGATGAGGCGGCGGCAGATGAAGCGCGGGTCTTCCCCACCTTCGAGCAGGCAGGCAAGATAGTAGAGCGCGGCGTCGGGGTCGCTCCCGCGGATGGATTTTATCATGGCGGAGGCCAGCTCGTAATGGCTGTCGCCGTCTTTGTCGTGGCGGGCCACTATCTCGGGCATGACCTTCTGAACGCCTTCCAGCGTGCGCTGTTCTTCCGGCAGGCCGGAAACGTACTCCACAAGGTTGAGCAGGGCGCGCGCGTCGCCGTTGGCAAGGGCCGCCAGAAATTCGAAGACTTCCTCGGGGAAAGACACCCCGAGCTTGTCTGCGCCACGGCGGGCGAGATGGACGAGCTCCCCGCGCCCGAGGGGCTTCAGCTTCAGGACATGGAGGCGGGAAAGGAGCTGGCGCGTCACACTGAAGGAGGGATTCTCCGTGGTGGTGGCGATCATGGTCATCTCGCCGCTCTCAAGGATGGGCAGGAAGAAGTCCTGCTGGGCCTTGGAAAAGCGGTGCAGTTCGTCGAGCACCAGGATCTCGACCCCGGCAAGCTGGCGGCGAAGCTGCTGGATACCGGCCTCGGGGGCGCTCAGGCGGAGCATCTTCTTCCCGGTGGAACGGGCAAGGAGCAGGGCAAGGGTGGACTTCCCGCATCCGGGAGGCCCGAAAAGCAGAAGGCTGGGCAGATGCCGCCTGCCGGCCAGCAGGGCTTCCATCTGCCCACGGATGTGGAGCTGACCCACGAAGCCGTCGAGTTCGGCCGGACGCAGGCTTTCGGGAAGGGGGGCCTTCATGCCTTTTCTCCTTCGGCGGCGGAGCGATGTTCACGCTTCCACCAGTGCAGGCCAAGGGCCATCATGGCGGCGGTCTCCCACCGCAGGACGCGTTCTCCCATGCTGAGGGCCTTGAAGCCTGCGGCCATGAGCTTTTCTATCTCCCGCTGGCTGAAGCCGCCCTCGGGCCCGATGACGCAGAGCGTGCGCCCGGGCTGGGCGAGATAGGCTTCCCCCATGAAGTCCTGCTGGGGCAGGCCGCTTTCCACAAGCACCTGGCAATGGTCGAAATCCTTGGAAGCGCGGATCAGCTCGTCCACGCCGCCGGGCAGGGTGCGCAGTTCCGGCAGCCACGGGTTGCGGCACTGCTTGGCCCCGGCCACAAGGGAGGCGTGCCACGTCTCCTTGGCATCGGAAGGCACGGGGAACTGACTGCGCTCGGCCTGCCAGAACCAGAGCCCTGCGGCTTCGAGCTCCACAGACTTTTCCAGTATCCAGCCGCGCCGGGCTTCCTTGCCCCAGCCCACGGCCAGAACGGCGCCGGAAGCAGGGCGCTGGTGGCGCTTCTCGCTCACGAGTTCGAGCGCCGCCGACTGCCTGCCCACGGAAGCGATGCGGCAGAGGCCTTCGCGGCCTTCACCGTCCAGCAGGAGGACTTCCTCCCCGGCGCGCAGACGGAGCACGCGGCCCAGATGATGGGCTTCCTGGCCGGAAAGTTCCATGTGTCTGCCCCATTGGGCGGGCGGGATGTAGAACGTGTGCATACGCTTCTCCTGTACGAGGCTGATGTCCCCTTATAGCCGCTGAGGCCTGCTTTGAAAAGAGCGCAAAGGGGCTTTTCCCGCAGAGCTGGCGGCAAATTCTTAAAGTATCACATGAAGAAACGCTTGCCCCGCACAAGGCCTGCTGGTATGATGCGCCCTAACGAAATCACACAGAAACAGGGGCGCGTCATGCACGTACGAAATCCTGTGGAATCCATACTCACGCTTGCCGCCAGCGTTTTCAACGCCTACTCCGTCGTCCTTTTCGATATGCCCGGGGAAGGCCAGAAGGCGCAGATACTCGCGGCCTACAGTCAGGGCAGTCACATCGACCAGAATGCCAGCATCACGCCGGGCCGCGGCCTTGTGGGCTGGATACTGCGCAACAATTCCCCCATTGTCATCGGCACGATAGACGAAACGCACGCCTACCTCGGCTACTATGAGGAAAGCTGGGAGCCGGATGTCTGCTCCTTCCTCGGCTGCCCTCTCCCTGAGGGCGGCATACTCTGCATCGACAGCCGCGAACGCCACGCCTTCACGCCCGAAAAGCAGAGGCTCATCGCCGTCTTCGCCGATATGCTGGCGCAGGTCAGGAACTTCGAACAGCAGGAAGGCGGCAGGCCCGCCCCGCAGAACGACGCCTACCTTGCCGCCCTTGGCGCTATGGCGGAGCTGAGGCAGAACTACGGCGGCTGGAAAAGCTATATCCGCCAGATGCTCCCCATCGTGCTGGAAGCCTCGGGCTTCAGCTATGCGGCCTTCGCCTCGCGGCCCGAAGGGGGCTCGAACTACATCATGGAAGGTGAAACGCCTGCGCTCCTGCTCAAGGACGGCGAACCTGCGGAGCTTTCCCTGCACAGCGGCCTCATAGGCTGGGTCTTCCGCAACGAGGAAACCCTGCTCAGCGACGGCTCTTCCGGCCCGATGCCGCTTTACGGCAAGCGCGACGGCATCCCCGACTTCGAGGCCGTTCTCTGCATCCCCGTTCGTCTGGAAAAAAGCATCTGCGGCGTGCTCTGCCTTGCCGCCAACGGGAAACAGCGCATCAGCGAGGAACTGCGCACCTTCGCCCAGCTCGCCGCCGACGACCTCGGCCGCCTGCTCGAAGTGCTTTCCCTGCGCTACCGCCTGCGCATGGCAGAAAAAGCGCGGCAGGAGGCATAGCATGGCATCCATGACCGACATGGCCCACCCGGCATTTTCCGCCCGCATGAATGAGCTGCTCCGCGTGCTGGACGGGAGCGACGCCATCTTCCGCAAGAACTGGAACAAACCCAGCGAGATACATCACAAAGGCCGTATCGACCTCGTGACGGATACCGACCTTGCCATTGAGGAATACCTCAAGCAGAACTTGAAGGATATCGTTCCCGGGGCGGTGTTCATGGCCGAGGAAAGCGCGTCTATGGCCATGCCGGAAGGGACGTGCTGGATCATCGACCCCGTGGACGGAACTACGAACTTCGCCCACAGGTTCGGGGACACCGTGACGTCCGTGGCCCTCTGGGAAGGCGGGCAGGTGGTCCTCGGCGCTGTTTCCGCCCCCATCCGGGGCGAACGCTATGCCGCCGAGCGCGGCCGTGGCGCATGGCTCAACGGCAGGCGCATCTCGGTCAGCTCCGTGAAGCGCTGTGAAGAGGCGCTGGTGGCGACGGGCTTTCCCTATTCCGTGCGGGAAAACATGGATATCGTCCTGCGGGATATGCGCATCCTGCTCGATACCACGGTCGGCGTACGCCGATGCGGAGCCGCCGCCCTCGACCTCTGCTTCGTGGCCTGCGGCGCTTTCGACGCCTATTTCGAAGGCTGGATAAAGCCGTGGGACGTGGCCGCAGGCTGGCTCCTTGTGGAGGAAGCGGGCGGGCGCGTGAGCGGCAGAGGCGGAGAACCGTACGAATTCAACACGCCCATCCTTGCCAGCAACGGATTCGTGCACGAGGAAATGATGCGGAATCTGCGGCTGGACGCAGAAGGCCGCCCCCTGCGCGATTCCGGCGGCCCAGCCTAGCCCGCAAGGAAGGGGCCGCCCTTCTTGCGGAATATCCAGCCGGACTGCACGGCCCAGATGAGTTCCGGGGTCAGCATCTCCTGCTGGTGCAGGGCAAGCCCTTCGAGTTCGTGCTGATCCACGAACATCCCGTCGGCACTGCGGCTTTCGTCGAGCCTGGGGCGGGCAGGGCTGGGCCCGGCCAGAAAGAACGTGGCCGACAGGCTGGAGCCCCGGCTGTCGGTATAGGGCAGCGTCCCCATAGCCCTGAGCCTGGCCCCGCGTATGCCGAGCTGCTGGAAAAGCACGCGTTCCGCGGCGTCGCCGGGGGCTTCCCCAGCCGTGACGCTCCCGATGGCGGAAACGTCCCACAAGCCCGCATAGAGCGGCGCTGTGGGCGTGTGCTTCTGAAGGTAAACCCTGTCTCTGGTATTTTTCAGGCAGATGAGTACGATACGCCGCAGAAGCCCGAGCTTCGAGGCCGTCTTCAGGGACGTGAGCATGAAGGGGCGGCCGTAGCCTTCCAGCAGTTCCACAAGGTTCTGCAGGCGATCTTCAGGAAGGTCGTAAGGCCCGTCCGGTATTTTTTTCAACAGAGGTTTTGCACACATGGAACACGCCCGTTCTCAGGAAATACGCTGGCTTCTGCCCGATGATATGCCAGAATGCGCCGCACTGGAAGAGCTTTGCTTCCCTTCTTTCTGGACGGAGGAACAATTCCGCGAAACGTGGGAACAGAGCTGGTTCGCCGGATACGGTCTTTTCCAAGGCGGGCGGCTCACGGCCTACATCAGCCTTTCCGTGCTGGCCGGAGAACTGGAAGTCCTGAACATGGCCGTCCATCCGGAAGCGCGGGGCAGGGGGCTTTCGCGCCCGCTCATGGCCTTTGCCCTTGCCGACACGCTGGCGGGCAGGCACAGGGAGCGGCGCGGCCTTGAGCCCGAAGGCTGGGAGAACGGCGTCCTCGAGGTGCGCGTGGGCAACGCCCCGGCCCGGGCGCTCTATTCCGGCCTGGGCTTTACCGAAGCAGGCATGAGGAAACGCTACTACTCCGACGGGGAGGATGCCCTCATCATGACGCTTTCCCCCGACGACTTCCAGAAGGCGCTGGAGCGCTGACCTCTGCCGCGCCTCAGGCGAAGCGCACCTTCCCCCTGTCTTCGGCGGGAAGATAGACGGAAAGCACGCCCTGCTCCAGCGTGGCAAGGGGCGGCGCGGAAAACGGGGCGTCCACGGCGATGTCCAGCTCGTACTCCACGTTGCCGAATTCCAGATTGCGCAGGTCTTTTCCTGCGGCGTTGGGGCTGGGACAATGCGAGCTCGCATGGATGCGGAGCCAGCCTTCTTCCTGCAGCATATGCAGGTCTTCGGCCCGGACTCCCGGCATATTGGCCATGATGCGCACGCCGCCTTCCGCTTCCATGATGTCGGCGGCAGGCCGTACCGTGGGGAAATGGGACCCCTTCATGCTTCCTTCCTCCTTTTCAGGATAACGTGCATGATGCCGTCCTGCAGGCTGATGCGCGGTGTCGGCTCCACGTCCGCGCCAAGGTCGAGCTTGCGGCAGAACGGGCCGGTGTAGCGTTCGGCATGGTAATAGCGCCCCTCGCGCCGGGGAACAGCGCCTTCAAGGATGAGCAGGCCGCCTTCCATGCGCACGCCCACATCTTCCGCCTTCAGCCCGGGGAGCAGTGCCTGCACCAGTATCAGGCCGCCCCAGTAGTAGATGTTGACAGGCGGGAAGGGGTCGCGTTCGCGCCTGTCGTACGCCATAGCCGTGGTATAGAACGAAGGGCGGAACAGAGGGCCGTCCGCCAGAGTGAAATCCTTGAGCTGTTCCTTCATAGCGCATCCCTTTTAACGCGTCTCGGCAAAAGTTCGAAAAAAAGTCTTGCTTCCAGCGTACCTTATAAAGGGCTTTCGTCAATGCCGTTAGATGCGAAGCATATTCTCTTTAAATCTGGTGCGAAGCATCTTCCCTTCAATGGAAGGAGCGCGGAACATCCTCTTCCCAGTGGAACGGGCGCAAACATTGACAGCGCGGCAAAGCAGGCTATCTTAGAAGGATGAAGATTCCCTGTATCGACCTCCATACCCACAGCACAGCCTCCGACGGGACTGACAGCCCTGCCGAAGTCGTCTCCAAGGCCGTTGAAGCAGGCGTCTCGGCCCTTGCCCTGACCGATCACGACACGCTGGACGGGCTCGCCGCCGCCGAAAAGGCCGCTGACGGAACGGGCCTCATCTTTGTGCGCGGCTGTGAGATAAGCACGGAAACGCCGTGGGGCGAAGCGCATTTCCTCGGGCTCTGGATACCGCGCGATCTGGAGCGCACGGCCGCCCTTGAAAAGGCCCTTGAAGACGTGCGGGCCAAGCGCCTTGCGCGCAACATGGGCATGGCGGAAAAACTTCAGGCTCTCGGCTTCGATGTCAGCTATAAAGCGGCCGCCGAACTGGCCGGGGGCAGGGTGGTAGGGCGCCCCCATTTCGCCGAACTCCTCTGCCGCCTCGGCGTGGTGAAAGACAGGAAGGAGGCCTTCCGCCTGTACCTTGGCGAAGGCTGTTCCGCCTACGAACCGCGCGAACTCATGCCCCCGGAGCGCGCCATTTCCCTGCTCAAGGAGGCCGGGGCGCTGGTCTCGATGGCCCATCCGCGCCTTCTCCATGCCTCTGTGGCGGAACTTGCCCAGCTTCTGGAAAGGCTCAAGCCTGCGGGGCTCGATGCTCTGGAAGCCTACCACAGCGAACATAACGCCGGCGACGTGCGGGAATGTATCGAACTGGCCGACCGCTTCGGACTCCAGCTTACCGGCGGTTCGGACTATCACGGCCTGCCCAAGCCCAAGATAGCGCTGGGGAGCGGCAAAGGCGGCCTGCGGGTGGCGCGCCATGTTTACGACAAGCTGATGGAATACCGGGCCGCCTGCGGCATGACAGACTGAACATCAGACGCATCTGGCTGATTTTCTTCAGCTAAGGCCATTAAAAAGCAGAAGCCTCTGTTCCCAGAAGGGCGCAGAGGCTTATCTTTTGTGGGGCAGGGGAGGCTAGGCGTCTTCCCAGGCCTTGCCCAGATGTTCGGCGATGACCGTGGGCTGGACTTCTTCGGCAAGGGTCTCTTCAAGGGTGGCTTCACCGCTGAGGACCACGATGGAGTCGATTCCGGCGTTTTCGGCCAGCTTCTTGTCGGTGCTGAGGCGGTCGCCCACCATGACCATCTCTTCCTTGCGGTACTTCTTCAGAAGGGGCTGGAGCACGGCAGGAAGAGGCTTCCCGAAGATATGCTGGGGTTCGCGGCCCGTGGCCACCTTGTACAGGGCGAGGAAACTGCCCACGTCCGGCAGGGGGCCTTCGGGGGAAGGGCAGACCTTGTCGGGATGCGTGGCGAGGAACAGCACTTCGGGGTGGTTTTCCAGAAGGATGGCGGAACGGCTGAGTTTTTCGTAATTGAGTTCCGTATCATAAGCAAGGATAACGGCCTGTGCGCCTTCTTCCTGCTGCCTGAGCTCCGGCATGCGCTTGGCAAGGTCGTTCTGGAAATCGTGGTTGCCGACGATATAGGCGGTATGGATGCCGTTTTCCTTCAGGAAATCGACAAGGGGAGTCGTGGGAGAAAGGATGAGGTCGAGCGTGGCGGGGATGCCCATGCTGTTCAGGCGCTTGACGTAGGTATCCGGGGACTTGGAGGTGTTGTTGCTGAGGAAGTAGAAGTCCAGCCTGTCCCAGTACTTCTTGATGAAATCCACAGCCCCGGTGATGGGTATGCTGCCAACGTAAACGGTTCCGTCCATATCCAGAACGACACAGCGCTTTTCCGAAATCTTCATTTGTTCTGCTCCCGCTGAAAGGGTTATCCTATCCTTTGATGATATACTCCTTTCACAATCAAGTGCAAGCGCTCACAATCTCACTTTTGAACGGCTTTCAACCTATTGCAGTCCTTGATTTTTTAGAGCCTCTTGACGCAGGCTCCAATAGGGGATAAACAAAAAATAATTTTCGATTTATGCTAATTCGTTTCCGGTGATTTTCATAAATGAAAATTCCACCATACTAAGGGCAGGGAGGCAGTGTGAAACACACGACTGTAGTCATTATCGGCGGCGGCGCCACAGGTATAGGCATCCTGCGCGACCTCAGCATGCGCGGAGTCAAGGCCATACTGCTGGAACAGGGCGGTATCGCTTCCGGTGCCAGTTCCCGCTATCACGGCCTGCTGCACAGCGGCGGCCGCTATGCGGTGAAAGACAACGAGGCGGCTAAGGAATGCATTGAAGAAAACATGATCCTGCGCCGCATCGGCAAGGAATGTGTGGAAGAATCCGAAGGCTTCTTCGTCCTCACCCAGCAGGACGATCCCGACTTTGAAAAGCCGTGGGTGGAAGCCTGCGGCAGGGCGGGCATCACCGCAGAACAGGTGGATGTCAAGGAAGCCCTGCGCCTTGAGCCTGCGCTCGACCCCACCATCCGCGCCGTGTACCGCGTGCCGGATTCCAGCGTGGACGGTTTCCGCCTCGTGTGGCACAACGCCATGTCCGCCCGCCGCTACGGCGGCGAAATGCTGACGCACCACGAAGTCATCGCCATCGAACAGGAAGCCGGAAAGGTGAAGGGCGTGCGCGCCCGCAACACCATGACGGGCGAAGAACTCCGCATCTCCTGCGACATGGTGGTGAACGCCGCGGGTTCCTGGGCGGCCAAGATCGTGCAGCTCGTGGGCCTTGAAGTGGGCGTCCAGCCCGACCGCGGAACGCTCATCGCCTTCAACCACCGCTTCACGTCCCGCATCATCAACCGCCTGCACCAGAGCTCCGACGGCGACATCTTCGTGCCCCACGGCTCCATCACCATCCTCGGCACGACCTCGTTCCATGCCGATCGCCCCGACGCGCACGACGTTCCCACGGCCGACATCCTGAAACTCCTCGATATCGGTGAAGTCCTCATCCCGAACCTGCGCAGCTACCGCATCCTGCGCGCCTTTGCCGGCACTCGTCCGCTTTACGTGCCCAAGGGCGCGGCGGCCGGTCGCGGTGCCAGTCGCGGCTTCCATGTTTCCGACCATTCGGAAGAAGGCCTGGAAGGCATGGTGTCCATCTTCGGCGGCAAGTTCACCACCTACCGCCTGATGGCCGAAAAGCTCTGCGACCTTGTCTGCCAGAAGCTCGGCGTCCATGCGGAATGCCGTACCGCCATCGAGCCCATCATCGAGAGCGCCTCTCCCGAAATGCTGGAAAAGGCGGCCAAGTACTTCCCCGTGCATGGCGTGCCGCTTGCCGCCAACCGCCTTGGCGAAGCCTTCCCCGTTGTTGTGGAAAAGGCCGCCGCCATGAAGAGCAACCCTCTGCTCTGCGAATGCGAAATGGTCTCCCGCGCGGAAATCGAATACGTTGCCGCCGACCCGGCCAGCCAGAACCTGACCGACGTTCGCCTGCGCACCCGCCTGGGCATGGGTACGTGTCAGGGCACGTACTGCTCCCTGCGCACCATCGGCGCCCTCACCGAATGCAATACGCCCTTTGCCATGTCTCCGGCCGACAACCTGCGCGACTTCCTGCAGGAACGCTGGAAGGGCCTCCGTCCCGCCCTGTGGGGCCTTCAGGCTCGTGAAATGGACCTCGGCCGCGCTGTCTATGCCGCCACTCTGAATATCGACGGAGCCAAGAATGAACAGAAAAACTGATATCGTTGTCGTCGGTTCCGGCATTGCCGGTATGACTGCGGCCCTTACCGCAGCCCAGAGCGGCAAGAAGGTGACTCTGCTGACCCACGGCGTCGGCTCTCTCGCTATCAGCAGCGGCAGCATCGACGTTCTCGGCTATGTGAACGGAAAAGCCGTGGCCGATCCCTTCGCGGCTATGGCCGACCTTCCCGAAAACCATCCCTATCGCCTCGTGGGTGAAGCCGATGTGCGCGCCTCCCTCGACTGGCTGAAGGAACTCTGTGGCAAGGCCGGTATGGCCATGCAGGCAGGGGAGGGCAACCAGCAGCTCGTCACCGTCATGGGTACGCTGAAGCCGAGCTGGCTCACGCCCCTGAGCTTCCATGCCGAAGCCATCGAAGACGTGCTCCGTGTAGCCGTCGTTTCCGTCGAAGACATGAAGGACGTGCACCCCGGCCTCATCATCGACCAGCTCCAGCGCTATCCCGCTCTGGCCAAGAAGGAATTCGTCAAGGCTATCCTTCCCAACCCCATCCAGCAGGCCCACCGCAACGTGACCCCGCTGGATATCGCCCGCTTTGTGGAACGCCCCGAAGGTCTGCAGTGGCTCAAGGACAGCCTTGCCCCCTATGCCAAGCTGTACCCCGTGCTTCTCCTGCCGCCCATCCTCGGCATGAAGCACAGCCAGAAGATCTGGGAACAGCTCTGCTCCGCCCTCAATGTCAAGATCGTGGAAATGGTGTCCATTCCTCCCGGTGTGGCCGGCCTTCGCCTGCGCGAGGTCATGAAGAAGGCCCTCAACGAGGCTGGCGTCTATCTGGTGGAGAACACGGAAGTCGTGCGTTCCGAAGTGGAGCAGGGCGCTTGCAAGGCGCTCACCACCGTTGCCACGGGCGGCGAGAACCGCTGGGAAGCCGACAGCTTCATCATCGCCACGGGCGGCCTGCTCGGCGGCGGCATCGGCACGGCCCCGGGCAAGGCATGGGAAACCATCTTCGGCCTTCCTCTCGATATGCCTGAAAATACGGAAGAATGGTCTTCCCCCAGCATCTTCGGCGACAGCCTCTTCGCCCGCATGGGCGTGAAGGTCAACGAGGCCCTGAAGCCTGTGGACGCGGAAGGCAGCGTCATCCTCAACAATGTTCGCTTCGCAGGCCGTATCCTCGGCGGCTACGATTTCGCCACCGAGAAGAGCGGCCACGGCGTAGCTCTGGCCACTGGCTGGCATGCCGGTACGCTTGCCGGAAAGGAGTAGGGCATGAATCACAATACCAATCTCGATAAATGCGTCGCCTGCTCGACCTGCGTGGTCCAGTGCCCGGTCTCCGAAGTGACCTCGAAGTTCATCGGCCCCCGTATGCTCGGCCCGGCCTCCCAGCGCTTCCGCCTGCTGAACGACGGTGAGGACAACTCCCTCAGCTACTGCACCAACTGCAAGAACTGCGACATTTCCTGCCCGCACGGCGTGGATATCTCCAATATCAACATGCTGGCGCGCGCCGAGTACTGCCGCGAACATCGCCCCTCCTTCCGCGACTGGGTGCTTGCCCACGGCGAACTGGAAGCCAAGCTGGTGCGCTATCTGCCTACTTTCCTTGCCAATATGGGGCAGGCCAACCCCATCACCAAACTGCTTCTGAGCCGTTTAGGCATCAGCCCCAAGGCCGATCTGCCCAAGTTCGCCCCGAAGCAGTTCCCCGCCATGTTCAAAGCCTATAAGCAGCCGGAAGGACTGACGAAAAAGGTCGTCTTCTATCCGGGCTGCTTTGTGAAAGCCTATGCGCCCCAGGTCGGCATGGACTTCGTGTGGCTCATGAACAAGGCCGGTTACTACGTCGAATGCCCCGACACCTTCAGCTGCTGCGGTACGCCCCTGTACACCAACGGCTTCGAAGAGGACGCCAGAAAGAATGCCGCCGCCAACCTTATGGAAATGGCGAAGTGGCACAACGAAGGCGTGCCGGTCATGTCGCTGTGCCCGAGCTGCCAGCTCATGTTCAAGGAATATCCCGTGTACTTCCCGGATCTGGCCGAAACCGCCGGTTCCACCGACATAGGCGACTGCATGCAGTTCGTGATCGAATGCATCGAACGCGGAGAGCTGGATCCGGCGAGCGCCGCCGTCCAGACGCCGCTGGACATCATCTATCACGCCCCGTGCCATCTGCGCGCTCAGGGCATCGGCCTTCCCGGCTTCGATATCCTGCGCATGCTCCCCGGCGTGAATGCCGTCAATGCGGATGCCGGCTGCTGCGGTATTTCGGGCAGCTACGGTTTCAAGAAGGAAAAGTACGACATCGCTATGGCTGTCGGCTCCAAGCTCTTCGAGACCATCAAGGACAGCGGCATCGAGCTGGTGTCCACCGAATGCGGCACCTGCAAGGTGCAGATCATGCATGGCACGGGTAAGTCCGTTGCCCATCCTCTGAGCATTCTGCGTCAGCGTCTGGAAGGCTCCAACTGATCTGAACCAGCCAGAAGTTAAAAATCCGTCCTTCGTGACCCGAGGGACGGATTTTTTATTTTCGGGCCTCAGAACGCCTCCTGCGCGTTCATCGAAAAGAAGCTCGTCACGCCAATTTGATGACAAACCTCATCGCACCAAAAAGACACCGAGCAGGGGAGACCACGCAAAAAACGTCGATGGAGAAGGGGACATTTACAAGACATATGCACGAAATCAACCCAAGAGCACACACTTTTGTCTTTGACGGTTATCTTTCTGAAAGGAATAGACTTTTTCTTTAAACCTGATGCGCATGGCTTCATTTTCAGGTTATAAAAGTTTACATAATTTACATTATGAGACAAAAAGAAAAATAAGAAATCTCTTCCGCAACTCTTCTGCCGCCAATCCTGCAAAGAAGACTCGTGGAGTGCAACAACGGAACGCCTTTTTTCATCGAGGTTCATGCTTTGCCGTGGCGTGCTCTTGGGAACGCTCCCGCCGTACCGCCGAGTTCTTTACCGAGCATGAAGAATGTCCTTGTTCCTCGTTCCGCTAGGCGTGTTTTTCTCGGTAAGGGAATCTCTCCCTTCTCATTCATTTGTTAAAGGAATACTTTAACTTCGAGAAGTTCTCGATTTTCCTTGTCCTTAACTCACGCGACTAACCCGTTGCCGTACGCAACGTCTCATCAGCAAGAAGGATAAATTTCATGGACAGAATACGCCGATATCTTCCGCCATCGTTCCGCGGGAATTTTCTCTTTCTCTTCGAACACAGAAATATGCGACAGAGGATAATTCTTCTTCACTGCTCCCCTGCCCTTCTCGTGGTGCATTAAACGAAAAGACGCCCTATCCGAAGATAGAGCGCCTTGCTATTTCATCCTAAAGAAGGATTAGCGTTCGTGAGGATACATCTTATGACGGAATTCACCGCCACGAGGACCGGGATACTGACCGGCGGCGTGCAACTTCTTCACAGCGGCGGACTTGTCGATCCAGTGATTGTGAAGCAGATGGTGGGCCTTTTCATCCAGGGGCTTGCCAAGGAACTTCTTGTACAGAAGCTTGACCTGTTCGTTGTCCATGGAGGTACGGGAAGGATAGCGCTTATCTTCGCGGTACACGCTGGCGATACGGGCAACCATGTGTTCCTTCACACTGAGAGCGGCAGCGACAGCGCGGCCGGTCCAGTGGACACCGAAGGCGAGGCCGCCAGTGATGATGCAGCAGCCACGGAGAAAACTACGACGAGTGATGCTCATGATGGACATAGTATCTCCTTATGCCTGCGCGTCTTCGAGGCGCTGTCTGAAGTCGGCGAAGAGCTGACCGGTCTTGCGTTCGAACACGTCCCAAACGGTGGGCATGATGGGCTGACCGCCACCACACACGCAGCCGCCGGGGCAGGCCATGAATTCGATAAAGTGATAGGGGGACTTGCCCTCGCGCACCTGATTCAGGACGGCGGGGAAGTTCTTAGCGCCGTGCACGATGGCGACCTTGACGTCAACACCGCCCACGTTGATGGTAGCTTCACGGAAGCCTTCCATGCCGCGCACGGGATGGAAATCCCACTTGCCGGGCTTCTTGCCCACAACGGCTTCGTAAGCGAAGCGGAGGGCAGCTTCCATAACACCGCCGGTAACGCCGAAGATGGTAGCGGCGCCCGTACCTTCGCCCATGAGGTCGTCGCATTCCGTAGCTTCAGGCAGACGGGAAAGGTCGATACCGTGCTTCTTGATGAGGTAGGCGAGTTCGCGGGTGTTGATGGTAGCGTCGATATCACGCAGGCCGCTGGCGTTGTATTCAGGGCGGAGACCTTCATACTTCTTAGCCACGCAGGGCATGATGGAAACGGTGTAAACCTGCTTGGGATCGTAGCCGCGCTGTTCAGCACCGTAGGTCTTGGCAAGGGGGCCGCTCATACCAACGGGAGACTTGGCGGAGGAGAAGTTGGGCAGCAGGTCGGGATAGTAGGTTTCGCAGTACTTCTGCCAGCCGGGGCAGCAGGAAGTGAACTGAGGCAGAGTGCCCTTGCCCTTGGTGAGGCGTTCGAGGAATTCATGGCCTTCTTCCCAGATGGTAAGGTCGGCGGTGAATTCAACGTCCCAGCAGTGGGCGAAGCCGAGTTCCTTGAACGCGGTGAGCATACGGCCATGGGTCACGGAGCCGACGGGCATACCGAAGGCTTCGCCAAGGGCGTAGCGGACGGCAGGAGCGGGCATGGCGATGACCTTGACGTTCTTGTCGGCCAGCTTCTTCTCGATTTCGGGGATCCAGGTGTTCTGTTCGTAAATAGCACCCTGGGGGCAGTGAACAAGGCACTGACCGCAGTTGATGCAGGCTTCATGATGAGGGATGGTGTGAGCCTTGCCGGATTCGCCGTAGATGGCATCGACAGGGCAGTAGCGCTGGCAGGTGTCGCAGCCAATGCACTTCTTGGGGTCTATCTGTACGAAGCCGATGGTATCCGGGTTGGTGCCAACCGCGGGGACATGGGCTTCATACTGCACATGCTCCATGGTAATACGAGCCATTACACTCTCCACTGGTAGATTGTTCGATGGCCATGAAGCCCTCCGCCAAAACGGCAGACAGGTCAGGACCCATAGCCTTCTTTACACAATACACCATCACAATGATTTTGTAAACTGCCTTTTTAAAATTTCCTATTGCTTGCAACTATTTGAACAAGCTTCCCCCTTTCCGTACGACAAAGGGCGCTGCCCGAAGACAGCGCCCTTTCCCTATTTTATAAAGATATCAGGTTACTTGGAGGGAACAACAGCACCGTCATAGGTCTTGTTGATGAAAGCCTTGATCTCGTCGCCCTTGAGGATGGCGGCAAGGTCCTTGAGTTCAGGACGGTTTTCATCGCCCACGCGGACAGTGAGGATGTTGGCGTAGGTGGTGGCGGCAATGGAGTCGGCAGATTCGGCGGCCAGAGCGTCCTTCACCTTGAGGCCGCCAAGGATGGCGTAGTTGCCGTTGATGGGAGCGATGTCCACGTCGGGCAGGGAGCGCACGAGCTGGGCGGCTTCGATCTCTTCGATGCGGAGCTTGAGAGGATTGTCGATGATATCGCGGCGGGTGGCGTTGAGGCCAGCGCCTTCCTTCAGCTTGAGAAGGCCGTTGTCCTGCAGGAGCAGGAGGGCGCGGGCTTCGTTGGTGGTGTCGTTGGGAACGGCCACGATAGCCTTCTTCTTAAGGTCCTTCAGGGCCTTGGTCTTGCCGGCGTAGATGCCGAAGGGCTCGTAGTGCACAGCGGCGATGGAGACCAGCTTCGTACCCTTTTCCTTATTGAAGTCGGTGAGGTAGGGCTGATGCTGGAAGTAGTTGGCATCCAGTTCGCCAGCGTCCAGAGCCATGTTGGGCTGAACGTAGTCGGCGTATTCGATGATCTTGAGCTCGTGGCCCTTGGCCTTCATCAGGGGAATGGCGGCCTTGAGGATCTCGGCATGGGGAGTGGGGGAAGCACCGACCTTGACTTCGGCGGCATCGGCATTGACGGCAACACCGCAGATGGAGGCGGAAAGAAGGGCCGAAAGAAGAATTGCACGGATTTTCATAGTGAACCCCATAGGTTACAGGTGCATGGCACTGATATCGCCTGCTCCAGCACGGGCTAGAACACGCGTTTGTCGCTTCGTTTGGTAGCCCAGTTTCCTATCATCTGGAAAAGCTGGACTATGATGATAAGGAGTACGATGGTGGCGAACATCACGTCGGTCTGGTAGCGGTTATAGCCGTACATGATGGCCAGCTTGCCAAGGCCGCCGCCGCCCACAGCGCCCGACATGGCGGAATAGCCGAGTATGGTGATGGCCGCCACGGCACTGCCGTTGAGCAGGGAAGGCAGGGCTTCCGGCAGAAGCACCTTGGTGATGATCTGCCAAGTGGACGCGCCCATGGACTGCGCCGCTTCCACCACGCCGCCGTCCACTTCGAGCAGAGAGGCTTCGATGAGGCGCGCCACGAAGGGGGCCGCCGCAATGACCAGCGGAACGATGGTGGCGTTATTGCCGATGGTCGTGCCCACGATGAAGCGGGTCACGGGAATGACGGCTATCATAAGGATAAGGAAGGGGAAGGAACGGGTAAGGTTCACCACCACGTCAAGGCAGGCGTAGAGCACGGGGCGCGGGGCAATACCGTCCTTGCGGCAGATGACAAGGAGCACACCCATGACCATGCCGAACACATAGGACAGCACCGTGGAGGCAACGGTCATGTAGATCGTATCTATCACGCCTTCCCACAGCATTTCGATCATCTGTTCATCGAACACAGTTCAGCTCCTCCAGGATAAGGCCACGGGATTCGGCAAAGGCGTAGATGCGGCGTATGGCCTCGGCGTCATCGGGAAGCTGGAGGACCATCTGGCCGTAGGTCACGCCGTCCACTTCCCGCATATCGGAATAGAAAATGCTCATGGGCTTGCCGCAGTCGAGCATCATCGTGCCGATGAGGGGCTCAAGCGCCTTGGTCCCGTTGAAGACAATGCGCACCATGCGTTCGCAGGGGAGCTTTTCGGGGCTGAGGGCCTCGGGAGTCACCATGATGCGGGCGGCGTCCGTAGTGGGATGGTAGAACACCTGCTCCACCGGGCCGCATTCCGCTATCCTGCCCCCGGCAATGATGGCGACATGGCTGCAGATCTTTTCGATGACGCTCATTTCATGCGTGATGATGACAGCCGTGATGCCGAGGCGGCGGTTGATGTCCTTGATAAGCGCAAGGATGGAATCCGTGGTGCTGGGGTCGAGGGCGGAAGTAGCTTCGTCGCAGAGCAGGACCTTGGGATTGGTGGCAAGGGCGCGGGCAATGGCCACGCGCTGTTTCTGGCCGCCGGAAAGCTGGGAGGGGTAGGACTTGGCACGGTCGGCAAGGCCGACGAGCTCGAGGAGTTCGGCGGCGCGCTTGCGGGCTTCCTCACGGGGAGTGCCGATGAGCTCCAGCGGGAAGCAGACGTTTTCCATGGCCGTACGCTGCATGAGCAGGTTGAACTGCTGGAAGATCATGCCCATGGAGCGGCGGGCCTCACGCAGTTCCCTGTCGCCAAGGCGGCAGAGGTCGCGCCCTTCGAAGAGGACCTGACCGCCGGTGGGGCGCTCAAGCATATTGATACAGCGCACCAGCGTGGATTTGCCCGCGCCGCTGCGGCCGATAATGCCGTAAATATCACCTTGATTTATTTCAAGATTAATACCCTTCAGGGCATATACTTCAGAATTCTTGCTCTGGAATTTCTTTTCCAGGTCGCAGATTCTGATAATAGGGTCAGCCATAAAAAAACTCCGCCCGGAATGCCGGGAATATGTACTCTAAAAAGTCTAGCGAACATACACGATTTTTTCTTTTTTGTGAATAGCGTTTTTCCCTGTTTCGCCGTCTGTACTTTCCTGCATTTCAGCGATAAGAAAACGCTATCAAAGGCTTTTTCTCACAAATCCCCCTTTGCCCGGAGCATCTATGGCCGCCCCCAAGAAAACCAATGCCGCCCGCGTACTCGACAAACTTGGCATCCCCTACTCCCTGAACAGCTACCCGGTGGATCTGGACGACCTTTCCGCCGGGCACGTGGCCGAATCCATGGGCGTGGACGCTTCCTGCGTGTTCAAAACGCTGGTCACGCGCGGCAATCCGCACGGCATCGCCCTCGGCGTCGTTCCCGGGGACGCCGAACTCAGCCTCAAGAAGCTTGCCGCCGTTTTCGGCAACAAGAATGCGGAAATGGTCCCGCTGAAGGAAGTGCTCCCGCTGACCGGCTATATCCGTGGGGGCTGTTCCCCTGTGGGCACAAAGAAGCCCTACCCTGTCTGCATCCATGAATCCGCCAAGAATTTCGAGAAGATATACGTCTCCGCAGGGCAGAGAGGCCTGCAGTTCGTCATTGCTCCGGACGATCTCGCCCGCGCCGTGGACGCCGTTTTCGCCGATATCGTGATGGGCTGAGGCATTCCCATGTCAACAGCAACGCCCTGCCCTCCCGGCCGCGCCGCCCTCATCCTCGCCTCGGCCCGGGCCGCTTTCCGCGTCACCATACCCATCCTCATCGGCTTCGGCTTCTGCGGCTTCTCCTACGGCCTGTACATGCGTTCGCTGGGCTTCGAGCCGCTCTTCCCCATCCTGATGGCGCTGACCATCTTTGCAGGCTCGCTCGAATTCATCATGGCCAGTATGCTCACCGGCCCCTTCGCCCCGCTCACGGCTTTCGTGATAGGGCTCATCGTCAATGCCCGGCATCTGTTCTACGGCATCGCCATGCTCGACCGCTACCGCGGCACGGGCGGCCTCAAGCCCTACCTTATCTACGGGCTCATAGACGAGACCTTCTCCATCCTCGGCATGGGCTACGTGCCGCAGGGCGTGGACAGGCGCTGGTACTATTTTTTCGTTTCGCTATTCAACGAAAGCTACTGGGTGCTTTCCACGGCCGCCGGTGCGCTGTTCAGCGACGGCCTGCCCTTCGACACGCGCGGCATAGAATTCGTTCTGCCCGCCCTCTTCCTTGCCATCTTCATGAACAGCTGGCAGCAGGAACGCCAGCATATCAGCTCCATCGGCGGCCTTGCCATCACCTTCTGCTGCCTCATGGCCTTCGGGACGCATTATTTCCTGCTAGCCTCCATGGCCTGCATCGTCCTTCTGCTTCTGGCGTTCCGCAGGAAGCTCTCGGCCCTTGTGCCTGTTCAGGAAGGAGAACATTCATGACCACCATGCAGGCCGCCATCATGATAGGGCTCGCCGCCCTTGCCACGCAGATCACACGCTGGACGCCCTTCCTGCTTTTCCGCAAGCGCACGCCGCAGGTCATACGCTATCTGGGCACCCTTCTCCCCTCGGCTATCTGGGGCATGCTGGTCGTGTACTGCTTCAGGAACGGCCCCCTGGTGGAAGGAAGCAGCGGTGTGCCCGAAATCATAGCCAGCGCCGTCACCCTCGGGCTTCAGGCGTGGCGGAGGAACATGGCCGTCAGCATCGCAGGCGGCACGCTCTGCTACATGGCCCTTGTCCAGTTCATCTTCCGCTGACCCTCTTCCCTTGAGGACCCCATATGCCCAAACGCATACTCTGCTTCGGCGATTCCAATACCTTCGGCTGGATAGCGAACCTTGAAGGCCCTGCCCTCCGCTATCCTTCGCATATCCGCTGGACGGGCCGCCTTGCCGCCCTGCTCGGCCCGGATGCCGAAATCATCGAGGAAGGCCTTGGCGGCCGTACCCTGCGCGACAACTTCACCGTAGGGAGCGGCGTGCACGTTCCCGGGGCGGGGCTGTGCGGCAGGGATTATCTGCCCGCCTGCCTGCTCTCGCATCTTCCGCTGGACGCCGTGGTCATCATGCTGGGAAGCAACGACATGAAGTCGGCACTGGGGCGGAGCGAAGCCGACATAGCCGAAGGCATGGCCGAACTGGCGGACATCGTTCTCGGCTTCCCGTGGGAGGGGCTTCTCGACTACCCGCGCCCGCGCCTGCTCCTTGTTTCCCCGCCCCATATCGGGGAACGCAAGATGGCGCTTGCCGGGGAACGCTACGTGGACGCACCGCGCAAATCCCGAGCTCTGGCCGGGCTTTACCGGGAAGTCGCCGCCAGCCGCAACGCCTTCTTCCTCGATGCCGCCCTCTGCCTGACGGACGAGCCCGCCGGGGAAGCCCACGGCCCTGACGGGATGCACCTCAGCGAGGCCGACCACGAAAAGCTCGCCCTTGCCGCAGCGGAAAAGCTGAAGGAAATGCTTGGACTGCCAGAGCACCAGCCCGCCTGCCCCAAGGCCTGAATCCTTCTTTGACACATTCCTTTCCGCAGGATTTCACGCTGTCATGTGGTGAAACAGTTTGAAACGTGACTTAATTCGGATTCCTTCCTATATACTGAAGCTGTGTTCCCGAAGACTTCACCTTTCACGACAAGGATATCACGATGAAAGCTCAGAATCTCATTCTCTCCCTTCTGGCCGCCGCTGTTATCGCCGCCGCCCCTGTCGCCGCTATGGCCGCCGATGCCGAACAGGCTTCCCGCCCCTGCCCCCGCCACATGATAGGCTGTGAACATGGCCTGCCCCACAAGGCCTGCCCCGGAGCGGAAGCCAAACTGACCGAAGAACAGAAGGCCGAACTGAAGGCCCAGTGCGAAGCCAAGCGCGCCGAACTCAAGGAAAAGCGCGCTGAACTCGCCAAGAAGGCCGCAGAACGCAAGGCCCAGCGGGAAAAGCTCATCAAGGAACATCATGCCGCCGTCGCGCCCCTTCACAAGAAGCTGGTGCAGAAGCAGATGGAACTTGAAGCGCTCTCCCCCAACCCCAACGCGAAGCCCGAAGAGCTGAAGGCCCTTGTAGCCGAGATTCTCTCCCTGCGCGAAGAGATACGCACCATGAAGGGCGAATTCCGTAAGGAAATGGCCAAGATCGGCGGCCCTCGCGGCAAGCGCTTCCACGGCCCTGAACACGGCCTTCGCGGCGAACGCTGCCCCCGCCCCTTCCACGGTGAACGCGGCTGGCATGGCGACTGCGCCCCCCGCTGCCCCCGTGCCGAAGGCTGGCACGACGCCCATCGCCCCGGCCCCCGTCATGGCGGCTGTGAAACCCAGCGCTGATTGACCTGATTCCGCCATTTTTTCCAAACGGCACGGCTGAACTTGCCGTTTATGCCCCTTCGTCTTATGATGGAGGGGCTTTTTCCTGTTTTTCTGCATACTACGAGTTTTCCCAACCCAAGGAGAGAATGACATGGCCCTGAAAGAACTCATCACCAAGGCCCGCACCTGCCGCCGCTTCAAGGGCGACATCACGCTTTCCGCCGAAACGCTGGCGTCCTTCATCGACTGCGCCCGCCTTTCCGCTTCCGCCCGCAACGCCCAGTGCCTGCGCTATGTCACGGTCACGGATGCCGAGACCCGCGCCGCCATGAACGGCCTTGTGGTTCTGGGCGGTGCTCTCACCCCTGAACAGCGCGCCACCGACGCCCAGCGCCCCGGGGCCTACATCGTGATATGCGGCCCTGACAAGATGGACGACTTCGCCACCATGGATGTCGGCATCGCCGCCCAGAGCATCAACCTCGCCGCCTGCGAAGCCGGATTCCGCACCTGCATGATAGGCGCGGTGAAGAAGGACGAGGCCGCCGCCCTTCTCGGCCTTCCCGAAGAGCTGAAGGTCAAGCTGGTGCTGGCCCTCGGCGCTTCCGACGAGGAAGTGCGCCTTGTGGAGCGCCGCGAAGACGGCAAGCTCATCTACTACCGTGATGCAAACGACGTGCACTGCGTGCCGAAGATCACGCTGGAAGAAGCCATCATCCTGAACAAGTAACACCTTGACGCTTGGAAAAGGCCTGGGAGACCGGGCCTTTCTTTTTGGGGAGCACCCTTCCGGCCGCATATTTCTCATGGAGATTTTTCGCCATCGGTGCTATCCCAACAGGTGTTGACTCGCGCTTTCCCATCCCCGCTTTTCCGAGGTTTCCATGCTGTCGCCCATCCAGCCTGCCTGCGGCATTGCCGCCCTTCTGCTCTGCCTTGCGCTTACGGCCCCGAGTGCCGGGGCGCGGACAGTCACGGATATGCGCGGCAAAGCGGTGGATATCCCCGATGAACCGAAGGCCGTGGCCACCATCGACGACGGATTCGTGGAAGGCGTGATGACGCATCTGGGCGTGATAGACCGGGTGAAGGCCATAGGCTCATGGGCCATGAAGCGCGATTACCGCTACCGCTTCACTACGGTATCCGGCGAAAGCTACGAACTCGCCGGTCTGCACACCATGCGATTCCTGCATCCGTGGCTCGACGACCTGCCCTGCGTCAACGCCCCTCAGGGCAACGCCCTCAGCTTCGAAACGCTGGCCGCCGCCAAGCCCGACCTCGTCGTCCTGCGCGTGGGCGACACCCCCGTGGGTACGGACAGGGAAAAGGCAGCCCGGACCATCGCGGCCATCGAAGGCATGGGCTTTCCCCTGCTCGTGCTCTACTCGCCGTCATGGTTCCGCGCTTCCGATCTCAGCACCATAAAGGCCGAAGCCTCCATCCTGGGGGAAGCCTTCGGACAGAAGGAAAAAGCCGAGGCCCTTGCCGATTTCCTTGCCGGTACGGAACGCATGATACGCGAAAGGACGGCCTCCGTTCCCGAAGAGAGAAAGCCCGCCATGCTCCTGCTCGGCCTGCGGCCCGACATACGCCGGAAGGGAGGGGCCGGGGCTGTGCACGGCACAGACACCCCGGAATCCTACATCATAGAATCCGTGGTGAACGCGCGGAACGCCTTCCGGGGCAAGGGAAGCGGTATCCCCATGAGCACGGAACAGATCTACGCCTGCGACCCCGATATCATCCTGCTCCCCACGGCCAGCGGCTATCATCCGCCCCGGGAACTGTACGAAGCGCCCTACTATGCCAGCCTGCGCGAACTGCGCGCCGTGAAGCAGAAAAAGGTGTTCGCGCTCCCGTGGTCGCCCAAGAACGCCTCCCGCCGCGTGGAATATCCGCTGGATATGCTCATCATCGCCAAGGCGGCCTACCCCGAACGCTTTGCCGACGTCAATGTTTACGACTTCGCGCTGGAATTCTACCAGAAAGTCTATGGCGTGGATGTGGAGCAGGCACGCGGCCTTCGTTCCACCCAGCTTCTGGACTGGATGGCCGGAAGCGGCTTTTAGGCGGGCATGATGCTGCGAAAACTCCGCTCCTGTATCGCCCTTCTGCTCTGCGCGGCCCTGCTCTCCGGCTTTGTGCTCTCGCTTGGCGCAGGCAGCTACGATATCCGCTTTGCCGATACCGCCGCCGTCCTCCTGTCCAAGCTCGGGCTGGCCGGGCCTGCGGACAGGATGCACGAGCTTATCGTGTGGGATATCCGTATGCCCCGCCTTCTGCTGGCCTGCGTCACCGGAATGGCTATGGCCGCTTCGGGCGCTGTTTATCAGGGCTGTTTCCGCAACCCGCTTGTGGAGCCGTACATCCTCGGCGTGTCGGCCGGGGCGGCGTGGGGTGCTTCCCTTGCGGTCGTCTTCCCCCTGCTTTTTCCCAACGGGCAGGTCTCGGCTTTTCTCTTCGCCCTTCTCGCAGTCCTGCTCTCCTTCTTCCTTGCTCGGACGAGCGGAGAAACGCCGCCCGTCACGCTGGTGCTGTCCGGCATTATCGTAGGCTCCCTGTTCTCGGCCTTCGTGGGTATCATGAAGTATGTTTCCAGCGATACGGAACTGCGCGAGATAACCTTCTGGATGATGGGCGGCTTCTACTACGCGGGCTGGCAGGACGTTTTCGTCACCGCCTGCACGGTGTTCCCCTGCCTTGCCCTGCTCACGGCGCTGGCATGGAAGCTGAACATCCTTTCGCTGGGCGACGAGGAAGCGCGAAGCCTTGGCCTCCAGCCCGACCTCTGCCGGGCCGCCTTCATCGTGCTTGCCACGCTTGCCGCCTCGGTCTGCGTGTCTGCGGCAGGTATCATCGCATGGGTAGGCCTGATGATGCCCCATGCCGCCCGTATGCTCTTCGGGCCGGACAATCGCTGGGTCATACCGGCATCGGGCATACTCGGTGCGCTGTACCTGCTCCTCTGCGACACGCTGGCCCGTACGCTGACCGGGGCCGAGATCCCCCTCGGCATTGTCACCTCCATCGTCGGCGCTCCCTATCTGCTCTGGCTCCTGCGCGCCAAGGGGAGGGAATCCTATGGAAGCTGACCTGATGCTCCATGAAGGCGAAGAAAAAAGCACGCTGTGGAGCTTCCTTCACCGCCATGCCGCCTCTTCGCCTGCGCCCGCGCCCGCCATGCCCGGCAGAGCCCTCGACATACGCGGCCTTTCCTTCTCCTACGGTCAGCATGGCGTGCTCGACGATATTTCCCTCAGCGTGAAGCCGGGCGAGATATGCGGCCTGCTCGGCCCGAACGGATGCGGGAAATCCACGCTGTTCCGCTGCTGTATGGGTTTTCTGCACCCGCAGAAGGGGCACGTCCGTGTCCATGGCGTGAACATCGCCCACATGAAGCCCTCCGCCCTTGCGGCCCACGTAGCCTATGTACCGCAGGAACATCGCCAGCCCTTCCCCTTCTCCGCGCGGGACATGGTGCTCATGGGCCGCAGTCCGAAGATGGCCGGATGGTTCCGCCTCCGCCGCGACGATGAGCGGATAGCGGAAGAGGCCATGGCGCGTATCGGCATCCTCCACCTTGCGGAGCGCCCCTGCAACCAGCTTTCCGGCGGCCAGCGCCAGCTTGTGCTCATTGCCCGGGCTATGGCCCAGCAGACGCCGCTCGTCCTTCTGGACGAACCGACCAGCTCGCTCGACTTCAGCAATCAGCTTTCGGTGTGGAACGTACTGCGGGAAGTCGCTTCCCAAGGCGTGGCCGTGCTCGTCTGCTGCCATGACCCCAACCACATACTCTGGTTCTGCGACAAGGCCGCCGTGATGCACCAGGGCCGCATCTGCGCCGAAGGCCCTTCGGCGGAAGTCGTAACGCAGGAACTGCTCCAGCATATCTACGGCCCGCAATGCCTGCGCCTCGGAACAGGCAGGGCCAGCATGGTCTGCCCCAGCCTTGGCAGAGACTGAACCCCAACCCAAGAGATACACCATGTACGCACAGGGAATAACACAGGACATCATAGACAGGGCCAAGGCCTTCCACGGGCATTGGTGCGGCGGGCTGGCCCTTGGCATACGGGCGGCAGTGTGGGCCGTGGAGAACTTCGGGACTGCCGCCGATGAAGAGGTCGTGGCCGTAACGGAAACCGATATGTGCGGCGTGGACGCCATCCAGGCCCTTGTGGGCTGTACCCTCGGCAAGGGCAATCTCCTCTTCCGCGACACGGGCAAGATAGCCTTCACCTTCTACCGCAGGCGCGACGGGAAACAGCGGCGCATCGTTGCCAAGCTCCGGGGCGGCGAGGTCAAGAGCCGCATCCTTGGCCTGCGGGAAGAGCTGGCCGCCGAGGGGCTTCCGGCAGAAACTCGGCGGAGGCTGGATGAAGAGCTGGCGGAACTCAGGAAAAAAGACCTTGAGTTCGTACTTTCCGCTCCCTTCGAGGAAATCTTCGACATCAAGCCCGCCCTGCACGATATGCCCGGCATGGCCCAGCGCCTGCCCACGATACTCTGCGAGAACTGCGGCGAAGGCGTCATGTCCTCCCGCATCGTCGAGCAGGATGGCCGCCAGCTCTGCATGGACTGTGCCGAGAAATAGCGCCCTGCTCCGGATACGAGAAAAGCCCTGCCGTCAAAAGCAGGGCTTCTTTCATCAGTCGAGTATGTTTTCCAGTGCCCGGGCCACGGGGATATCGGCGGGAAGGAGCTGGGGGAAGTCCGCCAGTTCCTTCAGGGGGACCCAGTGCAGGGCGTCGTGCACGTTAAGCCTGATATCACCCGTCCACGACTTCACGCGGTACACGGAAAGGTGCACCGTTCCGAAATCGTAGCCGTGGCTGTTCTCCGTGAGGAATTCGCCTATCTCGGCTTCCACCTCCAGCTCTTCCCGCAGTTCACGGGCAAGGCACTGTTCGTTGCTCTCGCCTTTTTCGCGCTTGCCGCCGGGGAATTCCCACCATCCGGCCCAGCTCAGGAAAGGAGCGCGGCGCATGACGAGGATGCGGCCATCCTTGTAGAATACGGCCCCCATGACTTCCTTGGTCACCTTTTCCATGCTCCCTCCTGCCGACATAGCGAAAATGACAGATAAAAAGAAAACCCCCGCGAGTACCGCAGGGGCTGAAGATAATGCTGGCATCGGCCTACTTTCCCACACAAAAGTATGCAGTATCATGGGCGATGAAGAGCTTGACTGCCGAGTTCGGAATGGGATCGGGTATACCCTCTTCTCTATGGACACCAGCAAATATGGGCACTGCCCGCAGGCAGATAACGTCTTTGCTGAACGAATAGATAGCGCAAGACGCGGCGCTTGGCAAGTGTTTTCTGCCCCGTTCCGGCCTATTCTCCTTTTTTCCCAGCGTATTCGGGCAGCCAGAGGCTTTCATAGATCTTGCTATGGCTGAGAACGCGCTTCCGCAGGCGTTCCGTATTGCCTTCGGGCGGCATGACCTCGCGCGAAAAGACATCGTAGCCGAAGCCCAGCCTTCCGCCTTCCACAGTGAATCCAAGCGCGGAAAGCAGGCTGGGGAAGAGGTCGAAGTGCGTGATGCGGCCGCGCATGGGCTTCAGTTCTCCCCCTTCCAGCGAGCAGAGCACGAAGCGCTTCTCCGCCCTCTTCAGATCGACGTCCCCGAGCTTCGGCATACGGGCCAGATGGTCGCCCATCACAAGGATCACGAAATCCTTCTCCCAGCCCCGGTCGCGCACATGGCGGAGCAGACGCCCCACCTGCGACATGGAACACTTCACATATCCCGGCCAGTTGCGGGCCATCCCGGCTTCCTCGCAGTCCTTGGAAAGGAAGCCCGGTTCGTGGGTATCCATAGTGGAGAGGACGAAGCTGAACTTCCGGCCTTCCGCCATCAGCTCGTCTAGCCGCCTGATGCTGAAGTCTATGATATCCTTGTCGTACACGGCCCACATATTGAGATCGTCCGGCTTGACCAAACCCTTTTCCAGCCAGTCTTCCTTGCCCATGAACTCCTGATAGCCGTGGCTCAGGAAAAACTTGTTCAGGCCGGAAAAAACACCGCTGGAGCCGTTGAAATAGACGTTGTGGTAGCCGTCCGCCTTGAGGTAGTCCCCAAGGCAGAGCGCCCCGGGCATGAAGCGGTCGAGCGCCCAGCCCGTCAGGTTGCCGCTGAGAATGGAAACCGACTTGAGCGGGATGCCGCACTGGGAACTCACGATGCCGCCGATGGTGAAGTCAGCCCCGGGCATCTGCTCTACGTGGAGTTCGGGCGTGTCGATATAGGGGCGCAAGGGCTGGAGGAGATCTTCTCCCATGAATGCGGCATCGCCGAAGGTCTCTTCGATGCTCTCGCAGTAGATGATGAGCAGGTTTTTCCTGCCTGTACCGCCTACCTTCACGCCTTTCGGGTCAACATACGCCCCTTCGGCGTAGAAATCGCCGATGACGGCCTGCTCCTGAAAAAAGGTGAAGGCGTTGATGTAGATCATGGTGTAGAGCGCCACACCGGCCCAGACTGCGGCCAGTCTCCAGCCGGAGCTGACCCAGCGCAGAAGGCGCTGAAGCATAGCGTACAGCGTGCCGAACCAGCCCAGCGATGCACAGGCCGTGACGGCCAGCGACGCGAGGAAGAGCGCCCTCACCCAGACGAAAATACTGTCCATGAAGGCCCCCGGCACAACGAACCAGAGAACGGCAAGGCCCGCACAGGCCGCAAGAACAAGGCCCTTGCGGCTACCTGCGGCACAGGCGGCCGCTTCCCGGAGGAAGGCCAGCGTGGCGGCACAGAGCACGGCGTTGCGGACATGCCAGAAAAAGACATCGATGAAGTCGCCGGGCATGGTGACGATATTGTCCTTCATGAGCTGCATATGGAACAATATCTGGTTGATCGTCACCTCGTCGAACTCGCGCTTGGCCATGATGAGCGAGGCCACGGCATAGCAGAGCAGGAAAAACGCACAGAACGACAGGAGGAAGCGCACGGAAAACGGGCGGGGATTTCGCATGGTATATCACGGCTCCCGAAGAAAGGGGAAAGGCTTTGCGGAAGGCAGGATAGCGGAAAAGACTTAAACAAAAAAGAGGCTGCCGAAACAGCCTCTCCAAATATCACATGGTGGGTCTCCGGAGACTCGAACTCCGAACCAATTGATTAAGAGTCAACTGCTCTACCAATTGAGCTAGAGACCCATGTGCGGCAAGTTGCCCTGCCAGAGCATCAAGTCGTTGCAGAAGTTTGCATGGTGGGTCTCCGGAGACTCGAACTCCGAACCAATTGATTAAGAGTCAACTGCTCTACCAATTGAGCTAGAGACCCATGCACTCGATGCAGTTGGGGTTATAGAGAAAAGCCCCCCGGACGTCAAGCGTTTTTTTGCTCAAAAAAATCTTTTTCCAATTTTTTTCTTTCCACCCTTGGGCTGGAGCTTCTCAGCGGGCATCCTTCGCGCGGAAATGGAACATCTTCTTGAGGATGAAGTAGGCCGTCATGCCGCATACGATGCCGCCCGCAATGGAAGCGGCCAGCAGGAGCGTATGAAGGATCTGATGCGAGAAGAAATCCCATTCCCCATGAACGGCAAAGCGCATGGAACGGAACAGGGAAGCGCCGGGAACCATAGGGATGGCGGCAGGCACGAGGAAGACCGTGGAAGGGGTCTTCATAAGCTGAGCCATAGGTTCGGAATACAGGGTAAAGCTCACTGCGGCCACGAACGTAGCGCAGATATCGCCCAGTCCGGCCGCATAGCCGGTAAGGTAGATCGCCCAGCCCAGCATTCCGCCAAGGCCTGCCCAGTAGAGCCTGGGGCGCTGTACGTTGAACAGCACCGCAAAGCCCACTGCGCCGAAGAATGCCGAAACTATCTGGATGAACCAGGCAGGTATGCTCATATCACATCCCCCAGATAAAGTTTGGCAGGGCGAAGCCGAAGGCGATGAGCGACGCAAGCAGGAAGGCGTTGCAGAAGTTCATGAGAGCCGAAAGCGTATCGCCGCTGAAGATATCGCGGATGGAGTTGGTCAGAAGCATACCGGGGATGAGCAGCATCACGTTGCCTATGCTTATGAGGTCTGCCGAGTCGCCGAAGTTCTTCGACACGAAGTACTGGGCAAGGCAGCCGCCCGCAAAGGACCAGAGCACCGCCGCGATATACGGGGGGAGCTGGAGGTGGCGCGAAACGTAGTCCATGCAGCGCAGGAAGAGGCCGATGACGGCCGAGGCCAGCGCATCCTGCAGATTGCCGCCGAAGAAGAGCGTGAAGGAAAACGAGATGAGCGCGTACATGAAGAAAATGCGCTCGGGCGGATACACCGGCGTGTTGGTGCGGATATCCTCCAGCTCGTTCTCCACCTCTTCGAAGGCCGGTTTCTCGGCGCAGATGCGGCGGGAAAGGGCGTTGAGGCGGGAAAGACGGAAAAGGTCGTAGCGGGGGGCCGTGATGCGGCGTATCTGCGTGACGGTTCCGTATTCACGGGAATGGACACTGGCAAAAATAGCCGTGGCCACGGCGAAAACGTCCACGCGTTCGCCGCCGTACGCCGTGCAGATGCGGCGCACACTGTCTTCAACGCGGCTCACTTCTGCGCCGCTGATGAGCATCTCTTCCCCTATGCTCAGTGCGATGAACAGGAATTCACGGGCGTAGTCCGCATCCGTGAAGTATTGTTCAGAACCTTGATGGTGGAGATAAAATCGAGACATAACGAGTATCGATTAACCACAAAAAGCGCTCCCCCGGGAGAGGGAGCGCCTGAAGATGTTGTTGCGCTGCCCTTACTTGGAGGCTTCGGCAGGAGCCGGAGCAGCTTCAGCGGGGGCAGGAGCCTCGGCGGGGGCTTCCGCAGCGGGGGCGGCGGGAGTTTCGGCAGGGGCAGGGGCGGCCTCAACAGCAGGAGCAGCAGGGGCGGGAGCGGCCTCAGCGGCAGGAGCCGGGGCTTCGGCAGGAACGGCGGGAGCCGCGGCCGGAGCGGCAGGCACTTCTTCGAACTGCACGTCAAGCACAGATTCCACGGTCTTGTTGGTGGAACTGGTCATGATGTTATAGCCCAGAGAGGTGCAGATGAAAATCACGGCAAGGAAGGTGGTCAGCTTGGCGAGGATGCCGCCCGCACCGGCATTGCCGAACACGGAGTTGCCGCCGCCGCCAAAAATCACGCCCATACCTTCGCGGCCGGACTGAAGAAGAACCAGCACCACGAGGATGACGCAGACGATAACATGAAGGGTCAGGATGGCTGTCTGCACGCTATATGCTCCTTGAAAAACTTAGGCATTGATGATCTGAGTGAAACTCTCAGCCTTCAAAGAAGCACCTCCTACCAGCACACCGTCCACATTGTCAAGAGTCAGGATGGAACCGGCATTGGCGGGCTTCACGCTGCCGCCGTACAGGAGGGGAGTTTCGTCGGCCTTGGCGCCCATGATCTCGCGCATGAGTTCGCGGCAGATGGCGTGGGTCTCCACGATATCGTCGTTGGTAGCGGTCTTGCCGGTACCGATGGCCCACACGGGTTCGTAGGCGATGGCAAGGGCTTCGGCGGGAGTTTCGGCAGGCACGTCCTTCAGGCCGAGCTTGAGCTGGCGTTCGAGCACGTTGCGGAGCAGGCCGGATTCGCGCTCTTCAAGGGTCTCGCCGATGCAGAGCATGACGCGCAGGCCGCTCTGGAGGGCGAAGGCGGTCTTCTGGCCCACGAACTCGTCGCTTTCGCCAAGGATATGGCGGCGTTCGGAATGGCCGGTGAGCACCCAGGCCGCACCGCAGGCCTTGATCATCACAGGGGAGATCTCGCCGGTGAAGGCGCCTTCGCTGGCGGGATAGAGGTTTTCAGCGCCGGTGGAGGCCCCGCTGATGGACTTCATGGCCGCAGAAGCGGCTTCAAGAGCGGTGAAGGGAACGAACACGGCAATCTCGCGGCCCTCGGGGGCAGTGCCGTTGAGCATAGCGGCCATTTCGTTCACAGTGGCAACAGCTTCCGCACCGGTCTTGTACATTTTCCAGTTGGCGGCCATCAGTTTCTTCATAGGTTAAACCTCACTTGGGAATTGAATGGGAGAATGTTACCCTTATTCGCTAAAAAGACAAGCCTCGTATGCCCGCCTGCGGCCTTCACAAGCGGCCCGACTTCTTGCAGGAGCGCCCTTCATGCGGCCTAGCCGCCCTGCTCCGCCTTCCTTTCCAGCTTCCATTCCGGGCAATGCTCACGGATGATGCGTATCTCGCGCGCCTGCCCGGTACTCTCGTTGATATCCATGTACGCTCCGTTGAGCGAGATATCCCCCTTGGCGGGCTTGAAGGCCGCAGGGAGCTTCGTAAGGAAGCGGTTGAGCACGATCTCGAAATCCATGCCCAGCGACGACTGCTCCACGCCGCACATGCCAAGGTCGGTAAGGTAGGCCGTGCCGTGCGGCAGTATCTGGGCGTCGGCGGTCTGCACATGGGTATGCGTGCCGAGCACGGCGCTGACCTTGCCGTCCAGCGCATAGCCCATCGTTTTCTTCTCGCTGGTGGCCTCGGCATGGAAGTCCACGATGCGCACCGGCACATCCGCAAGTTCAGGAAGCTCCGCCCAGTCGAGCGCGGTGCGGAAGGGGCAGGGCAAGGGCTCCATGTAGGTCGTCCCCAGCATATTGAGCACGGCAAGGCGGCGGCCGTCTTTGAGCGTCAGCACGGCATGGCCACGGCCGGGAGCGCCCTCGGGATAATTGGCGGGGCGGATGATGCGACGGTCCTTCTCGAGGCGGGAAAAGATCTCCTTGTGCCGCCACACATGGTTGCCCGAGGTCACGAAATCCACTCCGGCGGCGAAAAGCTCATCCAAGGTCTCGCAAGTCATGCCAATGCCTCCGGCGATGTTCTCCCCGTTGGCAAGCACCGCATCAAGGCGCAGGTCTTCCTTCAGCTTGGGCAGGAACTGCTTGACCGCAAGTCGCCCGGCCTTGCCCACAACATCGCCTAAGAACAGGATACGCATCAGGCCAGCCCTCCGGCATTGCGGCATTCTTCAAGCATCGCTTTAAGTTTTTCCACGGCAGGGCGAAGCGCCTCCGCCTTGGGGAGCTGAGACAGCACCATGTCCATCAGGCCGCTTTCAGCCAGTTCGCGTCTGGTCACGGCAAAGCGGAGCTCGTGCATCCACGTTCCCAGCAGGAGGCGGAAATCATTGACATAGCGCAAGTCGCCATACCGGGCAATGCGCCCGGCGAGCACGTCTTCCGCCACGTTGGGCGACCAGCTCTCCGGCTCGTCCTTCACGTGCAGGAGAACGGCGTCCCGCTCCGGCAGGGCGCTGGTCAGGTAGCTCACCATGATGCGGAAGATGTCCAGCTTATCCGCGTCCCGCACCACATCGGTGACAAAGCGCGCGTCGGCATCCAGCATGGGCGGAAGCGTATGCCGGTTATGCAGGAGCACCGCGCACTGCGCCAGCGAACGCACACGCCCGCTCTCTTCCTTCAGGAAGTCGCTGTCGCGCATGGTCTGGAAGCTCAGGACGGCATGGTTCACGGACTTGGCGTCCAGAAAGGTACGGTATTGCCTGAACTGGGGGAAGCGCCCGCAGTCGTGGAACAGCGCGGCCAGCACGGCGGCGCGGCAGAGCTCCGCATCGCGGGCCTTTTCCTTCAGGGGCGCGGCTTCGTTCTCCAGCGATCCCACGATGCGGCAGGCATGGTCGAAGACCTTGAACGTATGCTCGACCTTGAGCCTCAGCGGGGCGGCGTCCGGCACGTCCTTGAACGTGTCGGTGTAGTCGAGGAAGCGCTGCTTATAGGCGGCGAAATCGGCGGCCCTGATGTCAGTGTGCATCGCCCTTCCCTTCCTGCCGCTCTGTTCCTTCCGCCTCTTCGAGCATCTTCCTGAGCAGGCGTTCACGCCTTTCGGCCTCCTGCTGGCGTATGCGGCGATTGCTCTCGTCCCATTTCGGGTCGCGGAAGCGGCCCTTGGGGCCGTAAAGCGCACGCAGGAAGAAAACGATGGCCGCCGTGATGACCAGCATGATGGCAATGCCGCCATACGTGCCGGAAAAAATCTGTTCGAGCAGTTCGTTCAAGGGAACTCTCCTTTCGTTCGTTGGCGCGATACTACCCTGCCCCCGCCCTCTAGGCAAGAGCAGGAGTTCCTCATACCTCCCCTGCTCCAACCTTTACGGAGCCTGCCCCCCTGTGCTATTCTTCACCGATATCAAGAGGAGCCTCCATGTCAGATTTCGTCCATCTGCACTGCCACACCGAATTCAGCCTGCTCGACGGTGCCATCCGCGTTACCGATGCCGCCGAAAAAGCCAAAAAGCTGGGAATGCCCGGCGTTGCCATCACCGACCACGGAAGCCTTTTCGGCGCGGCCTATTTCTATTCCGCCTGCAAGGATGCCGGAGTACCGCCCATCATAGGCTGTGAGGTCTATGTCACCCGCGACCACACCGATAAGACTTCCGACTTCGCCCGCGTACGCCATCACCTCATCCTGCTGGCGCAGAACTCCGTGGGCTACCAGAACCTTCTGCATCTGGTGAGCCGGAGCTGGCTGGAAGGCTTCCACTACAAGCCCCGCATCGACAAGAAGATGCTCTGCGGCCATACCGACGGGCTCATCGCCCTGTCCGCCTGCGTGGCGGGCGAGATACCGCGCACCCTGATGGGCAAGAACAAGCTCATCACGGGCGGCGGCACGTTCTCCGACGCCATTGCCCTGGCCAAGGAATATTCAGCCCTCTTCCCGGAGCGCTTCTACCTTGAAGTGCAGTCCAACTCCCTGCCGGAACAGGCTTTCGTCAACCAGAAGATACTTGAAGTGGCCGACGCCACAAAGCTCCCCCTCGTGGCCACCAACGACTGCCACTACCTGAACGCCGACGACGTGGAAGCCCACGATATCCTGCTCTGCATACAGACGCAGTCCAAGGTGGATGACGTGAAGCGCTTCCGCTTCGACGCCAAGGACCTCTATTTCAAGAGCGAAGAGGAAATGCGCGCCGGGCTTGCGGGCATCCCGGAAGAGGCCATGACCAATACGGTCAAGATAGCCGAGCAGTGCGGCAAGCTGGAGATACAGCTCAAGGCCCCGCCCTACCACTTCCCCATCTATGACCTGCCCGAAGGCATGACCCTTGAAACGGAATTCTGCCGCATGGCCCGCGCAGGCCTCGACAAGCGCCTTGAAAAGCACCCGCACCGCGAGACCCTTGACGAGAAGGAATACCGCGAACGCCTTGAAATGGAGCTGAAAGTCATCAACGACATGGGCTTCCCGGGCTACTTCCTCATCGTGCAGGACTACATCAACTGGGCGAAAAGAAACGACATCCCCGTCGGCCCGGGCCGTGGTTCGGCCGCCGGTTCCGTGGTGGCGTGGGCGCTGGGCATCACCACTATCGACCCCCTGCCCAATAAGCTCTTCTTCGAACGCTTCCTCAACGTCGAACGCGTCAGCATGCCTGATATCGACGTGGACTTCTGCGAAGACAGGCGCCTTGAAGTGCTGGACTACGTGACGCGCAAATACGGCAAGGACAAGGTCTCGCAGATAGCCGCCTTCGGTAAGATGAAGGCCAAGGCCGTGCTCAAGGACGTGGGCCGCGCTATGGGCATACCCTTTGCCGAAACCACGCGCATAGCCAAGATGATACCTGCCAGCGACCTTAAAATGACGCTGAAGAAGGCGCTGGACACCATCCCGGAATTTGCCGAGGAGTACAAGACCAAGCCCGAGATACGCAAGCTGGTGGATATTTCCCGCCGCCTCGAAGGCCTTACGCGCCACGCCTCCACCCATGCGGCGGGCGTGGTGGTCTCCGACAAGCCCATGGAGCAGTACCTGCCGCTCTTCGCGGGCCGCAAGGGCGAACAGATTGCCGCCTTCGACATGAAGTTCGTGGAAAAGGTGGGCCTTGTGAAGTTCGACTTCCTCGGCCTGCGCACCATGACCGTGATTTCCAACGCCTGCAAGAATATCGCCCTGCAGGGCAAGGAAGTGCCGGACATGGAGAACCTCGCCACGGACGACGCCAACGTCTATGAACTGCTTTCACGCGGCGATACCGACGGCGTGTTCCAGCTCGAAAGCACGGGTATGCGCAAATACCTTCGCATGCTGCGCCCCTCGGGCTTCGAAGACCTTGTGGCTATGCTCGCGCTCTACCGCCCCGGCCCTCTGAACTCCGGCATGGTGGACGAATTCATCAAGCGCAAGCATGGCGAAATCGAAGTCACCTACCCCCTCCCCGAACTCGAACCCTGCCTGAAGGACACCTACGGCGTTATCGTCTATCAGGAACAGGTCATGCAGATCGCGCAGATAACCGCCAAGTACACGCTTGGCGGGGCCGACCTTCTGCGCCGCGCCATGGGCAAGAAAAAGCCCGAGGAAATGGCCAAGCAGCGCGAGATATTCCTGAAGGGCTCGTCCGAGCGCAACGTGCCGGACAAAACCGCCAACGAGATCTTCGACCTCATGGAAAAATTCGCGGAATACGGCTTCAACAAGGCCCATTCCGCTGCCTATGCCTATATCACCTACGAGACGGCATACTTAAAGCATTACTTTAAGGTTGAGTTCATGGCCGCCCTGCTCTCGTCCGAAATAGGCAATCAGGACAAGATATTGAACTATATCGCCGCCTGCCGCGACATGAACATCGAAGTGCTCCCGCCCGACGTGCAGATAAGCCTTCGCGCCTTCACGCCCAGCGGGGAATCCATCGTCTATGGCCTTGGCGGCGTGAAAAACGTGGGCGACGAAGCCATCAACGAGATAGTCCGCAGCCGCGATGCCGACGGCCCGTACAAGTCCCTGCTCGACCTCTGTACCCGCGTGAACCTGCGCAAGGTGACAAAGCGCGTGCTCGAAAGCCTTATCAAGGGCGGCGCCTGCGACTGCTTCGGCGTGAGCCGCGCCGGTATGCTGGCCAGCCTCGACAACGTGGTGGCACGCGCCCAGAAAAAGCAGAAGGAAAAGAATTCCGCCCAGATATCCCTTTTCTCCATCGCCCCTGCCGCAGAAGCCGCTCCTGTTCCCGGGATCGGCTTCCCCTGCGAGGAGCAGGATACCCCGGAATGGGAAGATGACCAGAAGCTCACCTTCGAAAAGGATTCGCTGGGCTTCTACCTTACCAGCCACCCGCTCCAGCCCTTCCGCCGCGATATGCAGAGGCTGGGCCTGCTCACCCTTGAGGAGATAGGCGAACTCGGTTCCGGCTCGGTGAAGACGGGCGTGCTCGTCACCGGCCTGAAGGAATTCATCACCAAAAAGGGCGACAAAATGGCCTTTGTGCAGGTGGAAGACCTTACCGGCCATGCCGAGGTCACCATCTTCCCCAAGACCTACGCGGCCATCAAGGAGACCCTGCACTCGGAACGCCCGCTCATCGAACTCAGCGGCACTATCGATGCCAAGGACGATGACTACGACGACGAGGAAAGCGGCGACGAAGGCCGCGTGAAGGAAGTCAAACTGCTTTGCGATGCGGCGCGCCCCCTCCTTGAAGCCTGCATGAGCAGTGACCAGCCCGTTCTCATCCCCTACCCTGTGGAATGTACGGGTGAAGCCGACATCCAGCAGTTCAAGGCCATTCTGGAAAAGCATCGCGGCGATTCCGCCGTGCAGATACAGTTCGAACTGAACGGCAACAACTGCATCATGGAGCTTGGGCATCGCTGGCTCGTTCAGGCCAGCCCCCAGTTCAACAAGGATATGGACGCCTGGGCCAAGGCCCGCATGGCCGCCCGCAAGCATTGATACCAACAGGAGAAAACATGAGCCGATCGCTCTGGAGACTCACCGTGCGCGGCGAATTCGCCTCGGCGCACGCCCTTCGCCATTATCAGGGCAAATGCGAATCCCTGCATGGCCACAACTACTCCGTAGAAATGGTGGTCGAAGGCGAGACCCTCACGCCCGACACCGAACTCGTGGTGGACTTCACCGTGCTCAAGAAGGAACTGCGCGCCGAACTTGCGCTCATCGACCACGTGAACCTCAACGAGTATCCGCCCTTCGACACGGTGAACCCCTCGTCGGAGAATCTGGCGCGCTACCTTTACCGCAACATGAAGGTCAGGCTGGCCGCCATGCCCATACGCCTTTACAGCCTCACCGTGGGCGAGACCGCCATGCAGTCCGCGACCTACATGGAAATCGACGACTGATGCCGCTTCTCCCTTCGCCCTGCGGCCTGCTGGCCCGCCGCTTCGTTCCCGTGCTCAGGGGATGCGCTTCCTCACTGGGCACGGACAGCGTGGCAGACTTCGGCCCGGTGTTCCTGCCGCCTGTGACCGGGCTTTCCCTGACCAGAGAACACGCCGGAACACGCCGGGCAGAGGGCGGCTTTCCCCTTGCGGTATCCTGTTTCGCCCTAAGCAGGCTTGCCCCGGAGGGGCTTCCCACGCATCTCGATGCGCTGTACCGCTCCTCCCGCTTCGTGCTTCTGGCGGACTTCAAGGTGGCGGAGCGCAATATCGAAGCCCCGGCCTGCCTGCTTGCGGGAAGCCTACGCCGTTTCGGTGCGGCGCATCCGTCCGCCTTCGAGGCGTTCGGCGGGCTTGAAGGCCTGCTCTATGCCGAGCGGGAACGCTTTGCCGTGAAGGAGCGCTTCCCCCTGCTGGGCGGAGCCCTTCTTGCGGTGCTTGCGGAAGCCCTGCGCTGATCCCCCCACGAAGACAGAAAACGCCGCTGTGCAGAACAACGGCGTTTTTCTTTGGCCAGGCAGTCGCGTATCAGCGCTGGGGCAGTTCCATGGACGCCCCGGCCTCCACGGCGGGGGAAGGCGCTTCGGGCTCGGCGTCCTGCTCCTGCGGGATACCCATGAGCGCGCCAAGCTGGCCCTTGAAAATGATCTTGGTGGCGGTAGCGTCGGCCAGTTCACCGAGATCCATGAGTTTTTCCAGAAATTCGAGTATCTCGCCGCGCCGCTCCTCCACGGACCACTTGAAGTCTTCGGCAAGGTTGCCGGAGCTCAGGTATTCTTCCAGTTCAGCGATATATCGGGCATTGAGCATGGCCATGCTTGTTCTCCGTTCGTTGTGCCCTTGCAGGCGTTCTTTGCACTGCGCTTCCTGCGCCGCACCTTGGTATCAGACTTCGCGCTTTTTTGAAAGCAGTTCGCTTTCCTTCACGGCCTGAAGCGCCACCGCCACCATGACGGGGCCTGCTATCACGCCCACAGGCCCGAACACCGCCATACTGCATATGATGGAAAGCAGGAGCACGATCATGGAAGCCTCGATGCCCGTGCTCAGGAAGTATGGGCGGAGCAGGTTGTCCGCCCCGGTCACGATGATGCTTCCCCACGCCAGGAGCATGAGGCCTGCGGCGAGGGAATCCGTCGCCCACAGGTACACGGAAATGGGCAGCCAGACCAGCGCCGTCCCTGCCAGAGGGATGATGGCGGCGAACACGGCCAGAAGGCCCCAGAAGGCCGGGTCGGGCACGTCGAGCAGGCTGAGTCCTATGCCGGTAAGCGTTCCCTGGATGATGGGTACGAAAACGATGCCGATGAACACCGAACGGCTGGCATCGTGCAGGACGCGGCCGAAGCGGTCCACCATGGCGTCGTGGCCGGGCAGGGCCAGAAGGAGGACTCGGCGTATGGCCGGAACATAGACCACGATAAGGCAGGTGAAGATAACGAAAAGGCAGATTGACCATGCCATGCCCATAGTGACGCCCGCAAGGTCGAGACTGCTGGACACGATGAACCCGACGGCGGAATCGCCCATGCTGGTCAGATTGCTCTGGAATTTCTCGATATACTGCTCCGCGTTGGGAACGTAGCGCACAAGAAGGCCGTAGGCTTCGCTCAGATAGAAGGAGATGGAAGCCGGGATGGGGTGCCCTGCCTGCCACCACTTGCTCACGCGCTGTGCGCCTTCCATGGCCTGCGGCACGACCATGAGCGTGACGATGGTGATGGGCGTGGCGATGAAGGCCACAAGGCCAAGGGAGAAGCAGCTCACCGCCGCCGTCTTATGCATACGGGCGCGAAGCCAGCGGTACACGGGCAGGGTGAGAGCCGCCATAACAGCGGCTATGAACCCTGCCGTGGGATGGGGCGAAAGCAGTATGCCCCATATGACAAGCGCCAGAACGGCAAGCGAACGCGCCATATTCCCTCCACGTTTGGCCCGCATCGCCTGTTCCCGGAAACTTCGGAACGCGGCGGGCCGTTCCACTTTAATGGGGATAGGGCCGTATGTCCAGCGCTATCAGAAGGAGCAAGGGAAACGAAACCCTTTTGATTGAATGAACAAACGACTTGCCTTTTGGCAGGCATTAAGCAAAAATAACCATTGCGCAGAACTTTGCGCCTTCACTCTCAACATCTCTTGCGTGTTATGAAAAGCCTTACGAAAAAAGAAGCACTGCTTCAGGCGGCCAAGGAACTGTTCGGTGAATACGGCTTTGCCGAGACTACGTTCAAAAAGATTTCCGACCGTGCCGGCGTCGCCCTCGGCCTTCTCACCCATCACTACGGCAATAAGGAAAAGCTCTTTTTCGCCGCCGGTATGGATGTGCTCGAAAGCTTCATCGGCGTGCTTCAGCAGGCTACTTCCGAAGCAGAAGACGGCCGCAGCGGCGTTCTGAACTTCTGCCGCGCCTATCTCGCCTTCTCCATCGACCCGAGCACCCACTGGCTCGTGCTCGTGCGCTGTTCCCCCTACAGCGACATGAAAACCAGCGAAGACCGCGACATCATGCTGCGCAAATTCGAAGAGGTGCATCACCTTCTCGAAATACAGCTCCAGCGCGGCGTGGACGACGGCTCCATCGTTCCCCTCGTTCCCACCAGCACGGCGCAGGTCATCACCGGCCTCATGGTCGGTGCCAACCGTACCCGCGTGCTGACGCCCTATACCTGCGGAAGCTCCGAAGACTTCTATACCGAGACCCTCTCCTTCGTGGACAGGGCCATCTCCTCCGCCCGGAGCTGATGTGGAGTCCCTCTTCACCGCCGCCGTCCTCGGCCTTGTGGAAGGGCTCACGGAGTTCCTGCCCATCTCCTCTTCCGGCCATCTGGTCATCGCATCCAGCCTGCTGGGCTTCGACGGCCCTAAGGCGTCCACCTTCGGCGTCGTCATCCAGGTAGGGGCCATCCTCGCCGTGCTCACCCTGTACTGGCGGCGCTTCTACGGCCTGCTTCGCCCCCAGGCGGGTTCGGCCTTCTCGGGCCTGCGCGGCCTCATGCTCCTCGTGCTGACCACCCTTCCCGGGGCCAGCCTCGGCCTGCTTCTCCACAGCTTCATAAAAACGCTGTTCACCCCTGTTTCGGTGGCGGCGGCCCTCGTTGTGGGCGGAATGCTCATGCTCGTTGTGGAAAAGGTCATGGCCGAATGCCAGAACGATATGCCCGTGGCCACGCTCGACCAGCTCACCGCCAAGCAGGCCTTCGGCATAGGCTGTTTCCAGTGCCTGGCCCTGTGGCCCGGCTTCTCGCGTTCCGCATCCACCATCATGGGCGGCATGATACTCGGGGTGCGCCGCGAAACGGCCGCCGAATACTCCTTCGTGGCCGCAGTGCCCATCATCACGGGGGCGGCTGGCTACGACCTACTGAAATCCCTCTCGCTTTTCAGCACTGCCGACATCCCCTTCTTCCTCATGGGTTCTGCCGTGGCCTTTGTTTCCGCCATTGTGGCCATGCGGAGCTTTATTGCCATTCTCAAGCATAACACCCTGAGACCTTTTGCCTTTTACCGCTTCCTGCTGGCCGTTCCCGTTTACTGGTTCATGGTTTCCTGAAATTTTTTTGAAAAAGCGAAAAAAACGCTTGCCAAGCGCGGCCATTTCTTATACATACCTTCCTGCGCCGGATACGTCCGGGCCACAATGGCAAGGTAGCTCAGTTGGTCAGAGCATGCGGTTCATACCCGCAGTGTCGAGAGTTCAAATCTCCCCCTTGCTACCAGAATATAAAAAGTCCAAGTACTGCACTTGGACTTTTTTTTGTGGCTTTTCCGGTATAAGCTTGCTGTGCCGAACGGCCCTTCCCGTCTTCTCAACGCATCACGGAGTGCTCATGGCTTCTCCCTCCCGCCCCCATCGCATACAGGTTTTCGGCCATAAAAACCCCGATACGGACTCCGTTATCGGCGCTATCGCCCTTGCGGAACTGCAGAACCAGCGCGGCATGCCCTCCAGCCCGCGCGTCCAGGGGCCGACCAGCCCCGAAACCAATTTCGTGATGGAGCGCTTCAACATCAAGCCCCCGCGCATCACGGAAAGCGTGGCCGGGCGTCAGGTCAGCCTTGTGGACTTTTCCGACGTTTCGCAGGCTCCGCACGGCTTCGACAGCTGTACCATCGTTTCCATGGTGGACCACCACAAGCTCGGCTCCGTCACCACGGCCGCCCCGCTGGAAATGTGGGTCTGGCCCGTGGGCTGCTGCAATACCATCCTTAAGGCCATGTACGACTTCTACGGCGGCTACGTTCCCACCTATCTGGCAGGCGGCATGCTCTGCGCCATCCTTTCCGATACGGTGCTCTTCAAGTCGCCCACCACCACCGACGCCGACCGCAAGGCCGCCGAAGAACTGGCGGAGATAGCCGGTGTGAAGGATATCATGGCCCTTGGCATGGATATGTTCCGCGCCAAGTCCGACCTGAACGATTCCCCGGACAGCATCTTCCAGCGCGACTACAAGGAATTCGAGATCAACGGCCGCAAGGTCGGCATCGGCCAGCTCGAACTCATGGACGCTTCCATGATCGACCCCATCAAGGACGAGCTGTTCCGCTCCGCACGCCGCCTCCTCGAAGGCAGCAACTGCCATACCGTGCTCTTCCTCGCTACGGACATCATGCGCGAAGGCTCCCAGCTCCTTGTGGTCTCCCGCGATCTTTCCGTTACCGAAAAGGCCTTCGGCGTGCGCCTTGAACCGTACAAGACCGCCAAGCTCCGCAAGTCCGCCCCGGCCTACAGCAAGGAAAGCGATACGGACTACCACCAGCACACGCCCTCCTCGGGCACGCCGTGGGCCGACAGGCTGGGCCAGCACTGGATGCCCGGCATGATGAGCCGCAAAAAACAGGTGCTTCCTTTCCTTATGGACGCCTTCAATGCGCTTGACTGAATGAGAAGAATCGTATAGAAGATTCCCACATGGCAAGGTAGCTCAGTTGGTCAGAGCATGCGGTTCATACCCGCAGTGTCGAGAGTTCAAATCTCCCCCTTGCTACCATAAGAAATAAGGGCGGTTCCCCACGGAGCCGCCTTTTTTCATACCCGGCCGACAACAGAAAACTCCCCCGTGGCATTGCCGCGAGGGAGTTCGTTTTTACGGGCCGGGATCACTTGCCGAGCTTTTCAAGCCGGTCGGCTATCTCCTTGATGAGCGCCTTGTCCTCGCCCGGGCAGAGCATACGTTCGGGGCTGAGAATGGCGTCGAGCTGTTCACGGGTCACAAGGTCGCTTGCCAGCACAAGGTCGTACACGGAGCCGCCGGTATCGAGGGCCTTGCGGGCAATGCCGGAAGCGTGCTCGTAGCCGATATAGGGGGCAAGAGCCGTTACTATGCCTATGGAATTCTTCATCATCTCGTAACAGCGCTCGGTGTTGGCGGTAATGCCGTCCACACAGAGGTCGCGCAGGGTGTGGCAGGCCGCGCCCAGGCGGTGCAGGGAGCAGAACAGCGTATGCGCGATGATGGGTTCCATCACGTTCAGCTCGAGCTGGCCGGCTTCCGCCGCCATGGTGATGGTCACGTCCTTGCCGATAACGTCGAAGCAGATCTGGTTCACCACTTCGGGGATGACCGGGTTCACCTTGCCGGGCATGATGGAAGAACCGGGCTGGCGCGGGGGCAGGTTGATCTCGTTCAGGCCGCAGCGCGGGCCGGAGGAAAGCAGGCGTAGGTCGTTGCAGATCTTGGAGAGCTTCACCACGAAGCGCTTGAGCAGGCCGGATATCTGCACGAAAGCGCCGGTATCGAAGGTGGCTTCCACGTAGTTCTCGGCCATGAACACGGGCAGGCCGGAGATTTCGGCCAAGTGGCGCGTCACCAGTTCCGCATAGCCCTTGGGCGTATTGATGCCAGTGCCTACAGCCGTTGCGCCCATGTTCACGTCGCTTATCTGTTCGCGGCCTTCGCCCACGCGACGGATATCTTCCTTGATGGTGGTGGCCCATGCGCTGAATTCCATGCCCAGCGTCATGGGAACGGCGTCCTGAAGCTGGGTGCGGCCCATCTTCACCACATGGCGGAACTCTTCGGCCTTGCGGGCGAAGCCTTCGCGCAGGTATTCCATATCCTTCATGAAATCGGTCAGCGCATTGTAGAGGGCAAGGCGTATGGCCGTGGGGTACACGTCGTTGGTGGACTGCGAACAGTTCACATGGTTGTTCGGGTGGCAGTACTGGTATTCGCCCTTTTCATGGCCCATGATCTCGAGGGCGATATTGGCGATGACCTCGTTGGCGTTCATGTTGCAGGAAGTCCCGGCCCCGCCCTGGAACACGTCCACGGGGAACTGGTCGAGATACTGCCCCGCGATGATGCGGTCGCAGGCCTGGCAGATGGGTTCACCGATGGAGCGCGGCAGAACGCCCAGCTCCATGTTCGCCATGGCCGCGGCCTTTTTCACATGGCCAAGGGCTTGGATGAAACGGGGCATCATGGCGATGGTCAGACCGGATATCTTGAAGTTCTCCACGGCGCGGCTGGTCTGGATACCGTAATAGGCATCTGCCGGTATCTCGAGTTCACCCAGGAAATCATGCTCTATGCGCGTTGCAGCCATACCTTGTCTCCTTGCATAACATTTCTGCATACCTGCTTGCAGAAGAAAAACCTTCTTTGTTTCCACTGTAAGGGATTTTCGGCGTCACTTCAATGCCGTTGGAGCAGAACGGCAAAAATATCCCGATATTCAGAGTGTCAACGGAAGTCCGCCTCCTTCCCCAGCCATTCCTGTCCGGCAGTTGAAAGACGCAGAAAAATGAACTAGTGTTTTCCCAGAGTTCACGCGGGCTATCCGCATTGCCAACGGGGTTCAAGGTACATGAGCAGCATCAAGACGACAGAAGAGTTCAACAGCCGCATCAAACAGGTCATCATAACGAAAGAACAGATCGACGAGGCCGTCAGGAAGGCTGGGGCGGACATCAGCGCCGAATATGAAGGCCGCCCGCTCCTTCTGGTGAGCATACTCAAGGGTGCCTACGTCTTCATGGCCGACCTGTGCCGCGCCGTGAGCATCCCCTGCGAGATAGGCTTCATGGCCGCCAAGAGCTACTACGAAGGCACGGAATCTTCCGGCAAGGTGAAAATCACGCTCGACCTTTCGCAGGACATCAGCCAGTACCATGTCATCATCGTGGAGGATATCATCGACACCGGCCGCACGCTGAACGATATCATCAAGATGCTGAAGGCCCGCAATCCCCTCTCGCTCAAGGTGCTGACACTGCTGGACAAGCCCTCCCGCAGGCTGGTGGAACTTGAGGCCGACGTTTCCCTCTTCACCATCCCGGATCTCTTCGTCATAGGCTACGGCCTCGACTGCGGTGAAATCTACCGGAATCTTCCCTACGTAGCGGAATACGACGAGAAGGGGGAATAGTATGCTGGAACGCATCTTCAAGCTGAAGGAGAACGGAACCACGGTTCGCACCGAACTCATGGCAGGCCTTACCACCTTCATGACCATGGCCTACATCCTTGCGGTGAACCCGGGCATACTCGGTGCGGCTGGCATGGACCCCACAGCCGTGCTCATGGCCACCTGCCTTGCCTCCTTCATCGGTTCGGCCTGCATGGCCCTCATGGCTAACCTGCCCTTCGCGCTTTCCGCAGGCATGGGCCTGAACGCCTTCTTCGCCTACACCGTGGTCCTCGGCTTCGGCTACAGCTGGCAGATAGCCCTGCTGGCCGTTTTCATCGAAGGCCTCATCTTCATCGTCATGTCGCTTTCCGGCATACGCGAAGCCATTTTCAACTGCATCCCCTACGAGCTGAAACAGGCCGTGTCCGTGGGCATCGGCATCTTCATCGCCTTTATCGGCCTCCAGAACTCGGGCCTGTGCGTTGACAACCCCGCCACGCTGGTCGGCCTTGTGAACTTCGCCGACTTCGGCAACCGTGAGCTCTGCGCTATCCTCACGCTTCTTGGCACTATCCTCACCGCCATCCTCTACATCAAGAATGTGAAGGGCTCCATCCTGCTGGGCATCCTGGCCACGTGGCTGATCGGCATCGCCTGCGAGCTGACGGGCATCTATGTGCCCGACCCCGCCTCCAAGTTCTTTTCGCTCCTGCCGTCCAAGAGCCTGACCGACTTCTCCAAGCTGGGCCTGACCTTCGGCCAGTGCTTCAGCTTCGACATGAGCGGGGTCAGCCTCTTCAACTTTGCGGTCATCGTGCTGTCCTTCCTTTTTGTTGACCTTTTCGACACGCTGGGAACCATCATCGGCGTGAGCGCCAAAGCCAAGATGCTGGACGAGAAGGGCCGCCTGCCCCAGATACGCCCTGCCCTCCTTGCCGACGCCATCGCTACTTCGGCGGGCGCAGTCCTCGGCACTTCCACCACCACGACCTTTGTCGAGTCCTCGGCCGGCGTGGCCGTGGGCGGGCGAACCGGCCTCACCGCGCTGACCACGGCCTTCCTCTTCCTCGTGTCCATGCTCTTCGCGCCCATTTTCACGGCTATTCCCGCCTTTGCCACCGCGCCCGCCCTCATCATCGTGGGCTTCCTCATGTTCAGCAACGTGGCTCAGCTCAAGATGACCGAAGAAAACTTCTACACGGCCATCCCTTCCTATCTGTGCATCCTTGCCATGCCGCTGTTCTACAGCATCTCCGAAGGCATCTCCTTCGGTATCATTTCCTACGTGCTCATCTGCCTGCTCTGCGGCAAGAGCAAGGAACTGAACAAGGTGATGTGCATCATCGCCGTGCTCTTCGTGCTCAAGTACCTCTTCCTCTAAAAGTACACGTCCCATGATACGCAGAAAGGGCCGCTCTTCTCGGGGCGGCCCTTTTGTTGTGGCAATGCAGAACGCTTTCTGCTCGGCGAATAACGCCTTGCGGGAAAAGAAAAACTCCGAATGGGCAGCACCTTTTGCGGCGCAGTCCGTCCGGAGTTCTAAAAACACTGGCAAGTGTCTGGATTTTTAAATAAAAATAGTGCGATGGACAGAACGGTTTGTACACCTCATATCGTGTTTTTACTACAAATAATTTTTTAATACCAACAAAGTGAGAGTTCTTCTCAAACTGGATGAACTTACAAACTTAAAACATATTTCAGTCAGAACCACCCGTGCAGCGGGCGGTCCTGACCCATAATCATATACCAGAGGTTGAGAGACATGAACCTTTATTGCACCTTTACCCAGCTTTCCCTATTCAGCTTCGGGCCCGAGATTTTCCAGAGGGTATCCAGCTTATAGACGTTTTTGGGGTGGCGTCCTCTGTGCCAACCGCCAAGGGCGTGGTAGCGCACCCGGTCAGAAGAAGGGGGAACGAAGGCTTCCCCGTTAACTGCGGCTTCCACGATTGCCCGGGTATCGCTCGTTGCCATAGGCGTGCCGTCAATGCGCAGGCTTCCGCGTTCCTGAAATCCCTTGACCATGTAAAGGGCGTTGGGGCGGCCGGAATAGGTAATCAGGGCACGCTTCGGAGAAGGATTGCCAAAGGTCTGGGAAAGCGGCTGGCTGTCGCCCGAGCAGTGGTCCGAAACCATGACGATCAGGGTATTGTCATAGACGTTCTCACGCTTCAGGAAATCGAAGAAATCGCCCATCATCTTGAGGGCCGCCATCTCCGAATAATAGTGCTCGGGGATGAGCCCGCCGCGCATTTCCATGATTTCCACGGTCTCGGGATAGGGGTCGCCATCCATGGGGCGGAGCGTTTCCTTCGATATGCTCCACGGCAGGTGGGCCAGTTCGTTGATGAACAGGTTGTAGGATCCTCCCCCGCTGTCGATGCTGGTCATGTCGGCGAGTCGTTCCAGAACGGAGTAATGCTCCACACAGCGGTCGAGGGCGGAGTTGCCGGAGAAGAACCAGCGCCCCTTGCGATAGATGTTCTTGCGGAGCGACCAGGGCGCGGCTTCGAACAGGCCGTACGAGGCGGCAAAGATGCCAGGGATGTACTCTTCCCGGCCGGAGGTCTTTCCATGATAGGCCGCCGCATAGTCCTTGCATATGGCATGCTCGACGTAGCTCTTGCCCGCAATGTAGTCGATGTTGTTAGAGGCGGCTATCTTGGTCGAAAATCCCCGGGCGCGCAGCTTCGACATGAAGTCGTCCACACCTTTCCCTATCTTCTCTTCAAGACTGCGCCCGTCATCCTTGGTGAGGCTGTAGCAGGCCATACCTTCGCCAGCTATGATGGCGGGAAGGCTCATATGGGTGGATTCGGCGGCGGAAATGGTGTCGGGGAACCAGGTAAAGCCTTCGAAACTCGCAAGAAGATGCGGGTGTTCCTTCATGATATTGCCGATGTGGTCGCCGGTGAACGCATCCAGCATGACGACGAGCACGTTGGGTGAGGTTCGGCTCAGGCGCAGATGCTTCTGCGGCCCGGCTGGCGTTACGGCAACGGTTTCGGGCTCTGCAAAAAGCAGATGGGCATAGGAAATGCCGCCCAGCGCTATGGTCATGGTCAGGGCCACAGCCAGCAGTCGCCCAAGAAGCACACGGTTTTTATAAAAAAGGAATGCCACTATACCAAGAATGGGAAGGCACACGGCCATATCCACATACTTGTACCAGCGGAGTTTTATTATCGAAGCGCGTTCAAAGGCATAGGCGTCAAGAATACCGTAATCTCGTACCACGAAGAAGGTATAGACGACAAAGACAAAGGACAGCGAGCAGACAAGGAAGGAAAAGATGACCCTGATATCGCTGCGGCAGGCATTGAAAACCAGAAGCGGAACGGTAACGGTCAGCAGTATCCCGACGGTCAGGAAGGCAAAGGTATGGACGCTGACAAAGGACTGGTCGGCCAGCATGAGCCTTGCCGGAGTATAGGCGAAGACAAGAAGCGCCATAAGGAGCAGGGCGCGCGAGTCCAGCATGTTGAGCTCATCCGTGCGGAAGCGTTCCGCAAGTCTCTGCGTGAGCTTGGAAAAGCGGCCGGTACGGTAGAAAAGTACCGTCAGCAGGAATGCAGCCGTCAGCCCCATGGCGTGCTGGTAATGGATGCCATGCTCCCAGACGGCGGCGCTTGCCAGCGCAAAAAGGAACCACAGAAGGCAGGAGAACCTTTTCTGCAGAACCCAGGCAAGGAGAAGCAGCAGGAAAAGAAGGATGACCAGAGAAACGGAGCTTTTCAGCAAGGGCATCAGAACAGCCTTGTGCTCCAGGAATCGTCCCTGCTCCGTGATGAGGCCCAGAACTTTGGCGGCGGCGAATCCCAGCGATGCAAGGAACGCGACCACGCCCAGATGTTCAAGGCCATTCAGTCGGACAGACATGGCTTGCGCCTTCTGTACCACATCCTTCCACCCCTGCCGCTTCATCCAGTCCTTCTCGACGATATTCTTGCCGAGGGAATAGACGTTGTTCAGCGTCCAGTAGAAGGTGAGGGCCGCCGGGGAGTTGTACAGGAGGACGAGGAACAGCGCGGCCATGCCGTAGAGCTGTACCTTGTCGCGGCGCGAAAGGTCATGCGTATAGAAGAAGGCCGAGACGAGGTTCACCACCGTCATCAGGATGGGCAGGACATTGATGCTGAATCCGCCGATGACAAAGAGCTCATCCGGCGCGCCAAGGTCGCGGATAGGGCCGAAGGAAACGCCGTGCAGGGCCTCCATGTTGGAGAGCAGGTGATACGCGGCAAAGAAGAAGGGTATCTGCAAAAGCACGCCGATGCTGGCGCGAAGGGTCATGAACTGGCTGTAGCCGTGCTGGCGGTACAGCGTGGATATCATGGCGAAGCGCTCCTGCCCCTTGAACACCTCGCGTATCATGCCTTCCATGGGGGCCATGCGGGCCTTCAGGGCGCGTTCCTCTTCCTGCCAGCCTTCCACCTTGTTGTAGATGGGCAGGATGACCGTGTTCACGGCAAGGCTCATCAGGATGAGGGCAAGGCCATAGGACGCCGTAGTGTAAAAGCCCCAGCGCAGAATGACCTGCATACAGAATTCAAGCGGGGCGATGCAGACAAGGTAGAGGAGTTCCAGCATGGGCCAGCCCTTTCTATTGAATCTTTACCCAGCTTTTCTTTTCGTAAAGCGGGCCTTGGATTTTATATACCTCGTGGAAAGAGAACTTATTTTTCGAGTGGCGAGAGCGGTTGATGTCGCCACGAACATGGTAGCGTTCTCTATTCTTGTTCATCCAAGGTTTCTGGATGTTTTCATTTTTTTCTGCCAGAGCATTGAAGATAATAGTGGGAACGTCCCAGTTCGCCATCTGGCTGGTGCTGTCTATGCGCACAGAGCCGCGCTCTCCAGCCTCCTTGACCAGAAGCAGACCATGGAGATGGACAGACGGGATTCGTCCCCAGACCTTGAATACCTGACCACTATCACCGCGGCCATGGTCGGACACGAGGATTATCTGCGTATTGTCGTAAACCCCCTGTGCCTTCATCCACTCGAACCAGCGAACCAGTGACTTGAGGGTGAACGCTTCCGTGCGGATATGATGGCGGGAAAGCCCGCTGGCAGGATCGCGGCTTGCGCTGGTTCCGCTGTCGCTGGAAGGCATACCCTTTTCGTCCAGACCCCACGGAACATGGGTAAGCATATTCACCATATAGATGTAGGCGTTTTCCTGAGTATCAGAAACCTGTGAGCCTTCGGGCAGTGCATCAAGTGCCGCAAGGTGCGTCAGCGAGTGGTGAAGCGAATGTCCGCCCACAGAGACGGCATTCAGCCAGCGCCCATTCCTGTAGATTTTTTTCTTGACGGAAAGGGGCGCGATATTGAAAAGCCCGATAGCACCAAGGAACTTGTCGTGCGACTTTTTTTCCTCGAAAATAAAATTGTTTTTTCTGGCCCAGTATTGAGGGGCTTCTGGCCAGAGCGTACTGCGGCGCACGAAATTGACCGATTTTCCCTGAGCAAGCATGGGGAGGAAACGGTCAGGATAAAAGGACTCCCCATCAAGAACGGAGATTCTGAATCCCTTTTCCTGAATTTTGCGCAGAAACCTTCCCTGAGAGTTCGCTATTTTTTCTTCCAGCGTACGGCTTTCATCCTTGTTCAGGTTCACAGGATGGCAGTCTTCTCCGCTGAAGATACCCGGTTTGCCGAAAAGTGTGGAAGTACCTGCCGTCACAGTATCTTCATACCACACGAAGCCGTCGAGCTGGGTCTTCAGCTCAGGATATATTTCCAGTATCTGGGCCATATTGCCGCCGGTGAACATATCGAGCATGACCACGACAACATTCTTGCCGTTTTTGCTGAAGGTATAGAAATCCTTCATATACTGCGGCGGAGTTTTTTCAGCGGGCTGACTCACGGGTTTATCCTTGCCAAGAGCCGCAAGTGTGCTTTTCGCAGACTGATAATGTACTGCCGACATGACGGCTACTATGGTCAGCGCGGCATAAATAACCGTGGAAAGAGAAGCGGCCTTTCGAAAACGTATTACGGCAACAAAGGCCGCGAGCAAGCTAAAAACGACCGCTATATCAATGATAAGATTCGATTTTTTATAGAGGGGCGCGGGATTCTGCAAAATAAGGGCATCAATGGCGCCGAAGTCAGGCGCGAGCACGAAGCAGAACACCAGAGCAACACAGGCCAAAAGTCCAATGACCGTGCCCAATATCCAGCGCAGGGGGCCAGCCAATACGCCGAGTACAGCCAGAATAAGGAGGAGAGCAAAAAAAAGGCCGATCTGAGCTGAGGCAAATTTCACTGCTTCCGTATCGAACAGTACGGGATCGGAGCTGAAAACAGCAAAGGGGCAGTACACGATGACAAGCAGTGCCAGCAGGGCCGCCGAGGGCAGAAAAAGCCCGGCGAGAGCGTTCTTCTGCGACGCGGGAAGGAAGGCGTTCCATTTCTGAGCAACCGTACTCCACGGAATAAGCCTGAAAGGAAACAGATGTCCCACGCGTGTCAGCACGGAGACGAAGGAACATTCTGCAAGGCTCACCGCCCTGCTTCCGGCGAGGCGGCATTTCTCCACGAGTTCCTTCCACCCCTGCCGCTTCATCCAGTCCTTCTCGACGATATTCTTGCCAAGGGAATAGACGTTGTTCAGCGTCCAGTAGAAGGTGAGGGCCGCCGGGGAGTTGTACAGGAGCACGAGGAACAGCGCAGCCATGCCGTAGAGCTGTATCTTATCGCGGCGGGAAAGGTCGTGCGTGTAGAAGAAGGCCGAGACGAGGTTCACCACCGTCATCAGGATGGGCAGGACGTTGATGCTGAACCCGCCGATGACGAAAAGCTCGTCCGGCGCACCAAGGTCGCGGATAGGGCCAAAGGAAACGCCGTGCAGGGCCTCCATGTTGGAGAGCAGATGATACGCGGCAAAGAAGAAGGGTATCTGCAAAAGCACGCCTATGCTGGCGCGAAGCGTCATGAACTGGCTGTAGCCGTGCTGGCGGTACAGCGTGGATATCATGGCGAAGCGTTCCTGCCCCTTGAAGACCTCGCGTATCATGGTTTCCATGGGAGCCATGCGGGCTTTGAGCGCACGTTCTTCTTCCTGCCAGCCTTCCACCTTGTTGTAGATGGGCAGGATGACCGTATTCACGGCAAGGCTCATCAGGATGAGGGCAAGGCCATAGGAAGCCGTAGTATAAAAGCCCCAGCGCAGAATGATCTGCATACAGAATTCAAGCGGAGCGATGCAGACAAGGTAGAGGAGTTCCAGCATGGCTTATTCCCCGCTGGCGGCAATGTTCAGGATGGCATCCACCACGGGCACGGCGGCCTTGCCGAAGTTCGCCACATTGTTTTCGCGGATATGCAGGATGCGCTCGGGGAAGCTCTGGTCCGAGGCGAGTTTCTCAATGATGCCGGGGAGCTGTTCCAGTTCGGCCGGGTCGAGCCTGTGGCCGAGCTGTTCCACCACCTGGCTTTCCCACGAGGGATGCGGCAGGCTGAAGGCGTCGAAGCCGCGCTTGTCCAGTTCGTAGGCAAGCGTGACCACCGGGCGCAGGAAGACAAAGGCGAAGTCGAAGACCACGCCCGAGAAGTCCGACACCATGACCGTGGCGCGGCTCAGGGAGGCGAAGCCGTCGGGGTTGCGATCCCACTCAATGTTGTCGAAGCCCGCCAGTTCGCGCTGGAGCTGTTCCATGAGCGGCTTTTCGGAAATGAAGCTCTGCGGATGCGGGCGCAGGATGACCTTGTATCCGGCTTCGGCAAGGAAGCGCGGCACGGCGGCCCCATAGCGCGTGAGCATGCCGTTCTTGCCCCACGAAGGGGCCACGAGCACGCAGTTCCCTTCGGGCTTCACGCTGTCTTTCTCGCGTTCGCGGCGGGCGGCAAGGGCGTCCATGTACGGGCAGCCGACCAGCGGAAGCTCCTTGGCCTGCGTGCCGCGCTGGGCCTCGAGCAGGCGCAGGGAATCGGCCTGATACTGGCCGCTGCACAGCACGGCGTCGTAATAGTCGAAGGCGAAGAGCTTGTAGGAGTGGACGTCGCTCAGGGAGTGGACGACGTGGATGTACTTCTTCACGCCCTTGGAGCGGCGAATCTGCAAAACGTCGATGCCTGGCGTGGTGAGCACGAGGGCGTCGGCCTCAAGGAAGTTCAGCGTGGTGTAGGCCGTGTTGCCCGTGCCGATGTAGCGGCAGGTGATGCAGTCCGGCAGGTCGGCCTTGAAGCAGGGGTCGTTCTCGGAGGAGGTGAGATATTCCACAGCTTCGCCACGGCGGCCGAATTCTTCCAGCAGGGGCCGGAACGTGCCCCAGTAGTTGGCCGTTTCGCCGTAGATGGCGATATGCTTGCGCTCCAGAAGTTTGCCCTTGCCCGTGGCCTTGAACAGCACGGCTCGGAACAGCGCAGGGAGCTTGCGCATCAGAAAATACGCCGAAGACAGCAGGCCGATGAGCACGGAAAGGAGCATACTTCCCGTGCCAGGGTCAAGGTAGGCGTAGGCCGGGCTGGGGCATGCCGTGACCAGCAGGCACAGAAGGGCCGCATAGCGAAGGGCGCGGAATTTCATGCTAATCCAGCCTGAATTCGTTCTTGATGGTCTCGAACAGGGCGCGGGCCACACGGTCGGAGCCCTGTTCCGCGTCCTTGCGCAGGTTGATGGAAATGAGGCTGTCCAGCACGCGGCTGCGCATGTCGGAACTGCTCACGCCCTCGGTACGCGGGAAGATGACCAGCTTTTCTTCGGGAATGCGGTTGGAATTGTCATTGCCGTGCACAAGCTTGTCGATGTTGTGCTTCACAAGGAAGGCGTCGTCGATGAGCCACGGCGAAGGGACGACCTCGTCCACATAGCGAATGCTCTCGAGAATCTCCTTGCGTTCTTCAAAGCTGAGTTCGGGCTTGTATCCCTTTTTGTTCAGCACTTCTTCGTCCGTGGTGAGGGCTACGACCACCGTGCCGAGTTCCTTGGCTTTTTTCAGAAGACGAACGTGACCGTGATGGATGAGCGTGGCAGACATATCGACACAGATGCGCATGGATGACTCCTAATATCAATGGGCGGTCCTATGGGCCGCGCTGAGGGTTCCGAGTATGGCGATGAGGCCGCAGAAAGCGGCAATAGAGATGAACACGATGTTCCAGCCGCCCGCATCGAGCAGGAAGCCGTAAAGCAGGGACTGCACGGCCGCGCCCATGTAGGCGCAGAAGTTCAGGCAGCCCGCCGCCGTGCCGGAGAAGAAGCGGCCGCCTATGTCGGTGGCAAAGGCCCATGCCGTGCCGTTGATGGCATAGATGCAGAAGCCCGCCACGAAGAGCAGTATCTCGATGAGCACGAGCTGCCACATCACAGTGGGGTCGAGCAGGAAGAACACGTACACGGCCACGGCACCGATAGCCGCATTGTGGGTGCAGGCCCTGAGGCGGTTGTTCAGGTACAGCTTGTCGCTGAGCCACGGCACTACCAGCGTACCTATGCCCATACCCACGGGAAGCGCGAGAGAGGCGAGCAGGCCGTCGGTAATTTTGATACCGAACTGGTCGATGAAATACAGCGGTACCCACGTCACAAGGCCGTAGCGGGCAAGGCCTATGGAGAAGGCCACTATCATCCACAGGTTGAAAAGCCTGTCGGAAAGCACGTACTTATAGGGGTAGAACTTGCCCTTGGTGCGCAGTATTTCCTGCATGGCCGTTTCGTTCTTCGCCATCTCTTCCGTGTTTTCCGTGTATTCGTGCAGGCCGACCGCGCTGGGCGTAGGCTTGGCAAAGACCATGTAGATGACGAGCATGGCGAGCGGTATGGCCGCAGGCACGATGAAAGCCGCACGCCAGCCCATTTCCGGCAGAATGGCAAAGGCCAGCGCCACGGACAGCGTGGCCGCCACCTGCCCGAAACCCGAAAAGGTGTTGGCAAAGCCGGTGGCGAAGCCGCGCGAGTTTCCGGGCCACCACTTGGTGAGCGTGGCGATGCCGGGCGTCCACGCCATGGACTGGAAGAAGCCGTTGATGCCCCAGAGCACGGCCATGGCGAAAATGGACGTCTGGAAGCTGAAAAGGATATTGGCCACCGCCGAAAGCAGTACGGCAAAGACCACGAAACGAGCCGTCCCGACGATTTCCGAAAGGCGGCCGTTCACCACCTGCCCTATGCCGTAGGTCCAGAACAGCGTACCGGTAAGGATGCCTATGTCGGCCTTGGTCCAGCCAAGTTCGGCCATCATGACGGCGCTGGCGTTGGAAAGGTTCAAGCGGCAGCAGTACAGCGCGCAGTACAGGAACGAGAACATCAGCAGGTAGCGCCACGCGTAACGCTTGAACGTTGCGAAGTCCTGCGGGGAATAGCCGAACGAGTCTGCTTTTATGCAACTCATACTTACCGCCCTTTATAACCACGTAAGTTATTTAAGATTAAAGAACACAGCATATCACCGGTCAAAAGGTATGCCTGTTCGCTGGTTTTGAGCAGCTCTTGTCCATGGATGTTATTTATCATGTTCCTCTTTGGAATTCTAGAGAAAATCCATTCTGCAAGCCGCCACGTTCAAGCCTTCTTGAGTATGGCGGTTTCGTTATGGCCCGACCTTTCTGTTTTTCTGAAAAGCTAGACGATCCTGAGTTATCAGCCCGATAACAGTTGGGAATGCCCTCTTCGAGATAAGGCCTGAGCTTGGCGGTGTGCTTTTTGAAAAACTTGTCCCTATACCTCTGCCCCCCCGCAGTCGACTTTCTGGAAAGGCATTGAGGACGACTCTGAAAAATACTTTTTCACATCAATAACTATTGGTATTTCAATATCTTTTGCGAGTGTTGGTATTCTTCGCACCGAGTAATCTAGCATGCATAGATACCAACGAGAATACCAACAGAATTTGTGGGTGTCCACGTACCTCTCTGGATTTTACGGGACATAAGAAAAGGCCCGAAATGCTGTTTTCTTCAAGCATTTCGGGCCTCTAGGGTCTTCTTTGGATACAAAAATGGTGCCGAGGGACAGACGTTTCCATGTGCCAATGTCACAGTTATTCTAAACAATAAGTAATCACTAACATTATAATTTTTTGTTGTCTAGTTTTATATGTCATATGACATTGGCACATCTAACATTTGTTTTTCTTTTTCGTGCGGGCAGTTAAATTTATTTTTGTGAATTTAAATTGACTTTTTTATGCTTTAACCAACAGATGAGGCATTATGATGCCTCATCTGTTGGTCACTATCATTGGTTATTCGTCTGAACCTCCATCTTTCACTATTTTCATAGCAATCTGAAGAGCAAGGATAGCAATACTAATCCATGTCGTTGTTGATAGTGACAAGATCACTTTTATTTCTCCTTTTTAAGAAGAAGTTGCTGAAGAATACGGAACATGGCAGGAGCAAGTTCTCGTATGTCTGTGATGTTCTCTTGAGCGTTGATGAAGTTCGCAAGCTGCCAAGAATCAATGGCTATTCCTGCCATTTCAATTCCCAAGTCACGAATTACCGAAAGCGTTTTCAGAGCAATTGGAGGATCATCTGGAAGACCATCTGAAATGATTAGGATAATTTTCCTCTGTTCTTTTTGTTTGAAAAGTTCCTTTGTCGTCCACCAAAGAGCTTCAGAAAGTGGAGTTCTTCCTTCAGCTCCAACCGCAAACTTATCCGTAATACGTTCACCATGCCGAAAAATAGGAGCAACTGACCTCAAATCACCCGTACCTAAATCAGAAGGAAAAGCTGTTACTGCGACGTTCACGCCTTTGATTCCGTACAAGCTGGAAGCCACCGAAAAGCAAGCCTGCGACGCGAGTTGAATCTGATTATCCATCGAACCTGAGCGATCCAACAAGATGTGTATGGCGGTATCAATCCCAAGAGCTTCATCTGCCTTTCGAAACAGTCTGGGATTCTTCGTGACAATCCGATGAAGAAGCCTTCCAGATGTTTTTCCATGACGCGCTGGAGTAACACGCCGTAGAAATCTAGTCTGCAAAAGTCCTTGAAACCTCGTTTTCAATGCACGCGATGAGGAATGAGCTTCGCTAACTACTTCAGGAGAAAGCCTATCTGCAACGAGTTCATGCTCAGCAGCCATAAAAAATCCATCTTTCTTCCTATTGGGATTCTTGCCGAAAATGGCTTGCTTCAGTTTTATTTCTGAGCTTTGCGGGAGAGAATCTTCAGCAGCAGATAAAAGATCGACCAATGAGGAATCGGCGGTAAGATCAGCATTTTCACCTCGCTGTGACGGGTTGTTTTCGCCTTCCGATAATCCATTTGACGACTCCGAGGAGGACTGATTTTCGACTCCATCTTGAGTAGCCTCAGAGCTTGAAACCGACTGATTCTGAGCTTGTTTAGTAGTCTGGTTTTGAGCTTCAGCTTCCAGTATGGTCATGAGTTCTAAGGCCACTTCGATGCTGTCACGGGTCGAAAGACAGCGCATTGGAATCTGCTCTAAAGTCGCATCAATCTTCACTCGCAACTTCGGCCAATTTTTGTCGATGCTACGACCAGCAGACCTTCTTGCTTCTTCGAGTTCAGGAACATCTGCCTGATTGACCGTATTGAGGATGTAGTCAAGAATGAAAAAAGCCGGAGGTTTTTCTCCTCCAGCTTTCTTCTTTTTTCGTTTCGATTTAGGCAGGTACAGATGTCGGTTGAGCCAGTCAAAATGCTCACGACATCCAGGATACCTTTTCACCAGCTCATGCTCTACCCGCCAATCCTCAATGACATTAAAGATATGGTGAGCAACAGGACTGAGCTTGGCAGCCTTCATCGCATCAAAATCAGTGTGGCGGATATGAGCGGCTTCGTGATCGATGTAACCAGAAACGAGCCTGTAGAGCTGTTCATCCTCTTCCATCGGCAAAGAAGGAAGAAAAACAGTTTGTCCATCTGTACAGGCCGTATCTTGCTCTCCGAAAACGACCTTCACTCCGAGCTTGTCCCCCAGCATGGAAGCTACCAGAGGAAGAGCTTTCAATCGCATTTCAGGTTTCAGCATTGAAAACCTCGTTAAAGTTTGAAAGATAAAAGAACGTGAAGAAAGAGTTTGAAACGTGACATTCCCTGTAAAAACAGTAAATTGAACTTAACAAAACTCCTCCTTTGAATCCCCTCAGCAAGAGAAAAGCCCAAGAGTTTGCTCCGCTCTTGGGCTTTTCGCATTTTACCAGAGACCAAGTGAATCAATTCGACCTGAAGCAAATGCAGGGACGAAAGCAGGTTCTACTTCTTCACTTTCTTCTTCCAGCTCCAGAACGGGTTCTTCCTGTTCATGTTCCCCAAAGAAGGAAGCGAGCACGTTTTCCGGTGCTGGCGAAGTCATCATCGCTTCTGCCTGAGCCAGCAATGCTTTGCCATCCCTCAGCAGGCTCACGATTCCCTGAAGCATGAACAGATTTGCTCCCGAAATCAGACCTCTTTTCGGAACACGGGACAAGGTGGCATCGAGAATTTCCACAACCGGAGCGACGTGAGGTTCCACAAAAGAAAGGCCATTCAGCTTTTCCCTCATGGTCTTGAGCGGAGAAAGAGCCTTGTGCGTAACCTCCGTTTTGCCCACAAAGACTTTTTTCCAGATGTCTTCAGCATCTTTGGTTATCTCGTAGAACAGAGTTCCACCGAGGTTTTCCACTTCATCGTGAAGACCAGACTCTTCCATAGCCTGTACGGAATCTATGCCCATCACCGGCATTACGCGGTAAAGCTGCCAACAAAAGTCGAAGCGTTTTTCAACGTGTTCTCGGCTTACTGTCGAACCCGCGATAATGCTCGACCATGTAGGATGAGCATTTATCCAATCCTCTATAACGACATCATAGGAGGCAATGAATTGTGCTTTTTCAGCATAAAAGTCATCCCGAATTTGGCAGAGTTCTGCGATGATGTCTCCGGCCTTGTCTTCAGGAATAGCCCATCCAGACAAGAAGCGAACACCATTACGGTCAAGCAGAGTAAAAGCACGTTTCTTAAGCTTGTTGAAAACCTTGAGCTTTTCGGGATCGCAGATTTTCTTAGAGCCGAGAGACGCGAGTTCGTCAGGCGGAAGTTCCGTTTCTCCAAAGTCTTCAGCAGTAAGTTTGGCACGTGCAGACCAGATGTTGATGTCCAAATTCAAAGCCAAAATTTTGTCCAAAACCTGAATAGGCGTGTTCAAAATAGTGTCCATAACAACTCCTAGTTCATTGAAATGTCATTGAAAATCCGTTTAGCCATTTCAGCCAAAGCCACTCTGCTTGTTTGAGAAGCTCGAAATCCAAGAGAGCGATCCAAAGCGTACATGACAGGAGAAATTCCCTGCTTAGAAAGAGGCTGAAATGCCATCGTAAGCTCAGCCCAGCGAATGAGAGTTCTCGTGGACAGCGTGACTTCGAGTGCGTCATGTGCAGTGCTGTTGCCCATGAAGTTCTTCCGAACGTCGTTGGCGAAATCCACCATCTTGCCGAGAATATCTGTCGGAATCTGCGGGAACTTCTGCTGGAGCAGATTCACCTCTACTTCCGTCTTCGGATAGCCGACTTCCACTACGATGAAGCGATCCATGAAAGCGATGTTCTGCCTCATCACACCTTGATAAAGGCCAGTGTCATCACTCGCGCCGTTGGAGTTCGCAGTCACGATGAAACGAAACATAGGATTCGGCTCGACGAGTTCACCACCGTTTTCTGCGATGCAAAGAGGAGAACCATCGAGGATGGTGTTCAGCCCCGCAAGCGTCGATGGTGAACAGAGATCCGCTTCGTTGAACAGGAAGATTCCTCCCTGCTTCATCGCCACCGTCAGAGGTCCATCCTGAAATTCCATGTTGCCATCTTTGACTGACAGATGACCAACAAGATCAGGAAACTCCAAACGGTCATGTCCTGTCGCTTCGAAAACGGGATAGTTCAGGCGAGCAGCGATTTGCCGAATCTGGCTCGATTTGCCACAACCAGAAGGTCCGTAGATGTACAACGGGTCAGCCTTCTCCATCAGAAACCAGACGATCACATCGCGGCTGGACTCGTGGAACGCGTACAGCGGGTCAATTTTCGGCGTGTAAATGGAAGGCTCACTGTAGCCGAGAATCGTTGTGCCAGAAGGCTTTCCACTGAAAAGCTCTCCGGCATCATGTGTTGTTTGTGTCATGGGTACTCCTTAAAAACGAAAGGCTCTGGAGTTATCGTCCAGAGCCCATTGAAAATGTTGTTGTGTGCCTTGCTAGATGCTGGTGATGGTTCTGAGGATGGAAAGCTCGAAGGGGTTATCCCAGAAACTGCCCTTTTCCTCGTTATCGTTCATGTCTTCACCGATTCGCAGGAAAAGAAATTCTTCATCCTCCAACTCGTTCATCAAGTCCTCAAAAAAACGAACCTCAGAAAAGCTGTCGTACCACTTCAGGTAATCCCAGAGGTACAGTTCAGATTCTGTTTCCTCATGCTTCACATGCTTGCGGGCATATTTCAGTAGCTCGGTGACATTGAAGAATACATCAGAATCCTTGTCCAAAGCAGCCAGTTTTTCCTGAAGCCTGCCAGCTCCCTCTTTGGAAAGTGCCAATCCTACGTCAGAACGATATCCCATATCTCATCCTTTAAAATGAAAAATCCCGACTCTAGAAAGGAATCGGGATTAATGCTTAGATTCGATTTTGGGCATTGCGATAAACGTGTAACCGCTCTCTCTTGCCCACAGAAATGACGGTAACATAAACGATATCGTCTTCCACGCGATACACAAGCCTGCAACCAGCAGTTTTAAGCTTGATCTTGTAGCAGTCCTTCATACCAGACAATGCCGCTGAAGGTACACGAGGATTTTCAAGCCGTTCTTTGAGCTTCTTTTTGAACTGCTCCTGAAGTGTGGAATCTAACCTTTTCCACTCCTTGAGGGCCAATTCATGAAAACGGAGACTATAGCTCATCGAGAGATACCTCGACAAAAGGACCATCAATGCGCTCTTCCACGATGTGCTTATCGTGCAAATCTTCCAGCATTTCCATAAGGTTCTGGTAATGTCTGGCGGAGAGCAGGTAGGCTTCTGGCTTATTGTGGTTGAGTACAGCGATAGGAGTGTTCTGGGCAGTCGAGAGAACACTGGCAAAATTCCGCTTCAGCTCGGTGACACTGACAGTCATATCAGCATGGATGGTTTCCATCATTCACTCCTTTGATGTTGTTTATGATGCCAAATTAGGCATCATTTTTTGTTTCGTCAAGTCTCCTTTTACATCGAGCTACTGAAGTAAAGACGAGTGGAAGGTTCACCGATTTCTTCGTTCCGCTCTATGAGAGCAGAAACATCAATGCCCTCGATGCCCTCAAGTCTGAAAATATTCTCCAAGTCAGCTTCCAGAGCATCCTTGTCGAGCTTTCTCCTGCCAGGAATCTCCGAAACTTTGAAACTGTGATTGCCTGCGGTGATCCAGTTTCCTTTGAGATTGGCTCGCTCATACCAGCTCTTCATGGCAGATTCACGCGTCTTGATTTTGGCTTCAAGAGTCGCCTTCTCACGCTTCCATGCAGCCAGCTCATCAAGTTCCGGCTCCAAATTAGGATGTTCTTCTCCAGCGAACTTCGGGCAATCGGAACTCCAGTCGCATGACTCGCAAATCCCCTTGAAGCCCAAAGCCGGATGAACAGCAGAGATGTCCAGACTTCCTTCCTTAATATAGGAGGTCTTGCGCCACAGGTCTGCTCCGGTATCGAGAGCCAGATCGAGCATATCCTCATTTGCCGTGTATGGGCCAAAGACTTTCGCCTCCGTCATCGACAGGCAGAGTACCCATGCTTCGATATCCACTTGAGTTACGTCATCAGGCAGGTCAATTCCCCAAAGTCGACGAGCTACTTCAGGAAAAGTCAGACCTCCGAACTGGAACTCATCCGACTCATCCGTAAGACTGAAGTCTGGTCCATCCCAGTGACGGTACAGCAAACCGACTTGTCCATACACCTGCATCTCGTATGATGCGTACAAGCTTTCAGGTAATTCACGACAGCTTTTGACCTCAAGAATCCTAACCGTCGGTTTCGGACTCGTTGAAACTAGCACGAAATCGAGATGAGCTTTAATCTCAGCAAAGTCATGGTCGATACCAATCTCAAGCTGGCGGACGAAGGGAAAGTTCAGCTCATTCAAGATAGAAGCGATTCCATTCTCAAACCAGTGACCACGGTTCAGTGTCAGTAACTTCGACAGGCTTTTGTCCTTCTTCTCGGGATGAAGGCGGTTCAGGACGGCCATGCGCTGACAGGTCAAATACGCACCTACGTCGCTCATTCCGATATACTTGGAGCGGTCGCCAAGCGACTGTTCCGTCGTGCGTGCGGAATGCTGTGCGAGTCCAGCACGGATGAGTTGCAGCAGTTTGTTTCCTCTGGTCATAAATTTCCCCATAAAAAAGAGCTGCCCTGAAATCAGGACAGCCCTTCAAAATATGTGTCGAATGTTTATTGATAGTGAAGCCGACAAGAGAGGATTTCTATCTTGTTGTCTTCGATACGATAAACCAGCCGGTGCTCGTCATCGATCCTACGGCTCCAGAATCCTTGAAGTTCGTATTTCAAAGGTTCTGGCTTGCCTATGCCCTCGTAGCCGTTTCTGTCGATGTCCTTGATGAGCTGGTTGATACGCTTCAGGATTTTTTTATCCTGAGTCTGCCAATACACGTAGTCTTCCCAGGCATGATCCGACCAGACCTTAATCATCGTTGTCCTCAATCAGCTCATGAGCAGTTCCCTTACCAGCTTCAAGCTGCTGGATGGATTCACGGAGCCGCTTCATGTTGGTCTCGGAATAGAACGGATCACGAGGAGCGGAGATTTCGAAAGGAATCTTACGTTCACGCACCAGAGCCTTGACGAAAACATTGACTGCGGTTGAGGGAGTCATACCGAAATCACAGCAAAGGTCTTCGAACTGTTTTTTCAGATGAGAATCCATGCGGACATTCAGAGTCGCCTGTGACATGACAATTCTCCTTTTTTATACATTGTCATCCAAAACGCACACACTGTCAATCTTTTGGCGAAAATATCACGCTGCAACGGCGTATTTCCACCATACTTTCTGCTGGGAATTCCACTTGAAGCCAGCTGCCTTGAGCATCTCCTTTTTGTCCAAAGTGACTCCGGTTGCTACCACGCACATCCTTCCATCGTCAGCTTGAACATTCTTGTAGGTCACGCCGTCAAGCTTCGGCAAAGCTCTTGAAGAATCATTCTTGGATTCTTGAACTGGCTTCTGGCTCTGAGCTTTTACTCGCTGTTGTCGGGCCTGCTTCTGAACAGGATTCGAGGCGGCGTTTCCATCATCGTCTTCCGTGATGATTCCGAGCATAGCACAAAGGCTATAGCGTCGAGCATAGGTGATGGCTGAGCCCATACCTTGAGGATCGTTCTTCGGCAAAGGAATGACCGCAGTGGAGCTGATCCATTCACCGGATTCAGCATGGATGAGCTTGGTTTCAAGGGCAATGTGTCCAGTACCGAGTTCCACCGGAGCAGGACAAGGCAGTTGAGTCAGCCAGATACCGTGAGAGATGAGAGCATCCTTGCAGGTTTCCATGACCGAGTTGAGAGTGGCGTAGTCATTGCCAACGAACGTGTTCTTAGCGTCCTTGATGGCAGGTTGAAGTTGCTGTTGGACTTTAAGCATAGCTTGAGACAGTTTAGTAATTGCCGATGAGGTATTCATGTGTTCTCCATACGAAAAGAAGGTCATGCTTTTGGCACGACCTTCTGGTTTCTTTCCGTGATAATATATAGTTATATTAAGTTAAGTATCACTTTATCTGCTTTGAGAGGAATAAAATCTGCTCTGACAGCTTAGCTATGGTCGTTGGAATATCGAGAGGAAGTTTTTTATCAGTATATTCGCTCCTTAATTCATAAGAATCAAGGATTTCTTCTGGCGTTCTGAATAAGTCAGAAACAGAACATCCAAGAGCTTTGGCAATATCTTCTAGACGCTGAAATCGAGGTGCCATCGTTCCACGCTCAATTCTGCAAAGAGAATCAGTGCCGATACCAAGGATTTCCCCAAGCTGTGCCTGAGTCCACCCTTTCAACTTGCGGTAGGCTGCAATGTTCGCTCCCACTCGGCGAGCAAGGGAATTGCGCTTTTCTTCCTTCATCATGTACCTCTTAATACTTACATTTTGAAGGAAATTTTAAATTTGGATATAGCGTTATTCTCAAATATATTGACTTAAAACTCCAAAAATTGGAGTTTTAGGAAACTGATTTTAGCCTCGAAGGATCAGAAAATGCCTCTGCTCACACCTATTCAGATAGCTTCACTCACTAGCCGCATAATCGCCAAAAGCCTAGCGGCAGGAGCTACTTCTTCGATTTTGGAGCAAGCAACGGTTGCTACGGCAGACAAAATCCAGTCTACCAAAATCACAGCATTCGTTGATACGCGTACATCTGAATCAATATCAAAGCAAAAAAATAATTTTACCTCACATTTAAAAGATCAACTTGACCAAGAGATCATTGGTCAACATGAAAGTTTTTCTCAATTATTACTGAGAAAAATTCGAGAAAAAGGAATGGATAATGCTGAATGCTATACAAAGGCTAATGTTGATAGACGAGTTTTCTCGAAGATTATCAGCAATAATACATACAGGCCAAAGAAAAGAACTATTATCTCTTTCGCTATTGCTTTGGAACTAAGTTTGGATGAAACGAAAGAGCTTTTGATGAAGGCTGAACTTGCTCTTTCTGACAACGTGAACTTCGATCTCATCATCAAACATTTCATAACTAATCAAATTTATGATTTTTTCCTTATCAACGAGGTTCTGCTCGAATACGAACAGCCTCTTCTGAATGAATAAGGAACGATAAATTGTCTCCTGCCAAGCGACAACATTTCCAGAAAAAACGCGTAGACGGGAATCAAGGTCTGGAAGAAAACAGCTATTACGGAACAAAAAAGGAGAACTGAATGCCTACTCTTACCATGGAAGATAATGAACGAATCACTATGGAAGATGTCCGAGAGATTCTTCAAGAGTGCAAAAAAAATGGCATATTGATACCGCACAAATTTGAAAATGCTTCAAACATCTCCACAGAAAAAATTCTTAGAACGTATGGAGAACAGTACTCCTACTATGCTTCATCCGCTATTGAAACATTTCTCTATGGAATTGTTTTTTCGAGAAAGATTCCTGTAGAAATACCAACTGATCAATTTGATAGCCTAGAAAAAATAATAAGTAAGATAAGCAATGGGCTTATCATAAAAGGTACGTATACATATCGACAAGCTAAAAAATTGGCAAAAATAAATCGTATTGCTGCATTAAAATTCTCTAGTGTTGATAATCTCGTGACCTCAAAGGGGCTTGCAGGACTCTCTTTTTATATTTGTCATGCAAACTCCAAATGGAATGGAATATCTGATAGTGATGCTGTCAAATTTGCTTTTGGGGAGATTGCTAACGATGGAGGAATTTCAGCGGTTGATCTGCTAATTTCTTCTTACCTTATGAAGACTAGACATATACACAAAAGGCCAATACTAAATGAGATCAAAGTAGCCACTCATTATGGTAACTTGAGGCATTTGGAGCTTGAGAGAATGGCTTCAACCGCTCTTACAAAAACTTTACCTAGCGGTGCCGTCTTAAATAACGCCGCGAAACTACTGCGTAGCAATACTATTACTGCCATTGCAACTACGGTTGCAGTCTCTGCTCCTGATCTTTATAGGGCATTGATTTCGCAAAGTATTTCTTGGGGACAATTTGGCAAAAATCTAACCGTTAATGCAGCAGGTGTAGCTGGGGGCACAGGAGGATGGTTTGCAGGCACCGCAGCTGGTGCAGCAATTGGTTCGGCTGTTCCTGTGATTGGTACGACCATTGGGGCAATCGCAGGTGGTATCATCGGAGCTTTCACGGCTGGTACAGTTTCTTCATCTGCCACCAAAGCAGTCTTAGATGGACTCATTAAGGAAGATGCTGAAGAAATGCTTGAGCTAGTAAATAATGCTTTAGCTGAATTGTGCTATGACTATCTTTTTTCAGAACAAGAGGTTGATACAGTCATAGCAAAAATTAAAACTATTATCACTGCGTCATGGCTAAGAAAAATGTATGCCATTTCAAAGTCTAACAGTACAAGGCAGGAATGGGCTTATAAAAATCTTGAGCCAACTTTTGAAGAAATAGCTCGATCTAGAATGTATATCACGATTCCATCCGATGAAGTTATGACAGATGTCATTCTTAGCTTGTTTGAGGAGAGCAAAAATAGTGTACCATTAGGAGATATCACTACTACATCCATAGAACAACACATTCTAAGAATTCTTAATGAAGAGGATAAATGTTGTAAATCTAACGAATTGGAGTTCAAAGCTAATATTTCGCATCTGGAAATCATTAGAGCTATTAATACACTATCTCAGTATGAACTCGTTGAGGTTCTAACAAGAGACAATCAGTGGGTATACATAATCACTGATAAAGGTAGAGATTATATTCATAAATCATTTAACGCCAGTTAACCTTCAACCTCGTATGGAGAATTCGTATGTCTTACAGGGCTGACACTGATCTTGAATTTCTAGCTACAATTAGTAAGGAAGATTTAAAAGGGCTAGCTAGAGTCATAACTCACGACAATGATGGTTCAGAACGTCTTGGACAGATGCTGTCTCAAGCCAATCCTAACTCAAAAAATTATTGGAAAGATGTCGCAGAGCAAATACAGACATATGGTGCCAATACTGTTATGACTATATTTCGTTTTGGGCATGGTGTTTCTTATCGTGAAGTATTGAAAGACGTTTGCGATAAGTTAGACGTAAATTATGAAAAATCAAGTAGTACATCTTACATCGAGAAGTGTCTTCTTGATAAAATATTAAATGATGCTTGGTTTAAACTTAGCGATCAGGAGAAAAAAAGACTTCTTATAAGTGTTAATATTCCGTACAGTCCGCAAATGATGACTGGAGCAGGTCTTACTGCACTGTCTGCTCTAATGTCTACTGGATCTATACTTGCATATCGTCTTACGGCAATGGTTGTTCTTTCTGTAACAGGAGCGCTAGCTCCTTTATTGGGAAATACTGCTCTTGCTTTTGTAATTGGCCGTGGTGCCGGTTGGCTTCTTGGCCCACTTGGATGGGGACTTACTGTACTATCAATTGCTGGTCCTGCATATAGAGTAACAGTTCCTGCCTGTGCAACTGTAGCACTGCTAAGAAAAAAATATAAACTCACACCAGCCGAACGCCTTCGCCTTGAAAAGGCTGATCAGCTAGCTAAGAAACTTGCTGACGAATTGGAAAAAACAAGAAAAAATGAAAATAAATGCATCGCTCTATATATGTATTATTATAAAATTCAGGAAATAAGAGGTCGACTTGAAAAAGATGCTATTATCCAGTTGGTTTTTGGTGAGAGCGGTATATATGATAGAAATAGAGATAAAATTAATCGACTTGTCTCCAATGCTTCGTTCTGCGATTCTGTTCAAAATGCCCGTGACTATGGCATTAGCAAACAAGAACTTAAAGACAGATTAGAAGTTATTATTTCGTTTGATGAAAAAGTAGAACATATAGAACAAGAGTTACTTGAGGAACTAAACACTTGTTACGATGCATAATACGACAATGCCAACTAAGTGAGGTGAGATATGAAAAAAAGTCAGAAGACCCTCTACTCCTTGTGCAATAGCACAGCATCAGTCAGAAAAAAGTATACTGAAAATAATAGTGCTATTTGGGAAGACTCTAACTTGCCGGAACAAATCACCGAAGAATGGCTTGTATCTCAACTAAAAGTCTCTCAAAATGAAGTTGCTATCTATATCAACGAAACAGAAGCACAGTTTGAAGAGAAGAATATTTCTGATCTTCTTTCCGAGTGTCGTCAGCATACCATCCAGAGCATCATCAATCCTCTTGGGCTAGGTAAATTCATTGCTCTCTATGATAAAATAGGTGGCAATGTCGATACCATTCATAATGTTCGTGAGGGAGTTTATGCTACAGAGGAAGAAAAATTAAAATATCAAAACTTAGAAGACTACGATTCTCATAAATATCATTCCCACCAGAACTACATTGAAAACAATAAGAAAATTAAGGAAAAAAGAGAACATGGTGATCTTACAGATGCTTATACAGGCAACAAACTAGAAGGAAAGTCGGACCAAGATCACGTTCAATCGGCTTACGAAATTCACAATGATCCAGGTCGTACCCTTGCGGAGTTGGACGGCGTTGAGCTGGCAAACTCCGATGACAATCTCGTTGCCACCAATCCCAGCATTAACCGGTCAAAAGGCAAGAAATCCGTTGTGGAATTCATTCAGGACACAGAACAGAAAAAAAAGAAGTTGGTCGACCAAATTAATGCACTCAGAGAAAAGGAGCAAAACGCAAATGGCCTGACAGATAAGCAAAGAGAATCGCTAGAAAAACTGGAACGTAAGCTGAAAGAATTGAAAGAAATTGATTACGAGTTAATGACTGAACTCGATGAAAAGGCTCGAAAGGAGTATAATGATACAGTCAATAAGGCCTACTACACCAGTGATAAGTTCATAAAAAACACTGCGATCACATCTTTGCAGGAAGCAGGAAAAATGGGCTTTCAGCAGGCATTTGGCCTTTTCTGCTACGATTTAACAAATGCTTGTTTTGATGAACTGGCAGATTGTTGGTCCTATGGCTTCAAAAATGGACACCAGGATTCTACGACTCTTGATATCCTCAAACTTAGGCTTCAGAGAATCGGTAGCAAGACTCTTTCGAACTGGAAGCAGGTTGTCATAGCCTTCAGAGATGGAGCGGTGAGTGGATTCCTGTCCAATCTTATCACCGTATTCATTAACATTTTTATGACCACTGCCAAAAATATCGTCAGAATCATTCGTGAAGGAACCTTCGTTCTTCTTCGTGCTGCCAAGACCTTGCTCTACCCAGAAAAGGGATTGTCCAGAGAAGCAGTTTGGGATGCTGCTCTAAAAATCCTTGTAACAGGTGCTCTCAGCGTTGGAGGTATTACGCTTCAAGAAGCGGCCTCTGAACTCGTGCCCATATCCTTCCCTGGCAAGGATATGATGATTACAATTTGCATTGGCATTCTTACGGGCATATCCACGGCCATTGCTCTTTATGCCATTGACAAGTGGGACCCATTTGGAGCTAAAGATGAAAAGAAAAGGCGAGCTCTGAACGAACGTATTCACTCTGAGGTTACTGAATTGAATACGTCTATCGAGGAAATGTGTCTCAAGTATGGCGTAACAGTTTAGCATAATGAGAGAAAGTAGCTTTCAAAATCTGATTAGACTTGAAAGCTACTTTCTTTTTGGCAAAAAGGATGTTTCATTGATAACATATAAACTTATACTTAAGTATTACAAGCAACTTGATTTTACTAAGTATTCTTAGAAGAGTCTAACGAGCTCAGAAAAAGCCTCGATGATGCACTGCTTACTATTTTGGAAATACATGGGGTCATTGAGCACAAAATCAAAGAGCTGAACACCAAGCTCGCTCTCAACGAGGGTTAATGAAATTTCGACGCGTCGAAATTTGCAAAGATGAACTAAATTCAGAAGGATGGAAATTGATTCCCATCCTTCTGTTAATTTTAACTGCCGATTACTATATTTTGGGTATAAAATCAGTATATTGCCACATCATTAATATCACCGTGTGAATTTTGCGGAGCGTCTGAGGTCTCCAGCCAACGATCAGGAACAACTGGAACAATTCGACAGTTGCTACCTCTGACACTCTTGGTTTCAAGGCGATTCCCAGCAGAATTTTTATGAATCCAACCGCGTTTTTCAAGTTCAGAAATCAACGCCGCCTGATTAACTCTGCGACTAATTTCATTCTTGAAAACAGGAAGAAGAATACCGTATATCTCTTCATAGGTCTTTGTATCTCGCCATTTGTATCCTGCAAGATTGCTTCTTACTTCACGTTCACTCGAATTTGTCGGCACGAATCGACTTTCATTCAACAATATGAAGTCCTGAAGGCGCTGAAGTGCATTCGTCATTTCGTGGTCGCCTACACCACCACGCTGTCGAATCCAAGCTTCCAAGCCAAACTTGGCAGCTTCCTCTGCTTCTGTATCAATCCATGGAAAAATTTCCCACAATATCGCAAGTTCGCCAGCGGCTGCTATAAGGCCAAAACGCTGAGCTGCACGCAAAACTTGCCCAGAAGAGTCAGAAGGACAGTTCGTTTTCACGAACTCGGAAACCATTGTCTTGACTCGCTCTACATTAGCATCAAAATTTATTGCAAACTTTTCAATAAAAGCTCGAGCAGGACTGCCATAAAACTTATTGGCATTCCTAACTAAATTTTGACTGAAGCTGTGTCCAGTCATGCCAGCAGGGACGTATGTGAAGACACCATTTCCAGTTCCAGCATCAGAAGGGATATCCAGAATGCGCACAGCCTGACCAGCCATCAACTCTTTCCCAAAGTCTGCTGCAATGCTATCGGCTAATGTAATTTCTCCGGTCGACATGAAATTGAGATTCCAAGTCTGGACTGATTTTGCATTGCCTTCTTTATTAGCACGAGCTTTACCCTGTCCGTTCGTCAGCATATACGACACTTCAGACACAACTTTGGATGTGGCCTGACCTATCTCATCAAGACATAAAAAACCGTCATTATGCCTTGCTGCTATGGATTCCAGTGCATTGTCTGTAGTGCGCCATTGCTTTACATATCCTTTACCACCTCCACAAACGGAAGCCGCAACATCAAGAGCCGTCGTCTTGCCTGTTGAGGAAGGACCAAAGATATGAAGTCCTCCGCCTTCATATCCACAGGGCGTCAACAGAAAGCCTGAAAGTGCATAGGAAACAGCCAACATGAGGAGTTTCTGCCCATCGCAAAGCTTACCAACGTGTTCCTTCCACTCCTCAAGACCGCCCTGAACCTGTAAAGGTGACTCATATTCAGCATCGTCAATGATGTATAACTCATCTCTCACATTACCAAATATTGCATCTTTAATAATGTAACATTTTCCAATCCAGCCAGATTTTTTAGCAAGAGTGGCAAATGTATTTGGTGAATATGTAGTAAGATAATCAAGGAGTAAGTTTTTAGAGAACTTGTAGGAACTCAACTGAAGACCATAGCTCATCAACTTACGAAACGTTGATTCCGTATTCGCGCCCATGTCAGCCATCGACAGCACAAGGGTATGAATTTCTCCAATAGGATCAACAAGCTTTACGATTTTCCCCCAACCTTTCCCCGAAGACTCACGACACAGCGCAATAATTTCGATAGGAGAACAGACCTTCATAGGGCCATTTTCGCCATTCCTGGCAAGTGAATAAAGCCCGTCAGCACCATGGATAAAATGAGATTCTGGTGAATTTTTACTACTTTCTGACAGCAAGTAGGGAAACTCAACTCCACAATTCCTATTACATTCAAATATTCCATTCTTGATTTCACTGCATGAGCACGCATTTGCATTTGAAGCAAGAACAAAATCATCGTTAAACTTGGCGTAAAATGGAGTATTTTTAGCGTAGTAGAGTGCCATTTCACGTCCTATAATACCAAGCTTAGACAGGTTGGAAAGCAATGAAGACCAGGCTTTGTGAGAAATTATGTTGGAATTATCTCGACAATAAGAAATAAATGCACATTCTCGCTCAGCGCATTCCAATGCACGAGGCTTGTTGAGATGCAAGGCCTTTTCCTCTTCCTGACAAATTCTATAAAACTTATTTAATTTAAAATTTTCTACAATATCATCTAAAAAAATATGCGATATTTTCTTATATCCTATCTTGTATTTGTATGAATTGTCATCAACCATAAATAAATCAATATTAGATACTGGTACAATATAACTAATTCCATCAATACTAGTATTCTCAATTTGTATATAACTATATAAGATACTGTAAATATCAATGCGAGTGGTGTCAAAATTCTTTCCAAGTCCTGAAAAGTTGTCCGTCAAGTCTTTCACCATACGGCAGTAAATTTGCGGCAAATCCTTATCGCCGCACGTACTTCCGATGCCGATAGCGGGTACTACAATCCGTGCTCGATCAACGCCAAGAAAATGTGCAACTGTAAACGGGGCAACATCGAAACGAGCCTCGAGCAGGGTCACAAAGCTGCGAGCAGCTTTCACAGCGTTGAGTGGATTATGCAAATCTACAAATTCCACAACTAGATCGCCAAACTTAACGCAATCGAGGTTTTGACGAGGATCTTCGGAAAAGGAGAACGGCGTTCTGAAGATGAACCCTTCCTCAACAGCCTTCGCAAGCTCTTCCTTGGTGTCGAGAATAAGCTTGGTTTCGGCGTTCGCGAAGATGTCCTTTGCCACTAAAAGAAAACGAGTTGCATCGCTCATGAATAACCTCCTTGAGCGAAAAAATGTTCTGCGGGTCATTCCCGCAGAACATAAACACCCCGTGTATTTAAAAACTTAACCCGCCCAGCGAACATTAAATAGCTTCCTTCAGGCATAGGTCGCACAGGCGCACCGCACAAACAATATTGTTTTGTAACTAAATGAATTTATTAATATACAAATTGTCTATGTCTTTTTTAGACATTTAAAATAGACAAAAAATAGACATTTTGATAGACATATCGGTAGCAAGAACTGGATATCGATCAGGAGGTGAGGAATGGAAAACAAATGGATAATTCCGACTGCGGTACCAAAGTTTCCCGATGCTATGAGCACAAGTGAGCATAGCTCAAGCCTATCCCCAATTTCTGACAGAAAGCAGTACTCTCCTCGTCAGCAAATGCTGAAATCAGCTAGCCACAATGCTCTTTCATTACTTCGAGACATCTTCCCCAAAGCTTTCCTGTTTATGGTGCTGGATGAAGAGCATATAGTTGTAGAAAGCAGCTTTAAAGCAGGATACAGCTTTCACCCATCAGACTTTTCTTGTGAAAAACTAGCTGAATTAGGCAAAGCTGTATTAACTGCGTCATTTTCCGATGGCAGCGGAAAAGAGGCTAAATTTCTTTACTCTAAACTTGTTGACCAGAAGAATTTTTTTTACGGTTTTATTTTGGCTGCTTTTTATATCAACGACATTGGCAAGACTGATCGGCTTTTGCTAGGACGTGTCGCATCCATGGTAAGCAACACCTGTCTACAACAGCGCCTTAGAAATCAGTCCGAAAAAATCCTAGAGGAAGTGGTTACACCTTGGCTAATTATTTCCCCCGATGGACGTATAGTTGGTGGACAACATGAATTAAAAAAAAGGATTGAATCGAGAATTAACATTAATGAATTCTTACAGCGTCATGCTGATGATATATTAAATAATGATGAAGGTTCATTATTTGCTCATATTAATATCGAAAATCTAACAGGTGATTATGAAATAATATACAGTAAATTAAAAAATGGTAATCAAAAAATTATCCAATTTAAAACAACTATTAATAATCCAGAAGAATATCTCGCTGTATGCAATCGATATATGTATTCACCTTATATAAATAACATTATAAAATTATACATTAATCAAAAAACACTTATTCCTCTACTAATAGAGGCTGAAGATGGCACTGAGAAAGAATATGTAGCTCGTACTTTGGGATTAAACGGCAAGCCTGGACCATTTATTTATGTAGACTGTGCTAAGCTTTCGAGCCTTGAAAGTAATACTGTTATTTTTGGTTCACGAATGTCAGTTTTAACCGGAAAACTAGAACAAGCGAATAACGGGACCCTTTTTCTTGACCATATAGACCACCTTGCAGTCCACAGCCAGAATAAGCTGGCTTATTTTCTTCAACATAGCAAGACAACAAAGTATGATAACAATCTTGAATATCGACTCAATGTGAATGTGATATGTTCTGTTTCTAGCGTACCTGAAGAAGCTGTAAACAAGGGAACGTTAACTCATTTACTTTATGATCAATTTAAAAATAAAATAAAGATTCTTCCTTTGCGAGCACGAAAACAAGATATTGAATTTTATTCCGATGTAGAACTAAAACTCAGATCTGCTCGTATAGTTTTTGATGACTATGCCCATTCTTTTATTCATAACTATCACTGGCCTAGAAACATTGACCAGCTTCGTTATGTATATCGTACGATGATTGAAGTTCATGGAAATAATCCATATATTACGACTCAAGAACTTGAAAGAATGTTTCCTTTCATATTTCTTGTTCAACGAATTAACAGCCACCAAACAAGAAAAAATAAGGATGCATCTGAACGAGAAAAAATTGAAAACGCACTTATTCAAAATCAAGGAAGAGTAAAGGATGCTGCAAAAACACTAAAAATATGTCGCGCTACTTTTTATAATAAAATGAAGTTATATGGCATAAATCCTAAAAATTATCGAAAAACGAGAAACAACACTCCACACTTTCCACAAATTCCAATTTTCTAGTCGTCAGAATACCTCGATTTCCACTATGCGTGCGGTGCGTTTGTGCGCCCGCACGCAGCCCCATTAGCTTTCCATCTCCGACACATCTGCCAAGCGAATCCTTCTAACCGCTGACTTTCTTCTCGCCACTGGTCGCTGAATCTTCTCTTGCTTCTTTGATGTCTTCTCAGTTCCCTTCCACGCAATATTCTCCACATCAACAGGAAAATCCAACATCTCAATGCGCTGCACACACTGCACTGGAGTAAAGGCCGTTCCGTACTGCTTTGCAGCGAGATTTGTTTCTTCATGTCCGAAAAGCTGCCTAAACATCTCATCGTGCAGCTGGCGTTCCTTGTAGAACTGCGAAAAAGAATGTCGGAATGAGTGGAATGTCTTCTTCTCTCGTGGGATATGATTATTATCAAGGAATCTGCTGAAATGCTTTCCGACTTCAATGCCGTATTTCATGCTACCCTTCGTCTTACGCAGTTCAGGAAACAAGCGTTCTTCTCCACGAAGCTCCACTTCGTTTCGATACTCAAGTAGTCCTAATTTTATCAACGTAGAGTGAACAGGAATTAGCCTTCTAGCGTGTTTCGTTTTCAGTTCCTTATCCTGTTCACCTTTGCTATTCGGCTTGTTATTTATATCGAATACATAGACACCAGACTCGTTCCACTCGTACAGATCGCACAGATAGAGCTGGCTTATTTCCTCTATTCTCATGCCTGTAAACAGAGCTATCAGCGGACACCAGTAATAAGCAGGATTGATGAAGCTTCTTGGCAGGTATATTTCCTTTGCAAAAATCCGCTCGATATCTTTGTTATCAAACGGCCTTCTTCTTTCAATATCGAGTGCATCATCACGGATGCTCAACCCTCGTGCAGGATTAACTTGAAGATATAACTCCCTTGTTGCCCAAGTGAACATTCCAGAGATGTCTTCCATAGTGTCATTGACAGTCTTGATCGCAAGCGTCTTTTCATGCTTCATGCACAGTAATTCTGATATGGACTTTCCTTGATATTCCTTTGCATATTTCCTGTTAGGAGGAAGTCTTCGTAGAGTATCGCGCATATAGCGCATATCGTCTCTGCTGTACTGATTTATCGGCTTGTCTCCCAAGATTTCCACAAGACGATACAGGCGATTTTTGTGATCGTTGACTGTCCTTTCACGCCATTTTTTCTCAGAAATTTTACTAGCCGCATACTTCTCAATAAGTGCTGATCCTGTCAGCACTTCTTTTCCTGGCTGCTGAAATGATGAAGTGGCATTCGCTGCGGAAAGTGCAGAAGTTAGTAGCGGGAGAAATAACGCAAAAAGCTCACCTACAGCTCCATGAGGAGTTGTTGGCGAGCTTTCTTGCGTAGAAGACTGAAGCTTTTCAATCAGGGATTGAAAACGAAGTCTCGTATCATTCTCCGAATTTTCGACGCGTCGAAATTCGGGATTTTCAATGAGGCTGTTGAGTTCGGCAAAAAGCGTCTTTGCTGGATCTGTACGGCTTGGAAGTCGTATCCCTTCCTTATAGTCCAGCAAAACAGAAAAAAGCCGCTGAGAGAGCAACACTGCTTCCTTGAGGTAAGGAGTGTTGAGGCTCAAGCGGATTTCGTTCTTTCCGAAAACAGCTTGTAGCTTTTTCGGAAGAACGTAGCGGAAATAAAAAATTCTGCCTTTCAGATAAAGGTGACTTCCGTAACCAAACTCTGAAGAATTTGTCTGACTTTTCAACCGTAGTCCAGTTGTCCCAGTTGGCATAGTGAATTGTCACAGTCTCATTGAAATCAATAAAATACTCGTGCGGGCAGTTTGAATCTGTAACTCGTTGATTTAAAACAAAAAAAGAGTCACAGTTTCGAAAAACTGTGACTCATTAAATCAAAATGGTGCCGAGGGACAGAATCGAACTGCCCACACGGGGATTTTCAGTCCCCTGCTCTACCAACTGAGCTACCTCGGCACGACAGAAAGAATGTTTATAGGAAGACGCGGCTTTTGGCAAGCACTTTTTTTGCCCCACGCCGTTTTTCTTCAACGCCCCCGAACGCTACTTCGTAAGGTTGCCCACAGGCTTGGGCATGGCCGCCTCGACGATGCGCACCTTGTAGTCGCTGGCCCCGGCGGGGATCTCGCTGAACACCACCGTGAACGGCACTTCCGCACCGGGCATCACGTTGATATTGGAGGTCACGATGTCGAGCTTGCGGTTCAGGGTGTTCTCGAGTTCCGCCTTGTCCAGCACTTCGAGCTGGAACGGGCTCAGGCTGATGCCGGCGATCTGCCTACGAGAAGCAAGGACCTTGCCATCCTTGTCGTGGAGTTCGGCCTCAAGGCTGATAAGTTCGCGCGGCGAATTGAAATTGTTGCGAACCTTGCCCTCGATGACCACAAGGCGGCCTATCTTCTCGTTCTTCACCTGATACTGGGCCACATCAAGAAGTTCGAGCTTCTCGATGGCGGACTCGGCAGACTGGACCGTCTCAGAGGCGGGCTTCACCTCTTCCTGCGCGACAAGCGCCTTGATACCGTCGAGGTACGGGGTGTTCTGCCATGCCCAGATGCCGCCGCCCACGATAGCGGCGCAGAGGAGCAGGCCGAACATGCCTTCGAAGCGGGAAGGCTTCTGCTCGGGCATATCGAGGGAGGCGGACGCCTCGCCCTGCGTTTCCTCGCGCTCCGCCTCGTCTTCTTTCATTCCATCGGCAGACGGCATATCGATATCAAGGCCGCCGGAAGGCTTGTCCCCTTCCAGAGACAGGCCCTCGGACGGAGCGGAACGGCTGGGGTTCTCCAGCCCATTCATGGCAAGGCCGGATTCCGGCGCGGTCTTTTCCTGTTCGCCGCCAAAGGAAAGGGGCTCCTCGGCAGGTTCTTCGGCAGGCAGGGCAAAGACGTGGCGGCACACGGAACAGCGGAGCTTGACGCCGGCCTTGGCCTTCTCGTCCGGCAGGCGGTAAACGGTTCTGCACTGGGGGCAGGTAACATTCATTCTCTCTTCTCCCTTGGTAGATATCGAACAGGGCAAATGCGCGGGCCGGTTCAGCGGCGGATAAGGTCCATGATGAATTTCTTCATGTCGGCGGCGGGCACATAGCCGGGCTCGCTCACTTCGATGCGGCCCTTGCGATTATAGATGACATTGAACGGGATGGCGTTTATGCGATAGGAACGCACCACGTCTTCCTGCGCGAAGAACACAGGATACGCGCCCTGCATCCCCATCTTTCCGACAAAGTCCTCGGCATCGCGGATATCCTGATCGATGGCCACGCCGATGATCACAAGGTCTTCCTCGGAGATCTCCTTGCGGAGCTGGATGAGTTCGGGGATCTCCTGTCGGCAGGGGCCGCAGAACGAGGCAAAGAAGTTGACCAGAATCACCTTGCCATGCTCTTCGGCGAGCATATCCAGCAATTCATAGGTCTGTATGGCCTTGAGCTTCACCGGCTGGCCCTCCGCCGCTTTTTCTGCGGCAAGGGAAGCGCTGGGCGCAAAGGCGGAAAGGGCGACGAGAACGCAAAGAACAGCGTGGAGAACGAGGCGGCAGAACACGGTTTTTCTGACTTCCATAGGGGACTCCTTCACATCGGGAATAGGGCCGGGAGCGTCTTTTTCCCCCGAACTTTTTTAGCTTTACTGAAAATCGTTGAAAACGCCAACCTTAAACTATAGGATACGCTCTGGCAGGCGGGCCTTCCGGCCGGAACTTCTGCTGGAAATAAGGATGTATCATGTCGAAAAAGTCTGATGCGCAGGATGCCGAACTCTTCGGCCCCGGCGGCCGCGAACGCGGAAACGAGCCTCAGGGAAAGAAAAAAAGCCTGACATCTCAGCATGATGCCGATATCATCGACATTACGGACATCTCCGAATGCGATGACGGCATCGAATGCTCTCCTGCCGCGCAAAAAAATCATGCCGCCTCTGCGAAAAAAAGCGCCTCCCGCTCCAAGGCGGGCGCTTCCGGCGCGGACGACATCCCCTGCCCTGACGCCGATGAGGATACGGCCGAAACGCCCGAAATCCTCGACGCCGATTTCGACATGCCTGCGCAGGATGCCGAACTGGTGGAAGACGACTCCTTCTCCGAGGATTACGACCAGCTCGGCGGCGATGTCATCGATCTGGGCAGTTCCCTTCCCGCCGTCAGCGGCCCGCGCCTCCCCAGCCTGAACCTGCGCGACAATCTCCAGAGCTACCTGCGGGAAGTGAGCCGCTTCCCCCTGCTCGACCCGGAAGAAGAGACCGAACTGGCCCGCCGCGTGCGCGACCACGGCGACAGCGAGGCCGCCTTCCGCATCATTTCCTCGCATCTGCGCCTTGTGGTGCGCATCGCCATGGATTTCCAGCGCCGCTGGATGCAGAACGTGCTCGACCTCATCCAGGAAGGCAACGTGGGCCTTCTGCGCGCCGTGAACAAGTTCGACCCCGACAAGGGCATCAAATTCTCCTACTACGCCTCGTTCTGGATCAAGGCCTATATCCTGAAATTCATCATGGATAACTGGCGCATGGTCAAGATAGGCACTACGCAGGCCCAGCGCAAGCTCTTCTACAATCTCAACCGAGAAAGGCAGAAGCTCATCCTTCAGGGCTTCGACCCCGATTCCGCCCTGCTCTCCCAGCGCCTCGGCGTCACGCAGGATCAGGTCGTCGAGATGCAGCAGAGGCTCGATGCCAGCGACGTTTCGCTGGACGTCCCCGTGAGCGACGAGAACGGGAGCGCCTCGCGCATGGACTTCCTCCCCGCCCTCGGCCCGGGCATCGAAGAAGACATCGCCGGTTCCGAGATAGCCCGCCTCGTGCGGGACAGCATCGAGGAGCTCATGCCTTCGCTTTCGGAAAAAGAGATCTATATCCTCGAAAACCGCCTCCTGACCGACGAACCCGCCACCCTGCGCGAGATTGGCGAACGCTACAACGTCACGCGCGAGCGCATACGCCAGCTTGAGGCCCGCCTTCTGGAAAAGCTGAAGGAGCACCTTGGCCGCGAGATAGGCGACTTCTCCGAAGACTGGATCAATTAATAAGGCTTGCCGCCGCAAGGATCATCATGGCAGAGTTCCGCATGCGTTCTTTCTTCCGCCGCAAGGCGACTTCCCTTTGCCCACGGCGCCTTTTCGTGGTCTCGGCGCTGTCGGCCACGCTTCTCCATGCCGGGTGCTCCCCCACCGGGGCCGCCCAGCAGACCCTCGTTTCTGCCAGCATGGTGAACTTCCTCAGCGCGGAACAGCTTCAGGCTAAAGCCTCCCCCGGCGCCGAACTCATCTTCGCCCAGCTCAAGCTCAGCCGGGCTCTGGGAAAGAACGACGGCAACGCCATTCTGGAAAGCGCAGGCACGCTCCTCTCCCTTGCACGGGGGCAGAACGCAGGCACGGTATCCCCCGCCCTCATGGACGCCTCTATCTGGCTCCTCTCCCACGAACAGGGCGAAAGCGCATGGGAACTTGTGGAAAAGGCTTCCGCCCTCTTTCCCGAAGACCTTCCCCTTGCGGCCCTTCGCGCCGACCTGCTCATCCAGTCGGAAAAGACCGAAGAGGCGCTGGCCCTGCTGGAAGGCTTCGCCAGGCGGCATCCCGGCGACGCCAAGGCGCAGGCGGAACTGGCCCTTGCCCTGATGCGGGGCGGCCAGCCCCAGAAGGCCATGAGCGTGTTCACCTCCATCCCCGAAGACAAGCTCACCCCGCAGATACGCTTCGCCTATGCGCAGTCCCTCAGCGCGGAGCGCCGCTTTGCCGATGCGGAAAAACAGCTCCGTCTGGCCGTGAAGGCCGACGAGGATTTCAGCGAGGCGTGGCAGCTCCTCGCCCTCACCCTTGAAGACCTTGGAAGGCCGCAGGAAGCCAGAGACATCTATGCCAGCCTGCTCGACAAGAATCCGCACAACCGCAGCGCCCGCATCTTCCTCCTGCGCCACTACCTTCTTAAAGACGAGCTCGACAGGGCCGCGAACGTCGTGGGGGATTCTGCCGAGCCCCTGCGCTTCGCCGTGGCGGCCTTCACCGTGCTCATGGAGGAAAAGCAGGTCGGCAAGGCCGAAAAATTCCTGACCCTGCTGGAAAAGATACCGGATATGCCCGGGGCCGTGTACTTCTACCATGCGGCCCTGCTGTTCGAGAGCAGTGTCGAGCCCGAACGCATACTCCCCCTGCTCGACCGCGTGCCGGACGACTGCGAAGAGTACGACAAGGCCATGCGCATGAAGGTACAGCTCCTCTTCGACCTCAAGCGCTTTCCCGAGACGCTCGAGGCCGTGGAGATAGTGCACCGCCTCAACCCCGGCGATCTCCAGCCCCTCACCCTCAAGGGCGAACTGCTCGTCAGGCTGAAGCGCTTCGACGAGGCCGACGCTACCCTGCGCAAGGCGCTCGAAGGCTATCCCGACAACGAGGGCCTGAACTTCCAGTACGCCCAGCTTCAGGAATTCCGGGGTGACCGGGAAACGGCCATGCGCCTGATGGAAAAGGTCATCGAGCGCTTCCCCAACAACGCTATGGCCCTCAATTTCGTGGGCTACAACCTTGCCGACAGCGGGCGCGAGCTCGACAGGGCCTTGGAGCTGGTGCAGAAAGCCGCAGAGCTCGAGCCGAACGCCGATTTCATCATCGACTCTCTGGCATGGGCCTGTTTCAGGCTCGGGCGCATCGAAGAGGCATGGGCGCATATCCAGCGGGCCGTCCAGCTCAGCCGCCAGAGCGGCTCGGAAGACCCCACCATGCTCGAGCACTTCGGCGACATCGCCCACACGCAGGGCGACGACAAGGGAGCCCGCCTTGCCTATGAGGCCTCCCTTGAGATTTTCTTAAAGCATAACTTGAAGGATGACGCTGAACGCATCCGCAATAAGCTGAAAAAATTATGAAAAACTTTCTCCTTTCCATCCTCTGCCTCGCCCTTCTGGCCCTTGCCGGATGCGCGCAGAAAGGCCAGCCCCTCATCCCGGAAGGCAGTGCTTCCGAACGCTGGCAGGCCTTTGCGGCCCTCAACTCGGGCGCCGGTTCCTACGACGTGCTTTCCGGCAGTCTGCGCTTCGGCCCTTCCGAGGCGACCAAGCGCGTCACCTACACGCTCTGGTCCGAACTCCCTGAGGAGACGCCGGAAAAGGCCGACACCCTGGCAGAGCGGACCATACGTCTGGAGATAGGCGCGGGCATAGGCGGTTCCGTGGGCAAGATGCGCTTTGCCGACGGCAGGATGACCCTGATCCTGCCCAAGGAAGGCCGCATCTATGTGGGCAGTTCTTCCGACTGGAACCTGCAGAAGCTCCTCGGGCTCTCCCTTCCCCTTGGCGTGCAGAAATTGAACGACTTTCTTGCCGGGCGGCTTTTCTCCGCTCTTGACGCGCCCCGGCCTGAACGATACGAAACGCAGGAGGGCGGCGGCATCGTCTATCGCTATAAGACGAAAAACGGTCACGCCGAACTCACGCTCGACGAAAACGCCCTGCCGGTACGCTGGAAAGAGCAGAACGGCTGGGACATGGAAATACGTTTTGACGACAGAGGCCTCCCCGTCAGGCTTTCGGGCCATATCGAAGGCGAAGCCGGGGAACATCGTCTGGTGCTCCTTGTCAAGGAGCGCCGCCCCGCAGGCAGTATGCAGGCTACCGGCCTGCACATTCCCGCCGGCTTCACAGTGTATTCGCTTGACTGATGCGGCAGAACCGCACGCATAACCATTCGGAGAAGGACATGAGCACCATCTACATCGCTTCCGACCACGGCGGCTTCAACCTGAAAACCTTCCTTGTCCAGCACCTGAAATCCAAGGGCCACGACGTGCATGACCTCGGCCCTGCCGACCCTGCAAGCTGCGACTACCCCCTCAAGGCCCGTGACGTGACCGACGCCCTGCTCAAGAACGAAGAGGCCCTCGGCATCCTCGTCTGCGGTACCGGCATCGGCATGAGCATGGCCGCCAACCGCGTTCCCGGCATCCGCGCCGCCGTGTGCACCAACGAATTCCACGCCTCCTACGCCCGCGCCCACAACAACGCCAACATCATCTGCCTTGGCGAACGCGTCACGGGTCAGGGCATCGCCGCCGACATGGTGGATATCTTCCTTTCCACCCCGTTCGAAGGCGGCCGCCATCTGCGCCGCATCAACCTTTTCGACAAATAATACGTCACTGAGCTTGGAAAGACGGAGGCCCCCCTCCGTCTTTTCGTATCCGTGCCACAACACCGAACCCAGAGCCTGCCATGCCCAAAGTACGCGAAGTCTATGTCTGCACGTCCTGCGGTGCGCAGAGCGCCCAGTGGAAGGGGCAATGCCCCAAATGCCATGAATGGAACACGCTGGAGATGACCCGCGTGGCGCAGGCCTCCACGGCAAAGCAGGCGGGCAGGATCGTTTCCCCGTCGAGTCGCATCCAGCCTCTCTCGCACGTTTCCAGCCACGACCATTCGGCCTTCGGCACAGGGCTCGACGCCCTCGACCGCATACTCGGGCGCGGCTTCGTGCCCGGTGCGGCCATACTCGTGGGCGGCGAACCGGGCATAGGCAAATCGACGCTCCTGCTCCAGCTTGCCGGGGCCGTGGCCCGCGAAGGGCGCACCGTGCTCTACGCCAGCGGCGAAGAATCCCTTCCGCAGATCAAGAGCCGCGCCGAACGCCTCGGCGTACTCTCTGATGCGCTCCTTGCCGTTTCCACCAGCCGTGTGGAAGACCTCTTCCCCCTTCTGGAGAACCCGGAATCCGCTCCGGCCCTGCTCATCGTGGACTCGGTGCAGACCCTCGCTTCCGACAGCGCGGAAGGTCTGCCGGGCAACGTCAGTCAGGTGCGCGCCGTTTCCACGGAACTGGTGGAGCGGTGCAAGCGCTCCAACACCACGCTGGTGCTCGTGGGCCATGTGACCAAGGACGGCACGCTTGCCGGGCCGCGCCTGCTCGAACATCTGGTGGATACCGTGATATCCCTCGAGGGCGACCGACGCGAGATGTTCCGTATGCTCCGCGTGCTCAAGAACCGCTTCGGGCCCAATCAGGAACTGCTCATCTTCCGCATGGTGCAGAAAGGCCTTGAAATAGTGGAAGATCCTTCCACCTTCTTCCTCGGCGCACGCGACACGGCCCTGAGCGGCACGGCCGTGGTCATGGCGGTGGACGGCCAGCGCCCCTTTGCCGTGGAGATACAGGCCCTGGCAACGCGGAGCTACCTTTCCATCCCGCGCCGCACAGGCCTCGGCTTCGACGTGAACCGCCTGCACCTGCTCATCGCCGTGCTGGAAAAGCGCCTGCACCTCAATTTCGGGCAGGTGGACATCTACGCCAAGGTCGGCGGCGGTATGCGCCTTCAGGAACCGGGGCTCGACCTCGCCCTCGTGGCGGCCCTGCTCTCTTCCTTCTACGATATCCCGCTTCCCGAACGCTGTGTGCTCTGGGGCGAAGTGGACCTCAACGGCCAGATACGCCCGGTGTCCAGCCATGACATCCGCATGACGCAGGCCCAGCGCCTTGGCTACACGCCTATCATCTGCCCCGGCGACAAGAAATACCGGGGCGTGGCCACCGTAGCCGAACTTCAGAAAATGCTGTTCAGGAAGGGCTAGCCCCCTCATTTCCCCACAAGAAAAGCCGACGCTCCCATCGCGGGAACATCGGCTTTTCTCATATCATATCAACGTGCTAATCGAGCTTCGGCCAGAAGAAGCATACCCAGTCGTCGGCTTCGGGCTGTTCCGCCGTGGCGGAGCGGGTGGGGTCGCTGGCAAGGGAGGCCGTGCGTATCTGCTGGGGTTCGCCCATGGAAGCGTAGGCTTCCAGCATACCGGGGACCTGCACCGCAAGGAAGCCGGAAAGGATGAGGCATCCCCCGGGCCTGACCAGCGGCAGGAGCGCCGGGGCCATTTCCTTGAGCGGCCCGGCAAGGATATTGGCGATGACCACGTCGAACTGGCGGCCTTCCACCAGATCCACACTGCCTTCCTGTATCTCGAATTCCGCGCCGACGCCGTTCATCTCGCAGTTCTCGATGGAATTGCTGATGGAAAGCGGGTCGATATCAGCGCCGAAGCCGGAAAGGCCCAGCTTCACACAGCCTATGCCGAGTATGCCCGTACCCGTGCCCATGTCGAGGAAAGTCTGCCCGGGCTTGAGCACACCGGCCTTATGCAGGCGGGTGATAGCGTCGAGGCACATGGTCGTGGTGGGGTGATGGCCCGTGCCGAAGGCGGACTTGGGCTCGATGACCACAGCCGTGCGGCCCTTGGGGTCTTCCTCCTTCATCCACGGGGGAAGGATAAGGAATTCACCGGCTTCCACAGGGGTGAAGTAGCTTCGCCAGTTGGCCAGCCAGTCCTGATCCGGGATGAATTCCCGGCTGAGTTCGGCGGCGGGAAGGGCGGCGGCCAGTTCTGCGGCAAGGGCTTCGCGTTCGGCCTCGGCCTCGCAGGTCACGCGCAGGAGCATATCACCCGTGGGCAGGGATTCCTCTTCCCAGCCCATTTCAGCGCTTTCGGCCACAAGGGCCTGCGCCAGCGGGAAATCTTCTTCATTCACCATGATGTCGAGACGGTACAGATCGGGCATAGGATTCTCCTGCTCTTTTTCTGCGGAATCGTTCCGCGCCCCCTTCCTGTATCACCAGAACCGCCGCTTGCCAAGAACGTCTTTCCCAACCGGCATCAGGGCTTGACAGCTCTGCTTCTCTGCCGCACATTCGGCTTTCCCCGCAACATCATTTTCTGGAAAACAGCATGGATCTGAACGGTATCATCGTCGGCCTCGGCAATCCCGGCGCCAAATATCAGGGCACGCGCCACAACATCGGCTTCATGGCCGTGCAGATGCTCCTTGAGGAAGCGGAGCGCGGCAACGGGCGCAGGCCGGAACAGCTTTCCGGCGCCAAGTTCAACGCCCTGCTCTGGCGCGTGTTCATCCCCGGCGGCGGAACGTGGCTGGTGGCCGAACCGCAGACCTTCATGAACCTTAGCGGCGACGCTGTGCAGCCCATCATGGCGTACTACAAGCTCAAGCCCGAACAGCTCCTTGTGGTACACGACGAGCTGGACCTCGAACCCGGCCGCCTCAAGCTCAAGAAGGGCGGCGGCGCGGCAGGCCACAACGGCATCAAGTCCATACAGCAGCGCCTTGGCACGCCGGATTTCTACCGCCTGCGCGTGGGCGTGGGCAAGCCGCAGGACCGCGAACAGGTGACATCGTGGGTGCTGGGCCACTTCTTCGGGCCGGACAAGGACGCCATGGAAAAGGCCTTCCCCGACGTGCTCGACGCCATCATACGCTTCACGGTGGACGGGCCGGAACGCGCCATCAATGTTGCCAACACGAAAAAGAAATAGGAACGCCTGCGCCGCATAGCCCCAAAAGCCGTGCGGCGCTTGCTATTGGCGTAAAAAACAGCTATGAACTTCAGGAGTGCCGCAATCTGTGCGGCCCCTCCCCCTTCCCTTGCGGCCGTATCCAGGCCCTTCTGCCGGATGCACGGCATCTCTTTTCTCCCCTTACTCTCGGCGGTTTTCTATGCCCATACGGAAGCGTAAAGCTCCTGTCGAACCCGAAGTGGAAGCGCAGGCTCCCCTCGCTGAGGAAAGCGTCCTCAATCTCACGGAACTCAAGACGAGGAAAATGCAGGATCTTATGGATCTTGCCGAAAAGTACCAGCTTGAGAACGCCAGTTCCATGCGCAAGCAGGAACTCATCTTCGCCCTGCTCCAGGCCTGCTCCTCGCAGAACGGCGTCATCCACAGCGACGGCGTGCTCGAGATACTGCCCGACGGCTACGGCTTCCTGCGCTCCCCGCTTTGCAGCTACATGGCCGGGCCGGACGACGTGTATGTCTCCCCCTCGCAGATACGCCGCTACCACCTGCGCAAAGGCGACTGCGTTTCCGGCCAGATACGCCCGCCCAAGGAAGGCGAACGCTATTTCGCCCTTGTGAAAGTCAACGAGATAGGCTTCCAGAACCCGGAAAACGCCCGCCACCTCGTTCTTTTCGACAATCTCACCCCGGTCTATCCTGACAAGCAGTTCCTCATGGAGACCGATTCCAAGAACATGTCGTCGCGCATCATCGACCTCATGTCCCCCATCGGCCGCGGCCAGCGCGCCCTTATAGTGGCCCCGCCCCGCACCGGCAAGACCATACTGCTCCAGACCATAGCCAACGCCATCAACGCCAACTATCCCGATGCCTACCTCATCATCCTGCTCGTGGACGAACGTCCCGAGGAAGTGACGGATATGGAACGCACCGTGAAAAAGGCCGAGGTGGTGAGCTCCACCTTCGACGAACCGCCGCAGCGCCATGTTCAGGTGGCGGAAATGGTGCTGGAAAAGGCCAAGCGCCTTGTGGAACGCAAGCGCGACGTGGTCATCCTGCTCGACTCCATCACCCGCCTCGGCCGCGCCTATAATACGGTGACGCCCTCCAGCGGCCGCGTGCTTTCCGGCGGCCTCGACGCCAACGCCCTCCAGCGGCCCAAGCGCTTCTTCGGTGCGGCCCGCAACATCGAAGGCGGCGGCTCGCTCACCATCATCGCCACGGCCCTTATCGACACCGGCTCCCGCATGGACGAAGTCATCTTCGAAGAGTTCAAGGGAACCGGCAACTGCGAGATCTATCTGGACCGCCACCTTTCGGACAAGCGCGTCTTCCCCGCCATCGACATCAACCGCACCGGCACGCGCAAGGAAGACCTCCTGCTCGGCGACGACGTGCTGAACCGCGTGTGGATACTGCGCAAGATTCTCGCACCCATGACGCCTATCGACAGCATGGAATTCCTGCTGGACAAGATGAAAGGCACAAAGAGCAACAAGGAATTCCTGAACGGCATGGGCCGCTAGGGAAGCCCCCCTTCAGCCGCCAGCGAAAAGCGTTGACAAGGCGGCTCCCTCAGGGCATAGTGCCCTCACTGCGCCCGTAGCTCAGCTGGATAGAGCGACAGCCTCCGGAGCTGTAGGCCGCGTGTTCGACTCACGCCGGGCGCACCACAGGAAAAGAAACGGTCAGAGTACGTGCTCTGGCCGTTTTTCTTTACCTTGTCCCCTATCCCCTTACGACGCCACGAAAAAACGCTCCGAACCTCAGCGGCCCGGAGCGTTTTTCATAGCTGTAAGAAGGGTGCTCAGATGCGGATCAGGGCGCAGTACGCACCGGCGGCCATCAGGAGCACGGAAAGGAAGGCGTAGGAACGCTTCTGCATGGGCACGGCCGAGAGCGACATGGAGTACCACAGGGCAAAGGCCGCAGGCAGGCAGAGCAGGCCGCAGGTGAGGGCCAGTTCGGCATAGTCCCCGGCAAAGGGCAGGCGGGCAAGAGCCCAGTCCTTGGCAAGCTTGGGATACAGGGAATACTGGAGGGCCGCCGTCATCGACAGCAGAAGGCCGCCATAGGAAGCCTGGCGCGAGCGCATCCCGAGGGTGAAGGTGTAGTAGTCGCGGCCGAAGTCGTCGCGGCGGCGGAGCAGGATATGCCAGCACAGGGCAAGGCCGTAGGCGGCGGATGCGGCAAGGCCGAGGCAGAACAGCAGGAACACCGCGAAATCCGCGCTCTTCATGCTTTCAAGGGCCACCACGAAATCCTCGGCGCTGGAAGCGGGGGCACGCATGGCCCCGAACAGGAAGGACCAGACAAGGAGCACGCAGAGGCTGGCGGAAGCCGCAGAAGCAAGGCCGCTCAGCACGCTGAAGGCATTGCGCAGGCCGCGCTTGGCATAGAGCACCATGATGGCGCTGAGGGCGGCAAAGGCGCTTATCATCACCATGCCTTCCCAAAGGATGCGCCACGGGCCGACCATGAGCCGGTCGATAACGCCGCCAGCGAGCAGGTCGCCCCCCATTGCGCAGGCGAAAAGCGCAGAGAGCACCGCCGTCAGCGATTCGGTCTGCCCGGCGCTCTTATCGTACAGGGAGCGGCGGCGCGCCACGGCAAGCCGCCTGTCCCACACGGCGACGAAGGGAAGGATGGCGCAGGCCAGCGCAGACGTGAGCACAGCGGCCGCGGCCAGGAAATGGAATACTGTCATGTTTTCTCCGTTCCGCAGGTTCTGCGGGAATATGCGATAATCATCCGGCTTCCCTACTTGTAGAACAAGGGCAAGTTCTCTACTATGCAAGCTGGCCGGGGGATACGAATTCGGTACGAAAACTCCTGCGGCACGTCAAGAGGGAATATGCGAAAGATTCGCCTGGGAACATACCTGCTTGCGCTGTGGGGCATCCTGCTCACGGCGTTCGTTTGCGCCTATCTCGCATGGCTCCAGCCTTCACGGCTGGGGGCCACGGTTTCCGGCGTCCTCGAATCGACGCTCGGCGTCCACTGCGATATCGGCCGCGTATCGCTCTCCCTCTTCCCCCTTCCCGAAGTCACCATCGAGGATCTCGGCATACACCGGGGAAGCGTGGAACACGTGGAATTCAGCGCCCGCCGCGCCTCGGTGCAAGTGAGCTGGTTCTCCCTCCTGCGCCTCAAGCCCATCGTGCGCTCCCTTTCCCTCGATTCGCCCACGCTGGATATGTCCGCCTCCCTCCTGAAGCGCGTTTCCGGCCCTGCTCCGGAGGGCGGGAACGCCGAAGCCTTCACGCTCCCGGATATCCCGCGCTACGTCACCGGCCTGCGCCTTTCCCTCAGCAACGGCACGTGCCGCCTTGCCAGCGCCGACGGCAAGGACAGCCTCTCCCTCTCCGGCCTCGACGTGAAGGCTCTCATCCCCAGCCTCGTCCCGGGCCATCTCGACATCTCCGTATCCTCCATACATTGGCGCCTCGCCTCCGGCATAGACCTTTCCGCCGCGAACAGCCGTCTGTCCGTCACCTCCCTTTTCAAGGGGCTGGACAGCGAATGGGGAGGCAAGGCCCATATTTCCACGGCCCTGCAGCTCGATTCCCTTGATACCGCTATGGGCCGCCGCATCTCCGAGCCGTACCGCTACTTCCCCATGCCGGAACCCCTCCGCTTCGCCTTCGACGCGTCCTTCTCCGCCGACCCGGAACAGCATCTCTTCGAAGCGGCAGGCAAGGCGCTCCTCACCGCCCTGCTCCCGATGAACGGGCATAACGTCCCCATTTCCCTGGATGTGCCTTTCACCATGACCGGCCTCGAAAACGGCATCGCTGTTTCCAAGGCCGATGTCCGCATGGGGGACGACCGCGTGGTCATCGACGGTATCCTTTCCGGCCTCCCGCAGGGCAAGCCCCTGCTCAAGGGCAGGGCCAGAGTGCACCATTTCAGCCTGACGCGCTGGTTCGGCTTCGGCCGCCTCATGGACCCGGGCCTCCAGTATGCGCTGGACGATATCCGGGCCACCTTCCACGACTTCGAGCTCACCTTGAAGGGTGTTGTCGTGCCGCATCTCACGGCATGGGTGCAGGGCATAGAACTGCACGGCTCCGGGAGCTGTACCGAATTCCTCAAGCCCGTGGTGCGCATCGACGCCCATGCGAAAAAGGCCGACCTGAACCGCGTGTTCACCGAACTGCACGGCGAATTCCCCGACCTTTCTCATCTGCCGCCGCCCGTCCTGCCGCTTTCTGCGGAAAGCGCTCCGCCCTCGCCCGACAGCGTCACCGTAGGCTACGACATCCACATTTCCGCCGACGACGCGAAGATCATGGGCTTCACCGTAGGCGGGGCTGATGTGCATGTCATCCCCGCGCCGAAGTACGGAACCATGCTCACCATCGACGTGGCCGACCTCTACGGCGGCAAGGCCGACTCCAAGGTCTATATCCAGAATAAGATACGCGTGCTGGCCGACTTGCACTCCGTCTCCCTTGGCGGCCCTTCCGCCGCCCTTGCCGGGCATCCCGTCCTGACCGGCGAACTGCAGGACGGCAAGGTGGACATTTCCTTCGCTCCGGGCAACGGCATCACGATGCTCACCACCTTGGGCGGCAGTGTGAAGGCCGCCATGCGCAAGGGGGCCATCTGCGTCAAAGGCAGGGATCCCGTACCGTACGAGAGCTTCCTTGTGGACGCCAAGGCAGAAGCCGTCTCCGGGCGCAATGCCAAGACCATGCCCGACTTCGTGGACTTTGCCGGGCGCTGGAACGCCGTGTTCGACAGTGAGCACTGGTCCGTGAAGGCCGACGCCGCACGGGCTACCCTTGCCTTCAGCACCCGATACGGCCTTCCCTGGCGCATTGAAGAGCAGAACATCCCCTTGGCTCTGACCCTGAAAAAATCCCTTTGCCCCTCGCTCCGGCAGGATATCAGCCTTTCCGTCACCGGCAAGGCCAGCCTCGATATCGACAAGGCCACGCTCTCGTTCCGCAAGAGCGCTGTCGAACACCCGCATTTCCGCCTCAGCGGCGATGCCGACTTCGCACAGGTCTTCACCCGGCCTTCCGTGGCCGGGCAGGCCCTTCTGCACAGCACCGGCATCAGGAAGACGGCGGCCCTCTTCGGCGTGGATATGCCCGCCCAAACGAGCACGGCCGCTTTCTCAAAGGCGGAACTTCGGTCGCGCTTCGCGCTGTCTTCCGAGCGTTTCTCCCTTTCGGAACTTCACGGCAGGATGGACGGCTCCAGCGTAAGCGGCAGCCTCTCCTTCGACTGGAAGGGGCGTACGCTCATCGAAGGCCGCCTCTCCACCCCCTTCCTCGACCTTGACCAGTACCTGCCCCAGAAGGAAGACACTCAGGATGACAGCCCCAGCGGCAGTCTCCCCCTCGAATTCCTTAAAAATACAGATATCCGGCTCGACCTTGCAGCAGACAGGCTCCGCGTCTTATCCGCCCTGCTCTCGCAGGTCTCGCTTTCCGTCACGCAGATGGACGGCGTTCTCACAAGCCCCCTCAAGGCGCGCTTCCCCAGCGGAGGCAAGGCCAGCGGCCATTTCAAGGCCGCCCTTTCCGCCGACGGGCGCTCTGCCGATATTGCCGTGCACGCCCAAGCCCCCCAGATAGATATGCAGGAACTCTGCCGCCTGCGCGGCCATAAGACCGTCATCAGCGGAACGGGCAGTGCCGATGTGGCCCTGCGCTCCACCCAGCGCCGCTGGGATGACTGGAAGCGCACGCTGGGCGGCGTCTTCTCCTTCAGCGTGAGGAACGGCGCCATCATCTCGCCGCCTTCCCCCGAAGCCCTCAAGAACGGAAGGAAAACGCCCTCGCGTACCGCTTTCAAGGTCATGTCCATGAGCGGCACGGTGAAGGACGGCATCGTGTCCTGCAATGACTTCCTCATCCAGGACACCATGCTGGACGTACACGGCAAGGGTACGCTGGACCTCGACAAGGAGACCATAGACGCCCACGCCACCATCACGCTGGCGGGCATCCCCGAAATGCCGCTGGAGCTCAAGGGGAATATGTTCGCCCCGGAAACGAACTACAAGCTCCTTGGCGCAGTGACCGGCACGGTGGGCAATATCGGCTCCACACTGTTCGACCTTGTGGGAACTGTCGTCACCGCTCCGTTCAAGCTGTTCACGGGGAAGAAACAGCTCCCCAGCGGGGACTGACCTGTGCGGCATATGAAAATTTTCTCTAATATTCTCGCATGAGTATTGAATCAACACCCGTTTACAAGGCGCGCGGCGACATTGCCAACTCTGCATTCTTGGGATAAGGTGGCAACTTACCTTTGAGCTAAGGCGTATCGAAATGAAAGAAATATGCGCTCCCGCCATCGCCCTTCTGCATCGCCTGGGCGACATGGCCTGCTTCCTTGCCGACGGCTTCCGTCAGACCTTCCGAACCCGCCGGCTGGCTGGCAAGGTCTTGCGGCAGGTCTATGTCATCGGCGCGAACTCCATGTTCGTCATCCTCCTTATCGGCCTTTTCACCGGGCTGGTGCTCGGCCTTCAGGCCTTCTACGCCATGTCCATGTTCGGTGCGCAGGGTATGCTGGGCTCTCTTCTGGCCCTCACCCTCATACGCGAAATGGCCCCCGTGCTCACCGCCGTCATGATAACGGCGCGCGCCGGTTCCGCCATGACCGCCGAAATAGGCGTGATGCGCATTTCCGACCAGATAGACGCGCTGGAAGTCATGGACATCCACCCCATCGGCTACCTTGTCACGCCGCGCCTTCTGGCCTCGCTCATCACCTTCCCCCTGCTCACCTCCATCTTCACGGTCATCGGCATCTTCGGCGGCTACCTGTCCTCCTGCGTCCTGCTCACGCTGAACGAGGGCCGCTACTTCTCCGGCATCGAGTCCAGCGTCACCATGGACGACATACAGGGCTGTTTCCTCAAGGCCGCCGTCTTCGCCGTCATCGTGATCCTTGTCTGCTGCTATCAGGGCTACAACGCCCATCTCAGGAAGGACGGCAAGGGCGCTGAAGCCGTGGGCAACGCCACCACATCCGCCGTGGTCATGAGCTGTGTGCTCATCCTTGTGGCCGACTACGTGCTCACTTCCTTCCTGCTGTGAGGAGACCATGAACAAAGAAGCATGGGATATCTCCATCGAATCGCTGAACGGCGGCTACGGCAGCCATCTTGTCCTGCGCGATTTTTCCGCCGTCATGCCCGCGGGGACCATCACCACCATCCTCGGTGAATCCGGCTGCGGCAAAACCACCCTGCTCCGCCTCCTGCTGGGCCTGAACCGCCCCCAGTCCGGCCGCATCCTCTTCGGCGGGCGCGATGTCTGCGCCATGAGCGACAGGCAGTTCCACAAACTGCGCCGCCGCTTCGGCGTCCTCTTTCAGGACGGCGCCCTGCTCAGTTCCCTCACGCTGGCCGAAAACGTGGCTCTGCCGCTGGTGGAACACACGCGGCTTCCGCGCAAAGTCCTGCGCGATGCGGCCCTTCGCACGCTGGAACTCGTAGGGCTCGACAAATTCGCGGATTTCTACCCCGGCGAACTTTCCGGCGGCATGCGCAAGCGCGCAGGCCTTGCCCGTGCCATCGTCACGGAACCGCCGGTGCTGTTCTGCGACGAGCCTACCTCCGGGCTCGACCCCATCACCGCCGCCCAGATGGACCAGCTCCTTCTGGACATGAAGGCCTGCTACCCGCACATGACCACCGTCGTCGTCACGCACGACCTCGGCAGCGTGGAGCATATCGCCGAACACGTTCTGGTGCTGAAGGAAGGCAGGTCCGCCTTCTCCGGCAGCAAAGAAGAGCTTTACGCGGCCGACGACCCGTACCTGCGCCGCTTCCTTGACCGTAAATACGAAGAATCCCGCCGCATGGCGGCCCCGCCGCTGGACAGCTCCGTACGCGAAGCGCTTTCCGAATGGCTGGACGATTAACGAGGGAACCATGTCTGCACAACGCAACACCATCATCGGCATTTTCGTGCTCATCGGCCTGCTCTGCACGGCCTATCTCACCATCAAGCTCGGCCGCATGGAAGTGCTGGGCGACAGCGGCTATACCGTCACGGCCCGCTTCACCAACGTGGCAGGCCTGCGCGTGGGCGCCAGCGTGGAAATAGCAGGCGTGTCCATCGGCCGCGTGTCCGCCATCCGGCTCGACACCACGGACTTCACCGCCCATGTCGACCTGCATATCAACGAGGGCGTTCCGCTCTCGGAAGATGTCATGGCTTCGGTGAAGACCAGCGGCCTCATCGGCGACAAGTATATCGCCATCACCCCCGGCGGCGCAGAAGAACTGCTGGCCCCGGGCAGTACCATCACGGATACGGAACCCACGCTCGACATCGAAGCCCTTATCGGCAAGGTCGTTTTCGGAGGAGTCTAATATGCGCCTGAAACTGTTCCTTCTTTCCCTCGCGTTCTGCTTCATGGCGGCCTTCAGCGCCCACGCCGCCGACATGACCGCACGCCAGACCGCCGAAGCCGGAGCCGACCGCATCATGGCCCTGCTCAACGATCCGGCCTTCAAGAACCCGGCCACCAAAGCCGCCATCCGCGAAAAGATCGAGGACGAAGTGCTCCAGCTCTTCGACTTCGACGAGTTCTCCACCCGCACCGTCGGCCCTACCTGGCGCAAGTTCACGCCTGAACAGAAGAGCGCCTTCAAGACTGCGTTCACCGACCTTCTGCGCAACACCTATATCGACACGCTCGATGAGTACAACGGCGAGAAGATCCGCTTCACGGGCGAAGTGGTGGCCAACAACGGCAAGCGCGTGGAAGTGCAGATGGAATTCCTTACCAGCAAGCAGGCCTATCCCGTGGCCTTCCGCATGCTGGAGAAAAAGGGCCGCTGGGTGGTGTATGACGTGCTTATCGAAGGCATCAGCATGATCAAGAACTACCGCGACCAGTTCCGCGACATCCTTGCCAAGGGCGACCCGCAGACGCTTATCGAACGCGTGCAGGCCAAGGCCATCGAACAGAAGGAAAAGAAACTGAAGGAAAAGAAGGAAGCCAAGTGATGAAACGCCTCTTCCCCACCCTGCTCCTTGCCGCCATGCTGGCGCTGGCCTCCGGCTGTGCGAAGCAGGCGGACCAGATCGAGCCTGCCGCCCCTGCCGCTCAGGCGGAAAGCGCGGCCGCCACGGCCCAGCCTGCCGCCGCTGAGATCGACCTCGACGACTACGACAGCCCCAGCGCCGAAGACGCCGCCCTGAGCCGCGACCCCCTGGAAGGCTGGAACCGCTTCTGGTTCGGCTTCAACGACGGCTTCATCCAGTATGTGCTCAAGCCTGCGCACAAGGGCTATTCCGCCGTCGTGCCCGAACCTCTGCGCAACGGCATCAGCAACTTCAAGCACAATATCTCCTTCCCTGCCCGAGTGCTGAACTTCCTGCTTCAGGGCGAGTTCGCGCAGGCGGGCATCGAGTTCAGCAAGGCTATCGGCAACTTCATGGTCACGCTCGGCTTCGGCGACGTGACCAGCCGCAACACGCCCCTCTTCCCCTACGATCCCGAGGCCGCCTGCTTCGACCATACCCTCTACGTCTGGGGCGTGCCGGACGGCCCGTACTTCATCGCGCCCTTCCTCGGCCCGGGCACGGTGCGCAGTACCGTGGGCTTCGGCGGAGACGCGGCCATGAAGCCGCAGAACTACATGATCGACGAGTGGTACTATACCCTCGCTTTCGACACCTACCTGCACTTCAACGACGCAGGCAAGCTCATCAAGGCCTACGACGCCGTGACGGAACACGCCATAGAACCCTATACGGCCCTGCGCAACGCCTATATGTCGCAGCGCAAGAACCGCTTGGAAAAGCTGGAAGCCGCCAAGGCTCAGTAAATACGGACACTCGCAGAGAGGGCTGGATTTCCGGCCCTCTCTTTTTTTTCGCCTGCTGCTTCCCCATGCCGCTCCGAGAAAATAGCTTGGTTGACAGGAACGCCCGTTCTGTGGTGCAGTAGCTAGTGAACGTTCGTACGAGCGCCCTTCCTCCAAACGAGGTCTCCCTATGCCCCCGAAAACATTCGTGACTGTGGACGGCAACAGCGCCGCCGCCCATGCCGCCTACGCCTTCACCGAGATAGCCGCCATCTACCCCATCACGCCCTCTTCCAACATGGCGGAGAAGACCGACGTGTGGGCCGCCAAGGGACGCCGGAATATGTTCGGCCAGCCCGTCTCGCTGGTGGAGATGCAGTCCGAAGCCGGGGCTATCGCCGCCGTGCATGGCGCGTTGCAGACCGGCGCGCTTTCCACCTCCTTCACGTCCTCGCAGGGGCTTCTGCTCATGATACCCGTGATGCACCGCATCGCGGGCGAGCTTCTGCCCTGCGTGCTCCATGTGGCCTCGCGCACCGTGGGCACGCACGCCATGTCCATTTTCGGCGACCATTCCGATGTCATGAACTGCCGTCAGACGGGTTTTGCCATGCTGTGCAGCGGCAGTGTTCAGGAAGTCATGGATCTGGCCGGGGTGGCCCATCTGGCGGCCATACGCTCCCGCGTTCCCTTCCTCCATTTCTTCGATGGATTCCGCACCTCCCACGAGCTGACCAAGGTGGAGGAAATGGATGTGGACGCCCTTGCCGCCCTCGTGGATAAGGACGCCCTTGCCGCCTTCCGCGCCCGCGCCCTCAATCCCGAGCATCCGCGCCTTCGCGGCACGGTGCAGAACGGCGACGTGTATTTTCAGGCCCGGGAAGCCGCGAACCGCTATTACGACGCCGTGCCCGGCATCGTGCAGGGCTATCTGGACGAGATAGGCCGCATCACGGGCCGCGAATATCACCTTTTCGATTACTACGGCGCGCCCGACGCCGAGGACGTGGTCGTCGCCATGGGTTCTGTGGGCGGATGCGCCCGCGACGCCGTGGACTGGCTCAACGCCCGCGGCAGGAAGGTCGGCTTCGTTCAGGTCCGCCTCTTCCGCCCCTTCTCCTGCGCCCATCTGCTCGAAGCCATACCGGCCACGGCGAAGCGCATCGCCGTTCTCGACCGATGCCGCGAGATGGGTTCGGCCGGGGAACCGCTGTATCAGGATGTCTGCACGGCCTTCACCCACAGCGAGCGCTCGCCGCTCATCCTCGGCGGCGTGTACGGACTCTCCTCCAAAGACGTGGATCCCGGCCAGATACGGGACGTGTTCGAAGAGCTTGCCCGCCCCGCCCCGAAGGAACGCTTCACCATCGGCATCGACGACGATGTGACCGGGCGTTCCCTGCCCTCCGGCGGCCCTCTGGAGCTGGACGAACGCATGGTGAGCTGCAAGTTCTGGGGCCTCGGTTCGGACGGCACGGTCGGCGCGAACAAGAACACCGTGGACATCATAAACCGCGCCACGCCCCTCTATGCGCAGGCCTATTTCGAATTCGACGCCAAGAAGTCCTTCGGCATCACCAAGTCGCATCTGCGCTTTGCGGAGCGCCCCATCCGCTCCTCGTATTTCGTGCGCCGCGCCGATGTCGTCGCCTGCCACAACCAGACCTATGTGGACAGGTACGCTATGGCCGACGAGCTGAAGGAAGGCGGCTCCTTCCTTCTGAGCTGCGGCTGGAAGCCCGAAGAGCTCGGCCTGCGCCTGCCCGCCGCGCTGAAGCGCACCCTTGCGCAGAAGAAGGCCCGACTGTGGATCATCGACGCCCCGGCGCTGGCACAGGAGCTGGGCCTTGGCCGCCATACCAACATCATCCTTCAGGCCGCCTTCTTCCGCCTCGCTGGCGATCTTCCCGGCTTCGTCCCTCTGGACAAGGCGGAAGCCCTGATGCAGGAAGCTGTCCGCCGCACCTATTTCGCCAAGGGCGACGAGGTCGTGGCGCGCAACGTGGCCGCCATCCGCGCCGGTATCGAACACGTCCGGGAAGTCGCGGTTCCCGAGAGCTGGCTCGATGCCTGCGACGCCCCTGCGCCCGAACGCCCGGGCCTGCCTGCCGTGGTGCGTAACATTCTGGAGCCCATCAACGCCCAGCGCGGGGATGAACTTCCCGTAAGCGCCTTCCTCGACTACGCCGACGGGCAGATGGACATGGGCCTTACCGCATGGGAAAAACGCGATATCGCCGTGCGCGTTCCCCGCTGGGAGGCGGAAAAATGCCTCCAGTGCAACCGCTGTTCCTTTGTCTGCCCCCATGCCGTTCTCCGGCCCTACCTCCTCACACAGGAGGAGACCGCCAACGCGCCCGAAGGCTTCACCTGCGCCCCCGCCAAGGGCAAGGCCGCTGAGGGCCTGGCCTACTCGCTCCAGATCAGCGTGCCGGACTGCACGGGATGCGGAAGCTGTGCCGAAGTCTGCCCCGTGCCGGAAAAAGCCCTGCGCATGGTGGGCCGTTCCGAATCGAAGGACAGGCCCGAATGCTGGGAATACGGCCTCGGCCTTGCAGACAGGCCCGACCTTTTCGACCCCTTCACGGTCAAGGGAAGCCAGTTCCGCCAGCCCCTGCTCGAATTCTCGGCGGCCTGCGCCGGATGCGGCGAAACGCCCTACGCCAAACTGCTCACCCAGCTCTTCGGCTCGCGGGCCTACTGGGCCAATGCCACGGGCTGTTCGCAGGCCTGGGGCTCGGCCATGCCCGGCATCCCCTACACTACGAACCGGCGCGGCCAGGGCCCGGCGTGGTCCAATTCGCTTTTCGAGAACAATGCGGAATTCAGCCTCGGCATGTTCCTTTCCGCCCGCCAGCAGAGGGCCGCTCAGAAAATGCGGGTGGAAGCCCTGCTCGATTGCCTGCCCGAAGGCCCTGCCGCCGAGGCCGCCCGGCACTGGCTCGAATCCTTCGACGATTTCGACAGCTCCGAACCGGCAAGCCTCGCCCTTGCCGCCGAACTGGAAAAGCTCCCCTCCTCGCCTGTGCGGGACGCCATCCTCGCCTGCCGCGACCAGCTTTCCAAGAAATGCTTCTGGATGTACGGCGGCGACGGCTGGGCCTACGATATCGGCTTCGGCGGGCTCGACCATGTGCTTGCTTCGGGCGAAGACATCAACGTGCTCATCGTGGACACGGAAGTCTATTCCAACACGGGCGGGCAGTCCTCCAAGGCCACGCCGCTGGGTGCGGTAGCGCAGTTCTGCGCCTCGGGCAAGCGAAGCGCCAAGAAAGACCTCGGGGCCATGTTCATGTCCTACGGCAGTATCTACGTGGCGCAGGTGGCTATGGGGGCGGACCCGAACCAGCTTATGAAGGCCCTGAAGGAAGCCTCGTCGTATCGCGGGCCGTCTGTCGTCATCGCCTACACGCCCTGCATCGCCCACGGCATCAAGGGCGGCATGCACAGCGTTCAGGCCGAGATGAAGCGCGCCGTGGATTCAGGCTACTGGCCCCTGTACCGCTACGACCCGCGCAAGGCACAGCCCTTCACGCTGGATTCCAAAGCGCCCAGCCTGCGCTATGAAGAATTCCTCGATGGTGAAGTGCGCTATGCCTCCCTGCGCCGCACCTTCCCCGAACAGGCCGAAGCGCTCTTTGCCCAGAGCCGGGACGAGGCGGAAAAGCGCCTCTGCCGCTACCTCGCCTTTGCCAAGCTCCGCCAGGAAAACGCCGGGGACGCATAAATTTTGCGGAAACGCAAAAAAACGCTTGCCAAAGCAAGGCAAATATTCTAAACACATTCCTGCCGCCGAAGTGGTGAAATTGGTAGACACGCTAGGTTCAGGGTCTAGTTCCCGTACGGGAGTAAGAGTTCGAGTCTCTTCTTCGGCACCAGTTATCCATCCAAAGATGGATGAAAAAGCCCGGAATGCTTTGAGAAATCAGCATTCCGGGCTTTTTCGTATGTCTCGTAAAATCCAGAGAGGTACGTGGACACCCACGAATTCTGTTGGTATTCTCGTTGGTATCTATGCATGCTAGATTACCCGTTGCGAAGGATACCAACACTCGCAAAACATATTGAAATACCAATAGTTATTGATGCGAGAATGGTATTTTTCATGAAAGAAACGACTTTTTCCATGAGGATACCAACATGCCCTTATTCGATACGACATTAAGCAACACAAGAGCTGGAGAGAAGCCCCAGAAACTCTCCGACGGAGGAGGCCTCTACCTCCTCGTAAAGACCTCCGGCAAAAAATTCTGGCACATGGCCTATCGCTTCGACGGTAAGCAGAAACTCCTGAGCTTCGGCCAGTACCCTGAGGTCAGCCTCAGCGATGCCCGTGAAGCGAGGCAGAAAGCGCGTGAGCTACTGGCAAAAGACATCGACCCCGGTCAGGTCAAGAAGGAAGCCAAGTTGGCGAAGAAAGCCGAGGAGCAAATAGCCTGCAGCACTTTTCAGAAAGTGGCCACGGAATGGTTTCAAAAATACGAGCTGAAGCTTTCCGAGAAACACGCCGCCAAACTCAGACGCTATCTCGAAACGAAAATATTCCCCTTGATTGGTCATAAGCCTGTTACAGATCTGACTCCTCAGGATTTTCTTACCGTTGTCAGTGAAGCAGAAAGGCTGGGGCATAACGAAACCGCTCATAAAATTATGCACCTGTGCAGTCAGGTGATGCGATATGCAAGGATCACCGGCCTTGTCCAGTACGATACAGCAGGCGGTCTTACGGCCGCGCTGACCTCGATACAGAGGACACACTATGCGGCGATAACCGAGCCGAAGGAAATCGGCATCCTTCTGCGAGACATCGACGCTTACGAAGGGTACACCCCGGTTTACTACTTCCTGAAAATTCTGCCCTACGTTTTCACACGCCCGTCAGAATTGCGACTTGCCCGCTGGGAAGAATTCGACTTTGACAAGGCTATGTGGAAAATCCCCTCTACCCGTATGAAGATGAGGCGAGAGCATACTGTTCCGCTGTCGAGGCAGGTTGTTCAGTTGTTGAATGAGCTGAAAGCCTACACTGGAGGAGACGATCTGCTCTTTCCCAGCCCTCGCGCCAGCAGTGCACCTATCACAGATGCCGCTCCTATGGCCGCTCTGAGACGTATGGGCTACTCAAAGGAAAAAATGACGCTCCACGGTTTCCGCGCGATGGCAAGCACTCGGCTCAATGAGATGAACTTCCGCCCCGACACCATAGAAGCCCAGCTCGCTCATAAATGCGCCGATGAGGTACGCCTCGCATACAACCGGGCCGACTACATGGCGGAGCGGAAAGACCTCATCCAGAAATGGGCTGACTATCTCGATGAACTTCGCAACACTAAATAACTCCGGAGGATACCATGATGACTGCTGCCAATACCGAAACCCGAATCTACGCTCCCGCTGAAACTCCTGCTTCCGAAACTGAAGGCTTCCCCCAGCTCACCATCGCTGATACTGGTTGGACGGACGAGGAACGGAATGCTATGCGCCAACACGGCCATGATAGTATGGATATGCTGAGAGCGTGGCTCGACTAAGCCTTCTCCCTCTTCCGATACCCATAACCGACTCCTTATTTGCCGCATTTTCGATGTGTGGCAGGTGGGGAGTCGTTATTTTTTAAACTTTTTTCAGATTTTTTTGAGAATTTTTTGGGGAAATCAGCAAGCTCCATAGTCCAGGATAAAGCAGGATAGTCCGGCGTAAAACACAGTCGTACAAAATCAAAGATATTGTTTTTACAAGATAAATTGTGATAGAGCCTCCGTAAACCAATTCAAAAAACGGAGGTTCTTTTATGAAGCATGATCTGCCGGCAGTCGGTTACGTCCGTCTGCCCCAAAACCTCAACATCTTCCCCGTGAGTAAGAGCGCGTGGTGGGAAAGCTGCCGCAGTGGCATCTTTCCTAAACCTGTGAAGCTCGGACCGCGCACTACAGCGTGGCGTGTAGAGGATATCCGCGCCCTCATGGAGCGCATCAACACGGCGAGCATCGCCTATGACTAGGGAGCCGCCATGTCGTACCTTGTCCTTCATATGGATAAGTTCAAGCGCGAATCCCTGCACGGCATCCAGAGCCACAACCGGCGCGAGCGTTCAAAGAGTTCATTGCCCAGCCGGACGAAAAGCCGCGCTTCGAGAAGTTCCTCGCCGATCAACAGGAAGAGGTTCTCCGTGCCGAAATGGAGCGGCAGCAACGCCTCGCCGCACTCAAACCTGCGCCTGCCCACGAAGACAATGGACCTTCCTTCTCCCCTCGATAATCCGCACTCCCAGACTTGGCCCAAGGCCCAAAATATAGCCCACTAGGCTTTGCATTCGCAAAGCGTGGGCGACCGTCCCGCTCGACCGGGATTCGGTAATCCTCTAACCCGACGTAAGAAAGACGTCGAAAGGAAACAACACGTTATGTCGACCAATACCGAAACTGTACGCAAGATTCTGGCGGAATTTCCCAATCTCCAGAACGAGAAAAAGACGCTCGAAGGCAACCACGAAATGACGTTCCGAGAGGCCATCCGCTCCCTTTATCCGACTCTTCGCGACATGAAAAAGCGCGGCTTCACCACCAGAGAACTTGCTGAAAAGCTGAAGGAAAGTGGTGTCGCAATCAAAACGACTATACTCTTCAAGTATCTGAACGAAATGGAGACGGAACAGATCATCAAATCGGCTTCCGCAAAAAGACGCAATGGGATTCGCCAGTCGAAGGAAGCCGCACTTAGGCACGACATTCCGGTAAACACCAATGACACCACCACGACTAATGAGGCTGAATAACCATGCCGCATCCAATAAAACAAAAGGAGAATTTTCATGGGCAGCATTTACGGCTACGTCCGCGTATCCAGCACCGATCAGCACGAGGACCGCCAGCTCATCGCTATGGTAGAGCGCGGCATTCCGGGAAACTGCATCTACATGGACAAGCAGTCCGGCAAGGACTTCAAAAGGCCGCAGTACAAGGCATTGATGAAAAAACTGCGCCCCGGCGACCAGCTCTGCATTACGAGCATCGATCGTCTGGGGCGCAACTACGAAGAGATTCAGGAGCAGTGGCGCATCCTGACGCGCGAAAAAAAGGTGGACATCCTAGTCTTCGATATGCCGCTTCTCGACACGCGCCGCGATAAAGACCTCATCGGCACGCTGATAGCCGACATCGTTCTGCAAGTGCTGTCCTTCGTCGCCCAGAAGGAACGCGAGAATATACGACAGCGTCAGGCAGAAGGCATAGCGGCGGCCAAAGCGCGGGGCGTGCGCTTCGGGAGACTCCCTGCACAGCTTCCTGAGGATTTCGATATGATTGTCAGATTATGGAAGGATAATGTGTTGACGACAACCGAAGCCGCCCACCTATGCGGCATGGCGCGTTCTTCTTTCCGCTATCGCGCCGCAAAGATTAAGACAGATACGGTATAACACGGCGAAAATGTGTACCTTTTAGTCAGGAATGTGTACCTTTTTGCCAGTTAAAGAAGATTACTCGTATTTGTTTGGAAGTTACCAAAAACTCTTCTTAAAGACTAGCAGTTTTTTCATCTGAAAAATACGTCTTTTCGTATGGCAAAAAGGTACACTTTTTTGCCACAGCGTCTGGATGGATGAAAATGGCGAGCCTCCATATCATCGGAGAGCAAAACAGTACGGCCTCGGCGCTCCATGCCGGGTCTCTGTTCAGCGACTTCGTTCAGGAGCGCTATCTGCCCTTTGCGCGGGAAACCAAGCGGAGCTGGAAAGCCGACGAGAAGAATCTTGATCGGCATATCTTGCCGCATCTTGGCGCGTATCGTCTGGCCGACATCTCTACCGCCGTTCTGAAAAGCTGGACGAACACCCTTGAGCTGACGGGCCTGTCCTACAGTTCCTGTTTTCGCTTGTTCTGGCTGGCGAAGTATGTGCTGAACTGCGCTGTCCGCTGGGGCGTCCTGTCCAGTGACGCCGCCTTCAAAGACGCCAATCTCCCCAGCAAGCCGGGCCGCAAGCCTGTGCTTCTGGACTCTTCCGATGTGCTCCAGCTTCTGGACGTGCTCAAGAATTACCGCCACCGGGCCTCGGCCAACGCCATCCACCTGATGCTCCTCACCGGGGCCAGCAAGTCCGAGATACTCCACGCCCGCTGGGAAGATGTGGATTTCGAAAAGGGCACACTCTTCACCGACCACACCTTCACCGGCCGCCCGCATCTTATTCCTCTTAATAATGAGGCGCTGAAGCTCATCCACAGCCTGCCCCGGCGCGACGACGTGCCGTGGCTGTTCTTCACGCGCAACGGCACGCGCCTCGCGGCCATCACCCGCGAATGGTACGAGATACGCGAACTGTTCGGCCGCCCCGAACTGCGCCTTCAGGATCTGCGCCATTCCTTCGCCAATTTCCTTGTTTCTATCGGCATCAACCAGCGCGACCTGCGCGGCATACTCGGCCATTACAAGCCGGAAACGCTCGCGCTGGTGCGGAACAATTCCATT